>NZ_MJGT01000062.1:47351-53479 GCF_001864975.1 Curtobacterium sp. MMLR14_002
CGCGCCTCCCGTCCGCTCGTGGGCCGGTCTCAGACCTGCGGCACGTCCGCCGTCTCGAAGGCGGCCCGCAGCGCGACCGCGAGCTCGGCGACGTGCGGTTCCCGCAGCAGCGACGTGTGCTCGCTCGCGATCCGCACCATCTCGGTGGGCCCGCGCAGCAGGGCGGACCACCCGGCGGCGTCGGGGTTGGCGTCGGCGAGGACGTAGGTGGCGCGCCCGTGGAACGGCGTCGGGTGGTGGCGCCTGGTGACGATCTCGGCCTGGTCGAAGAAGGCGTCGAAGTCCTTCTGCCCACCGTGCCGCAGCACGCCGGCGGTGTACGCCCGGAGCCGCTTCGCGAACAGCGCCCCGTACGGCACACCCGCGGGCAGGACCCGCCTGACGGCGCGGTCGAGCCCCCGCTGCACGGCGCGGACGGCGGAGTACGGCTGGTCGCGCGGCTCCATCCGGCCGAAGTGCAGGCGGGCCTGTTCGGACTTCGTTCGGGGCAGGTAGGTGTCGAGCAGGACGACGTGTTCCACCTGCTCGCCGCTCTCGGTCAGGAGCCGGGCGATCTCGAGCGCGACGAGTCCGCCGAGCGAGTGCCCGACGAGCAGGTACGGGCCGCGGGGCTGCACGATGCGCATCAGCGCGAGGTAGCGGCGGGCGCTCCGCTCGATGTTCCAGTCCGGCATCCCACGGCGCTCGAGGGCGTGCTGCTGGAACGCGTACAGGTCGTGCGCGGGCAGGTGCCGCGAGAGCGGCAGGAACGTCAGCGCCAGGGCACCGCCACCGGCGAAGCAGAACACCGGCGGACGGCCGCCCTCGCGTGCCTCGGACACCTTCACGACGTCGGGGTGGCTCGGCAGCGCGCTCGTGCCGCTCCGCACCCGTCGGGCGAAGGCGCGGAGCGTCGGGTGCTCGAGCACGTCCGAGGAGCGCAGGTCGACCCCGAGCCGGTCCTGCACGACGGCGAGCATCTCCTCGGCGGACAGCGAGTCGCCGCCGAGCGCGGAGAAGTCCTCGTCGAGGTGCACGCCCCGCAGGCCGAGCACCTCGGCCCAGATCTGCCCCACGACGAGCTCCCACTGGTCGTACTCGCCCTCGACCATCTCGGTCTCGACGCTCGGCGCCCCGGGGAGTTCGGCCCGGTCGACCTTGCCGCGCTCGTTCCGCGGCAGTTCGGTCATCGGCACGATCGACGCCGGCACCATGTACTCGGGCAGCCGCTCACGGAGGGCCCGTCGGAGCGCACCCGGTGCCGGGGTGCGGTGCCCCGGGCGACCGACCACGTAGGCGACGAGCCGGGTGACGGAACCGGGGTCGACCTGTGCCGTCACGACCGCGTCGTGCACCTCGGGGACCGCGCGGAGCGCCGCCTCGACCTCACTCGGCTCGACCAGGTAGCCACGGACCTTCACGGCGTCGTCGGATCGGCCGAGCAGCACGAGCCGCCCGTCGGGGTCGACGCGTGCCAGGTCGCCCTGCCGCCAGCTCGGGGTCCCGACGGGGATGCCGGCGACGGCCTCGGCCTCGCCGGTGTGTCCCGCCCGTTCGGCGGTCTTCTCCGGCGCACCCCAGTAGCCCGCGGTCAGGGCGTCGGAGACCACGACGAGCTCACCGGTCTCCCCCGGGTCGGCAGGGCTGCCGTCCTCTCGGAGCACGAGGACCGTCTTGCCGGGCAGCGGCCACCCGGCGGGCACGACGCCCGCGGGCACCGGCTCGCCCGGTGCCACCGGGCAGTACGCGACGCACGCGGTCTCGCTCGAGCCGAAGGCGTTCAGGAGCAGCGTGTCCGGGTCCAGGTGGGGTCGAGCAGCGGCGAGGTCGGCGCCGGTGACGGACTCGCCCGTGGTCATCAGGAAGCGCAGCCCGCCGAGCACCGGTGCGGTCCCGGCTGCGGTCCCGTGCGACCCGGGGGCGTTCTGCGACCCGACGATCGACCGCAGCAGGTGCGGGGTGCAGACGAGCACGTTCACGTCGTCGTCCCGGAACCGTCCGAGCAGCCGCTCGACACCGAGTTCACGCGGCTCGAGCAGCACGATGGTGCCGCCGCAGAGCAACGTGTCGAACGAGAACAGGAGCCCGGCCGCGAACGACAGCGGCAGGACGACACCGAGCCGGTCGCCCGGGCCGAGGCCGAGTGCGACCGCGTCCTGCTCGGCGTCGGCGATCTGCTGCCGGTGCGTCAGGACGACGCCCTTTGGCATGCCGGTCGAGCCGGAGGTGAAGACGATGGCGAAGGGGTCCCGCCCGCCGGGGCGCACGCCGACGGTGTCCGCCGACGGGGCCGCGCCCGGTTCGCCCGCGTCCAGCAGTTCGCCGAGTGCGTGCACCCGGCCGTCCCGTTCCGCGACGACGTCGGCGGCCAGCGCTGCACGCTCGGTGTCGGCGACGATCTCGTCGACGCCGGCGAGCCGGGCCACGTGTGCCAGCCGTGCTGCGGGCAGGTGGTCGTCGAGCACCACCACGGTCCGTCCGGCACGCACCAGCGCGAGGATGCTGATCACGGCCTCGGTCGACTGCCCGGCCATCAGCCCGACCGGCTTCGATGCCCCGCCCGGGGTGTCGCCGACACCGGCGCCGCTGTGGTCGTCGGGTCGGAGCGTCACGGCCAGGGCTGCGGCCAGCGCGCGCGAGGCCCGGTCCGCTTCGGCGTAGGTGTACGGACGGCCGTCCCCCGCCAGCGCGGCGGCGTCGCCCCGGAGTGCCACCACGCGGTCCCAGCGGTCCAGCACGGAGTGGTCGGCCGCCGCGGGCACGGCTGCGGGGTGGTTCCAGGGATCGACGGTCGTCAGCGGGTCGACGGAGGTCACGATGACACCTCGGGTGCTCAGCAGCGGACCGCCACGACTCCCGCGACGGTCCTCCGACCGTAGGTCCGCGTTCCCCCGGCCCGCGAGCAGGCGTCGGCCCGGTGCGGGGAACCGCAACCGGCCTGGAGGCGCGGCCTGCGCCCGCCACGGACGGTACGACTCCGGAACGACCGGTCCACCGCCGTGGGCGCCGTCCGCACGGCGGCTCGCCCGGCTCGGGGATCGTGCGGTTCCGCGCAACCTACGGATCAGCCGTGGCGCGACCGTGGATGCGCCGTGCATCGCCGATGAGGACGCTCGGAACGAGAAGGTCCCGGCAACGAGAAGGTCCCGGCAACGAGAACAGCCCCCGGGATGTCCCGGGGGCTGTTCGTCGAGTGCTGGGGTACCTGGACTCGAACCAAGAACGACGGTACCAGAAACCGCTGTGTTGCCAATTACACCATACCCCAAAAGGCCTGTCGGCCTTCTGGCCCGGTCACCCGGGGCACGATCAACTACTGTACAGCATCCCGGAGGTCCGCAAGACCACCCACCAGGTCTCGGTGCACGGCGGCGGCGGTCGCGGCTCCGTGTCCGGCGGCGACGATGAGCTGCTCCGGCCCGGGAGGCGTGACGTCTCCCACGGCGTAGAGCCCGGGGACGGACGTCCGGCCCACCCGGTCGACCACGAGGAGTCCCTGCGTGTCGCGCTGGAGCCCGTCGAGCGCTCCGGGCGTGTCGCCGTTCGCGGCCGTGTTCCCGCCCGTTGCGCTCGTGGCACTCGGACTCGTGGTGGCGCCGGTGCGCAGCCAGTCGAGGTCGGCGTGCCACACCGGTCGGACGAACCCACCGGTCCGCGGCTCGACGTGGCCGTCGGCGAGCCGGACACCGGTCATCCCGGAGCGATCGCCCTCGAGGTCCTCGACGACCCGCTCGTCCACGACGATCCCCGCCGACGCCAGCCGAGCGCGGCCGGCGTCGTCGAGCGGCGCCACCCCGTTCGTGTAGACGATCAGGTCGTCGGTCCACGCGGCGATGAGCAGTGCGCGGTCGACGACGTCGTCGGTCTCGCAGATGAACGCGAGCGGCTGCCCGGCCTTGTCGTACGCATCACACTCGACGCAGCTGTGCACCGCGGTGCCGTAGAACGCGCGGAGCATCGGCAGCGCCGGGAACTCCTCGCGCAACCCCGTCGCCACGACGACCGTCCGGGCCCGGGCCTCGAGCTCGGTGCCGCGCCACGAGCCGTGCACCCGCCAGGTGTCCGTGTCGAGGTCCGGGGCCACCAGGTCGACGACGGACTGCACGACCGTCGCTTCCGGGTACCCCTCGACCTCGGTCCGCCCGAGCTTGCGGAGTTCGAGCGGCGAGATGCCGTCCCGCGTCAGGAACCCGTGCGACCGCAGCGTCGCGGCGTTCCGGGGGCGGTTGGCATCGACGAGCAGCACGGTGCGCTTCGCCCGGACCAGGTTGAGCGCAGCGCTCAGCCCGGCCGGCCCGGCGCCGATGACCGCGACGTCGTGCACGACCTGGTCGGCGTGCTCCGTGCTGCTCACGGTCGGTCAGCGCGCCGCGAGGGCGCGGAGCCGGGTCAGGGTGGACTCCTTGCCCAGGATCTCCATCGACTCGAACAGCGGCGGACTGATCCGGCGTCCGGACACCGCCACGCGCAGCGGGCCGAACGCGACGCGGGGCTTCAGACCGAGCTCGTCGATGAGGGCCGCACGGAGCGCACCCTCGATGGCCTCGGTGGTCCAGTCCTGGACGCCCTCGAGCGCGGCGGTGCTCGCGGTCAGGACCGTCGCCGTGTCGCCCTTGAGCGAGGCCAGGGCGTCGTCCTCGACCACCAGGTCGGCGTCGGAGGTGAACAGGAACCCGAGCATCGCCGGCGCCTCGCCGAGCAGCTGCATGCGCTCCTGCACGAGCGGAGCCGCCTTGGTCAGGACCTCGAGCTGCTCCGGGGTCGCCGGGTCGCTGATGAACTCCGACAGGTACGGCAGCAGACGCGACCGGAAGTCCTCGGGAGCGAGCAGACGGATGTGGTCCCCGTTGATCGCCTCGGCCTTCTTGTGGTCGAAGCGGGCCGGGTTCGGGTTCACGTCGGTGACGTCGAACGCCGCGACCATCTCGTCAATCGAGAACACGTCGCGGTCGGGCCCGATCGACCAGCCGAGGAGCGCCAGGTAGTTGACGAGCCCCTCCGGGATCATGCCGGCGGCGCGGTGGTGGAACAGGTTCGACTCGGGGTCACGCTTCGACAGCTTCTTGTTGCCCTCCCCCATCACGTACGGCAGGTGTCCGAACACGGGGATGGAGGGCGCGAGGCCGATCTCGTACAGCGCCTCGTACAGGGCGATCTGCCGCGGGGTCGACGACAGCAGGTCCTCGCCCCGGAGCACGTGCGTGATGCCCATCAGGGCGTCGTCGACCGGGTTCGTGAACGTGTACAGCGGCTTGCCGTTCGGGCGGACCACCACGAAGTCGGGGAACGTGCCCTGCTTGAAGGTGATCTCCCCACGCACCAGGTCGTCGAAGCTCAGGTCACGGTCGGGGACACGCAGGCGGAGCGCCGGCTCGCGGCCCTCGTCGCGGAACGCCTGGCGCTCGGCATCGGTCAGGTCACGCTCGTGGTTGTCGTAGCCCTGCTTGGGGTCACGACCGGCCGCCTTGTTGCGGGCTTCCATCTCGTCCGGCGTGACGAAGGACTCGTAGATGTGACCCGACTCCTTGAGCTTCGCGATCACGTCGTCGTAGATCGCGGTGCGCTCGGACTGCCGGTACGGTCCGTGCTCGCCGCCGGCGTCCACCCCCTCGTCCCAGTCGAGCCGGAGCCAGCGGAGCGCGTCGAGGATCTGCGCGTACGACTCCTCGCTGTCGCGGGCGGCGTCGGTGTCCTCGATGCGGAACACGAGCTTGCCGCCGGTGTGGCGGGCGTAGGCCCAGTTGAAGAGCGCGGTGCGGATGAGCCCCACGTGCGGGGTCCCCGTCGGGCTCGGGCAGAAGCGGACGCGGATGTCGGAGCCGGAGGCAGTGGTGAATGGCGCAGTCATGACCCGACAACCCTACCGCGGAGCCTGTCCCTCCCACCTGTCCTGTGGACGGGCCGCAAACGCAGAAAACCCCTGACCACGAATGGTCAGGGGTTCCTGGTTCTTCTACGTTAAGTCCGGCGGCGTCCTACTCTCCCACAAGGTCCCCCTTGCAGTACCATCGGCGCTGAGAGGCTTAGCTTCCGGGTTCGGAATGTGACCGGGCGTTTCCCTCTCGCTATGACCACCGGAACACCCTCGACCATGATCTGGTCTCAAAGCTGTTCCGACTGCTGCCCTCGGTGAAGAGGGCAGAGCGGTG
>NZ_MJGT01000063.1:0-39979 GCF_001864975.1 Curtobacterium sp. MMLR14_002
CTGGCACCGGGCCTCCCGTGTCGTCGCGTGGTGCGACCAGGGCGACGGGTCAGTCGACCGCGAGGGCCTCGGTCGGCGGGACGCGCATCGCGCGCCGCACCGGCGCGATGGTGGCGACGACCGCCAGGACCAGCGCGCCGATCACCACGATGCCGATGGTCAGCGGCGGCAGCACCGGCGCCACGGGCGTCCCGAGCGAGCCGAGCAGCGTCTGCCCGCCGACCCAGCCGTACAGCGTGCCGAGTGCGAGCCCCGAGACGACGGCCGCGACGACCATCTGCACGGCCTCGGTCACGATCATCCGTCGGACCTGTGCACCGGTCAGGCCGAGCACCCGCAGCAGCCCGAGTTCGCGTCGACGCTGGAGCACCCCGAGCGCCAGGGCGTTCACGACCCCGACGGCGGCGATCACGGCGGAGAACCCGACGACCACGCTGACGACGGCGTTGATCTGCACGAAGAGGTCGCGCTGCGCCTCGATCATCTGCGGGGTGGCGCTCCCCGCGCTCATGGCGCGCATCTCGGTCTCGAGCACGTGCTGCATGATGCCGAGCGCGACCGCGAAGGTGACGAGCAGGGTGACGCCGATGACGAGCCCGATGGTCGCCCGCGAGGACCGTCCCGGCGCCCGCATCGCGTTCCGTCCGGCGAGCAGGACGACGGGGTCGTGCGAGCCGATGCGGCCGATGAGCTGCAGCACCGGCGGCATCACGATCGTCGCCCCCACGGCGACCCCCGCGAAGGACACGAACCCGCCGAGCGCCGCCGGCAGGACCGCGATCGGGGTCAGCGAGCTCACCGCGAGCCCGAGCAGCATCAGCACCGCGCCGCCGGCCATGAGCACGATCGCCCAGACCTTGCGGGCCGTACCGGACCGGACGTCGTCGTGGCTCGGCTCGACGGACGACGACAGCGCTTCGAGCGGTGTGACGGTGAGCACGCGGCGCGACCCGGCGGCGAAGGCCCCCCAGGTGGCGAGGACGACGGCCACGACCGGCAGGACGAGCTCCCACGGCACGTACGTGTAGTCGGCCTCGGGCAGGACCCCGTTGCCCCGCAGGACGATGACGAACAGGGCCGAGAGCGCGGTCCCCACGACGGCGCCGACGACCCCGCCGAGCACACCGACCACCAGGCCGGTGCGCGTGATCCGCGCCCGCAAGGTCGCACCGGTCGCGCCGACCAACCGCTGCAGGGCGATGATCCGGGTCTGCCCGGCGATCAGGGTGGCGCAGGTGTTCGCGGTGACGATCGCGCCGACGTAGAGCGCGATGCCGAGGAACAGCCACCCGACCACCGACAGGATCGCCTTGATCGGGCCGAGGTCGGCGACCCCGGCGGCTCGGAGCGCCTCGGTCACGATCCCCGGTGCGATGACGAGGGCGGAACCGAACATGGTGCCGAGGGCGGCGACCAGGACGGTGGGGGCGAAGGAGCGGACGCCGTTCACGCTGCTGCCTCCATCCCGAGCATCGTCGTGGAGATCGCGCCGGCGTCCATCGCGGGGCGGTCGGCGACGATCCGGCCGTCGGCCAGGAACAGGATGCGGTCGGCGTTCGCGGCTGCCACCGGGTCGTGCGTGACCATGACGACGCTCTGCCCCCACTCCTGGACGGCACCGCGGAGGATCGCGAGCACGTCGCGCCCCGTGCGGGAGTCGAGCGCGCCGGTCGGTTCGTCGGCGACGACCACCGCCGGTCGCGATGCGAGCGCCCGTGCGATGGCGACGCGCTGCTGCTGCCCGCCGGAGAGCTGGTGCGGACGATGGGTCAGCCGGTTGCCGAGCCCGAGCATCTCGACCAGCCGGTCGATCCAGGCGGTCTCCTCGTGCGAGGGCTTGTGCCCACCGAGCAGGAACGGCAGCCGGATGTTCTCGCTGACGTCGAGCGTCGGGACGAGGTTGAACGACTGGAACACGAAGCCCAGCCGACGACGACGCAGCTCGGTGAGGTCCTTGTCGCCCAGGGCTGTGATGTCGACGCCGTCGATCTGGATCCGGCCGGTGGACACGGCGTCGAGGCCGGCCGCGACGTGCATGAGCGTCGACTTGCCGGACCCGGACGGGCCCATCACCGCGGTGAACTCCCCCGCGCCGATGTCGACGCTGACGTCGTCGAGCGCGGTCACACGTCGGGCGTCGTCGCCGTAGTGCTTGGACACGTGGTCGAGGCGGATGATCGGGGCGTGGCTCGTGGTCATGCATCCACGATGGCGGTCAGCGGCCCTGTCCCGCGTCGCCCGCTCGGCTCCTGTGGATCGTCCGCTCGGCTCGGTTGCCTGTGGAGGGGTCATCCCCGCGGATGACCCGGGGTCAGTCGGCCTTGGTGACGAGCCCGTGTTCGTGGGCGAAGACGACGAGCCGCACCCGGTCGCGGAGTTCGAGCTTCGTCAGGACCCGCGAGATGTGCGTCTTCACGGTCGCCTCACTGACGTACTCGTGCTGGGCGATCTCGCTGTTGCTGAACCCCCGGGCGGCCAGGTCGAAGATCTCGCGCTCACGCGGGGTGAGGTCGGCGAAGGCCGCGGGGACGGCGGCGGCGCGGCCGACCGAGTCGTCGTACCGTCGCAGGAGCTCCCGCGTGGCCGACGCGGCGAACACCGCGGTGCCGGCGTGCACGGTCCGGACCGCCGCGAGCAGGAACTCGGGGTCGGCGTCCTTGAGCACGAAGCCACTCGCACCGGCGCGGATGGCCTTGGCAGCGGCCTCGTCGAAGTCGAACGTGGTCAGCACGAGGACCTTCGCGCCGTCGGTGCCCGACTGCTCGACGATGTGACCGGTCGCCGTGATGCCGTCCATCACGGGCATCCGGACGTCCATCAGCACCACGTCGGGACGGGTCCGCCGGACGAGTTCGACCCCCTCGGCACCGTCGCCCGCCTCGCCCACGAACCGCAGGTCGGGCTGCGAGTCGATGAGCATCCGGATGCCGGTGCGGAACAGCGCCTGGTCGTCGACGAGGGCGACGCGGATCGAGTGCTCGTCGGTCGGGATCGTGGTCATCGGGCGGTGCGCTCCTGCTCGGTCGGGGTGATCCGGCCACGGGGCATCTGCCCACTGGCCGGGACGGTCGGCATCCGGACGGCGACCGCGAAGTCGTCTCCTCGGGCCCCGGCGGTCATGGTGCCGCCGGTCATCACGGCGCGCTCGCGCATGCCGACCAGGCCGTGGCCCGTGCCGGGGCCGCGGACGCCGTCGTCGGCACGACGGTTCACGACGGCGATCTCGACGGTGTCCGGCCGGTAGGTCAGGGCGGCACGCACCGGGCTGCCGGGCTCTCCGTGCTTGTACGCGTTCGTCAGGCTCTCCTGCACGATCCGGTAGACCGCAAGTTGCGTGGTGGTGGGCAGCCCGGCGGGGTCGCCCTCGCGTTCCACCCGCACGTCGAGCCCGAGCTGCCGCATCTCGTCGATGAGCCGGTCGATGTCGTCGATCTCGGGCGTCGGCGCGGTCCCCTGCTCGTGCCGGAGCGCGCCGAGGAGTTCGCGCACGTCACCGAGGGCTCGCCGGGCCGTGGACGAGATGGTGCTGAGGGCCTGGTCGGCCACCGCGGGGTCGGCCTTCAGGGCGTACCGGGCACCGTCGGACTGCGCGATGACGACCGCGAGCGAGTGCGCGACGATGTCGTGCATGTCGCGGGCGATCCGCACGCGCTCCTGCTCGACCGCGACGGCCCGGTCGGCCCGCGCGGCGTCACGCTCCGCGAGCAGCTGGGCCTCGCGACTCATGCTCGCCGAACGACGGGTCCGGACCACGAGTCCGGCGAGCCACGGCAGCAGCAGCAGGAGCAGGACGACGGCGAAGAACGAGAGTGTGACCTGCAGGGACTCCTGCAGCGGCGTGGAGGCGGTCTCGTAGGTGAGCCGGTTCTGGTAGTCGTCGAAGCCCATGTACGCCGCCGCGGCGACGGACCCGACGATCGCCGACACGAGCCCGGCCAGCCGCACACGGCGGCTGCCGCACGCACTCGTCGTGTACATGACGCCGGCGATGAACGCGTTCGACACGTCCGGCACCTGCAGGGTGACCATCTCGAAGACCGCGAACACCCACGCAACGGCCAGGGCGAGCCCGGGTGACAGGCGCCGGAGTGCCAGGGCGGCGGTCATCCCGACGACGGTGACCACGGACAACGGCCCGTCGATCCCGCGCCCGCTGGCGACCAGCACGAGGCCGCCGAGCAGCACGGCGATCAGCAGGTCGGTGATGACCTGCGCGCGCAGCATGGGACGGAACACCCGTCCACGGTACGGCGGGCCGCTCGTCCCCGCGTCCCTCGCCCGGATGACCCGGGGTGCGAACGGCGGACGGTCAGAAGCCGAGGCGTCCGAGCTGCTTCGGGTCACGCTGCCACTCCTTGGCCACCTTCACGCGGATGTTCAGGTAGACGTGCCGGCCCCCGAGCAGCGACTCGATCTCGACGCGGGCCCGCGAACCGACGTCCTTCAGGCGCTCGCCCTTGTGTCCGATGACGATCGCCTTCTGGCTGTCCCGCTCGACGAACAGGTTCGCGAAGATGCGCAGGGGGCCGTCGGCGTCCTCGTCGGCGTCGGGCTCGACGATGTCCTCGATGACCACGGCGAGCGAGTGCGGCAGCTCGTCGCGGACGCCCTCGAGCGCGGCTTCGCGGATGAGCTCCCCGATGCGCTCCTCGTCGGTCTCCTCGGTCACGGCGCTCGAGTCGTACAGCTGCGGCGACTCGGGCAGCAGGCTCGTGACGACGCCCAGCAGGTCTTCGAGCTGCATGCCCCGGGTGCCCGAGGTCGGCACCACAGCGTCCCAGTCGCGGAGCTTCGAGACGGCCAGCAGCTGCTCACCGACGCGGTCCTTCGAGGCGCTGTCGATCTTCGTGACGATCGCGATCTTCTTGGCGCGCGGGTACTGGTCGAGCGTGTCGTTGATGAACCGGTCGCCGGGACCGACGGGCTCGTTCGCCGGCACGCAGAACCCGATCACGTCGACGTCGCCGAGGGTGGACTGCACGAGGTCGTTGAGCCGTTCGCCGAGCAGGGTGCGCGGACGGTGCACGCCCGGGGTGTCGACGATGATCACCTGGCCGTCGGGCCGGTGCACGATCCCGCGGATGGCGCGCCGGGTGGTCTGCGGCTTCGACGAGGTGATGGCGACCTTCTCGCCCACCAGGGCGTTGGTCAGCGTCGACTTGCCGACGTTCGGACGGCCGACGAACGAGACGAAGCCCGCGCGGTAGGGCTTCTCCGAGCCGGCCTGGGTGGTGTCGGGGTCGGTCATGCGTGCGTGGTTCCCGTCGTGGTGGGTTCGGCGTCGTCGAAGGCGTCCTCGACGTCGGCCAGGGCGTGGGTGCGCTCGGCGAGCACGGTGATGAGGTGGCGGCGCTTGCCCTCGACCCGGTCGGCGGTCAGGACGACCCCGGACACGGTGACGGTGTCGCCGGAGACCGCCAGGTGTCCGAGCTCCTTGGTGAGCAGGCCACCGGCGGTGTCGACGTCGTCGTCGTCGAGCTCGATGCCGAACAGGTCGCCGAGCTCGTCGATCGGCAGTCGGGCGGAGATCCGCCAGATGCCCGGTTCGACCTCGGTCCGGTCGACGACGGCGCGGTCGTACTCGTCGGAGATGTCCCCGACGAGCTCTTCGATGAGGTCCTCCATGGTCACGAGCCCGGCGACTCCGCCGTACTCGTCGACCACCAGCACCAGGTGGTTCTTGGCGACCTGCATGTGCCGCAGGGTGTCGTCGGCGTGCTTCGACTCCGGCACGAACTCGGCGGGCCGCAGCAGCCGGCTGACCCGCTCGCTGCGGGACGCCGGTCGTTCGTACAGCGACCGCGCGACGTCGCGCAGGTAGAGCACGCCCCGCACGTCGTCGCTGTCCTTGCCCGTCACCGGCATCCGGGACACTCCGGCGGCCAGGAACTGCTCCATGGCCGCGGCCAGCGTCTCTGCGCCGTCGACGGTGAGCATGTCCGTGCGGGGCACCATGACCTCGCGTACCAGGGTGTCGCTGAACTCGAACACCGAGTGGATGAGTTCGCGGTCCTCGTCCTCGAGCACGTTGCTCTCGGTGGCCTCGTCGACGAGCGAGAGCAGCTGCTCCTCGCTCGACACGGTGGAGGCGCTCCGGCCGCGGCCGGGGGTGACCCGGTCGCCGATCCGGACGAGCAGCCCGGCCAGCGGACCGAGCACGATGCGGACCCCACGGACGATGCCGCCGGTCGCACCGATCAGCCGCTCGGCGTGGGCGCGTCCGACGCTGCGGGGGCTCGACCCGACCAGGACGAACGACACCGCGGTCATGATCGCGGCGGAGAGCACGAGTGCGAGCCACCAGCTGTCGAAGGCGCGCACGAGGGCGATCGTCACGAGCACCGCGGCCGCGGTCTCGGCGAGGACGCGGAAGAAGTTCAGCGCGTTGACGTGCGCCCCGACGTCGTCCGCGATCGCCTCGATGGCGCGGCGGCGCTTGTTGCCCCTGGCGATCTCCTCGAGGTCGGCACGGGAGAGCACCGAGAGCGCGGCGTCGCTCGCGGCGAGGAGCCCGCCGAGCACGACGAGCCCCAGCGCCACCGCGAGGAGTCCGGCGACGACGACCACCGGCTACCGCCCTCGGTGCTGGGCGGCGAAGGCGGTCAGGATCTCGCCCTGGATGCCGAACATCTCGGCCTTCTCGTCGGGCTCGGCGTGGTCGAAGCCGAGCAGGTGCAGGATGCCGTGGCAGGTGAGCAGCAGCATCTCGTCGGTGCTCGAGTGCCCGGCGGTCTTCGCCTGCTCCTCGGCCACCTGCGGGCAGAGCACGATGTCGCCCAGCAGCCCGGCCGGCGTGGGATCGTCCTCGGTGCCGGGACGCAGCTCGTCCATCGGGAAGCTCAGGACGTCCGTCGGTCCGGGCTCGTCCATCCACCGGACGTGCAGCTGCTCCATCGCACCCTCGTCGACCAGCACGATCGCGAGCTCGGCATCGGCGTGGACGTGCATCGCGTCCAGGGCGAACGCGGCGAGCCGCTGGATCGCGGCCTCGTCCACCTCGACGCCGGACTCGTTGTTGAGCTCGATGCTCACCGGGTGCCTCCTCGGGCGTCGTTCTGGGGGTACGGGGGTCGTGCGCGATCCTGCGGCGGGCGCCCCCGGCGTTCGGCGCGGTTCGCTCCGTCGGGGTTGCCGACCGGGGCGGTGCCACGGCCACCGGGACGCTGCCCGGCCTGCTCGGCGAGGCGCTCCTCGTCGTAGACCGTGTACGCGTCGACGATCCGGCCGACGAGGGTGTGGCGGACCACGTCCTCGCTGCCGAGACGGGCGAAGTGGATGTCCTCGACCTGGTCGAGGATGCGGGTCACGAGCCGGAGACCGGAGACGTTGCCCGGCAGGTCGACCTGGGTGATGTCGCCCGTGATGACCATCTTCGAGCCGAACCCGAGCCGGGTCAGGAACATCTTCATCTGCTCGGGCGTGGTGTTCTGCGCCTCGTCGAGCACCACGAAGGAGTCGTTGAGGGTCCGGCCGCGCATGTACGCCAGCGGGGCGACCTCAACGGTGCCTGCCGCCAGGAGCTTCGGGACCAGCTCCGGGTCCATCATCTCGTTGAGCGCGTCGTACAGCGGGCGCAGGTACGGGTCGATCTTGTCGGTCAGCGTGCCCGGCAGGAAGCCGAGCCGCTCGCCGGCCTCGACCGCGGGACGGGTGAGGATGATCCGGTTGACCTCGCGCCGCTGCAGTGCCTGCACGGCCTTGGCCATCGCCAGGTACGTCTTGCCGGTACCGGCCGGACCGATGCCGAACGTGATGGTGTGCTCGTCGATCGCGTCGACGTAGGCACGCTGCCCGTCCGTCTTCGGGCGGACGGACTTGCCACGGCTCGACACGATCGGGGTGCCGAAGGTGTCGGACGGCTTGCGGTCGTCGTCGAGGATCCGTGCCGACATCGGGATGTCGGCCGGGCCGATCTCCTGCCCGCGCCTGACCATGCCGACGAGCTCGTCGACGAGCGCCTTCGCGCGGGCGACGTCGCGCTCGGGCCCGGTCAGCGTGACCTCGTTGCCACGGACGACGACCCGGACGCCCGGGTACTGGCGCTCGACCGTCTTGAGCAGACGGTCCTGGGGGCCGAGCAGCTGCACCATGGCGATGCCGTCGACCTGGAGCGAGACCGAGACGGGTTCGTCGTCGGCGGCGGTGGGCTGTACTGGTTCGTTAACCGGCAAGGGTGCCTTCCTGCAGTTCACCTGCGAGTACGTGCGCGTGCACGTGGAACACGGTCTGACCGGCGGCTTCGCCGGTGTTGAAGACGAGTCGGAACTGGCCGTCGGCGCGCTCGTCGGCGATGCGCTGCGCGGTGGCGACGACGTGGGCCAGCAGGCCGGGGTCGCCCGCTGCGAGTTCGCCGACGTTCGCGTACTGCTCGGTCTTGGGGACGACGAGCACGTGGACGGGAGCCTTCGGGGCGATGTCCTCGATCGCGATCACGCGGTCGTCCTCGGCGACGATGGTCGCCGGGATCTCGCGCGCGATGATCTTGGAGAAGACGCTGGGCGTGCTGCTGCTCATGGCTCCATCGTAGGACGCGCCCGACGGCCTGGTCCGGCTCACCAGCGGCCCAGTCGCGCCTGCAGGACAGCGAGTGCCGCCGGTCCGGCGGTGGACGTGCGGAGCACGCTGTCACCGAGTCGGACCCGCACGGCACCCGCGGCCTCGAGCCGGTCGAGCTCCGCGCCGTCGATGCCGCCTTCGGGACCGACGACGAGTGCGATGTCCTCGGCGTCCGTCGGGGGTTCCCAGGTGGCGAGTCGCACGGTCGCGGTCGGGTCGAGCAGGACGAGGGCGGTCCCCTCCCCGAGCGCGGACACGAGCTGTCCGGTCGTCACCAGCGGCGCGACGACGGGCACGCGCGGACGGATCGCCTGCTTCGCGGCCTCGTGCGCGATCGATGCCCACCGGGCACGGCCCTTCTCGACCTTCGCGCCGTCCCACCGGGAGACGCTGCGCGCGGCCGACCACGGCACGACCCGGTCGACGCCGATCTCGGTCGCCGCCTGCACCGCCATCTCGTCACGGCCGCCCTTCGCCAGGGCCTGCACGAGGGTCAGCGACGGGCGCGGTGCATCCTGGTGCTCGACGGTCTGGACCGCGAGCTCCAGCGTGTCCTTGCCGAGCGTGGTGACCGGCCCGGACACCACGGTGCCCCGACCGTCGGCGATCCGCAGGACCTCGCCGACCCGGACGCGCGCGACGGAGACCGCGTGCCGGCCCTCGGCGCCGTCGAGCGACACCGGGTCACCGACGGCGACGCCGTCCAGCGAGTCGACGAGGTACAGCGACGCCATCAGTGGTTGAAGAACCGGTCGCGGAGCTTGCCGAACATGCCCTGCTGGAACCGGGCGAGCTGCGGGGCGGTGGTCTTGTGCGACTTCGCGAGCTGCTCGACCAGCTGTCGTTCCTTGTGGGACAGCTTGGTCGGGGTGACGACCTGCACGCCGACCCGCAGGTCACCGCGGCCGTTCCCGCGCAGCTTCGTGATGCCACGGTCCTTGATGACGAGGACGTCGGCGCTCTGCACGCCGGGCCGGATCTCGAGCTCGACCGGACCGTCGAGGCCGTCGATCGTGGTGGTCGTGCCGAGGACGGCGTCGGTCATGCCGACCTCGAGCGTCGCCAGCAGGTCGTCGCCGTCACGGCTGAAGACGTCGTCGTGGCGTACACGGATCTCGAGGTACAGGTCGCCGGACGGACCGCCGGCCGGACCGACCTCGCCCTGGCCGGGCATCTGCAGGCGCAGGCCGGAGTCGACGCCCGCGGGGACGTCCACCGGCACGGTGCGACGTGCGCGGACGCGGCCCTGACCCTGGCAGGTCGGGCAGGGGCTCGGGATGACGGTGCCGTACCCGCGGCAGGTGCCGCACGGGGCGCTCGTCACCACGTTGCCCAGGAGCGAACGGACCTGGCGCTGGATGTGCCCGGAGCCGCCGCAGATGTCGCACGTGCGCGGGCTGGTGCCCGGTGCGCAGCAGGAGCCGTGGCAGGTCTCGCACAGCACCGCCGTGTCGACCTCGACGTCCTTGTGGGTGCCGAAGACGACCTCGTCGAGGTCGACCTCGATGCGGAGCAGGGCGTCCTGGCCGCGCTCGGCACGGCTGCGCGGGCCCGAGCCACGGCCGCCGCCACCGCCGCCGCCGAAGAAGGCGTCGAAGATGTCGCTGAAGCCGCCGGCACCACCGCCGAACGGGCTGTCGGCCTGCGGGCCGGCGTCGTACCGGCGCCGCTGCTCGGGGTCGCTCAGCACGTCGTACGCGTGCGTCACGTCCTTGAAGCGCTCGGCGGCGTCGGGTGCCGGGTTCACGTCCGGGTGGAGCTCACGCGCCAGGCGGCGGTAGGCCTTCTTGATGTCGGCATCGGAGGCGTCTCGCTGGACGCCGAGGACGTCGTAGTGGTCTGCCACGTATCCCTCAGTCGGTTGGGTTCGGTCGGTTGGTCAGTGTTCGCCCAGGAGCTTGGACAGGTAGCGGGCGACGGCGCGGACGGCCGCCATGTTCGTGCCGTAGTCCATGCGGGTCGGTCCGAGGACGCCCAGGCGGGCCACCTCGCCACCGGCCAGGTAGCCGCCGGCGACGATGCTCGTGGCGTCGAGCCCGTACTCGGCGTTCTCGACGCCGATGCTGGCCGCCACCGCGATGTCGTCCACCTGCATCTCCCCGAACAACCGGAGCAGGGTGACTTGTTCCTCGATCGCTTCGAGCACCGGGAAGAGGCCGCCGGAGAAGTCCTGCTCGCTCTTCGCCAGGTTCGCCGCACCGGCCATCAGCAGGCGGTCCTGCCGGTTCGCCGCGACCTGCTCGATGAGCGTGGCGACGACGACCCCGCCGAGCGTCTGGGCATCGGGGCGGAGCTGCTGCGGCACGGCTCGGAGCGCGGTCGGGACGTCCTGCAGCAGGAGCCCCACGGTCGCGCCGTTCACCACGGTGCGGAGTTCGCCCAGCGAGTCCTCGTCGAGCGGGACGTCGGTCTCGACCACGCGCTGTTCGACGCGGGCGGTGTCGGTGATGAGCACCACCATCAACCGTGCGTCTCCGAGCCGGACGAGCTCGACGTGCTGCACCCGGGCGCGCACCATCGAGGGGTACTGCACCAGGGCGACCTGGTTGGTGAGCTGGCTGAGCAGCCGGACGGTGCGCCCGAGGACCTCGTCGAGGTCGTTCGGGGCGCCGAGGAAGGTCTCGATGGCGTGCCGCTGCGCGCTGGAGAGCGG
Organism: Curtobacterium sp. MMLR14_002; assembly: GCF_001864975.1. Lineage (NCBI taxonomy): Bacteria > Bacillati > Actinomycetota > Actinomycetes > Micrococcales > Microbacteriaceae > Curtobacterium > Curtobacterium sp. MMLR14_002. The sequence continues at coordinate 11,210 of NZ_MJGT01000063.1, forward strand.
ACGGGCACCCGCCAGGTGGTCCACGAAGACGCGGTACCCCTTGTCGGTCGGTACCCGGCCGGACGAGGTGTGCGGTGCAGCGATCAGCTGCTCGTCCTCGAGCAGGGCCATGTCGTTGCGGATCGTGGCGGCACTGACCCCGAAGGCGTGTCGCTCGACGATGGTCTTCGACCCGACGGGTTCACGCGACGCCACGTAGTCGCGCACGATGGCCTTGAGGACCTCGAGGCTGCGTTCACTGACCACGAGCGCCTCCTTTCCCGATCGACCTGGCACTCGGACGTGTCGACTGCTGATCCTACGCCCGACCGCTGACGGCCCGGGACTTCCGGGCGGTCGGCCGATACGCTTCCGCCATGACCTACGGACAGCAGCCCGACGGCCCCGGACCCGAGCAGCCCGGCGGCCCGTACGGCCACGGCCCCGGTGGCCCCCAGCAGCCCGGCGGGACCCAGTACCCCGGCGGGCCGCAGTACCCCGCCGGCTACACCCCGCCCCAGCCGATGAGCCCGGAGGACCAGCGCCTGTGGGCCACGCTGACGCACATCGGTGGCATCTTCTTCACCGTCGTCGCGCCGCTCGTCGCCTACCTGGTCCTCCGCGATCGAGGCGGCTTCATCCGGGAGCACACCCGGGTCGCCCTGAACTTCCACATCACGATGGCGATCGCGTACTTCGTCGGTTCGCTCACCTCGGTGTTCGGCGTCGGGTTCCTGATCATCCTCGCCGCTGCGATCGTGTCGCTGATCTTCAGCATCATGGCGGCGGTCGCCGCGAACCAGGGCCAGTTCTACCGCTACCCGCTCTCGATCGAGTTCATCAAGCAGTAGCGGTAGCGGCAGCGGCACGCAGTGCGCACCAAGCAGTGCGCACGCCCCTCAGTCGAGCAGCTCCCGCACCACCGCGTCGGCGAGCAGGCGACCCTGCAGGGTCAGGTCGATCCGTCCCCGCACCGCGGCCGACCCGTCCACGAGTCCGCGTGCGATGAGCCCGGCGACCCGGCCACGGGCCTCCTGGCGGATCTCGCTCGTCGCGAGCTCCCCGCGGACCCGCGCCGCCAGCAGCAGGCGCTCGACGTACCGCGTCTCGTCGTCGATGGTCTCGCGGCCGGCGGCCGGCGACTCCCCCGACAGCACCCGGTTCGCGTACGCGGCCGGGTGCTTGACGTTCCACCAGCGCGTGCCGGCGACGGCGGAGTGCGCGCCGGGGCCGACACCCCACCAGTCGTGGCCCTTCCAGTAGGACAGGTTGTGACGACTCGCGTGCGCGTCACCGCGCGCCCAGTTCGACACCTCGTACCAGGAGTAGCCGGCGTCCCCGAGCACCTGGTCGGCGAGCTCGTACATGTCGGCGGCCAGGTCGTCGTCGGGGGCGGGGAGCTCGCCGCGGGCGACCATGCGGCCCATCGCGGTGCCGTCCTCGACGATGAGCGAGTACGCCGACACGTGGTCGGGCGCGCAGGCGATCGCGGCGTCGAGCGAGGTCCGCCAGTCGGCGAGGGACTCCCCCGGCGTCGAGTAGATGAGGTCGAGCGAGACGTCGAGTCCCTGCTGCTTCGCGAGGTCGACGACGACGGGGACCCGGAGCGGGTCGTGCGTGCGGTCGAGCGTGGCGAGCACGTGCGGCACGGCGGACTGCATGCCGTAGCTGATCCGGTTGAAGCCGCCGGCCCGCAGGGTCTCGAGCGACGCCGCGTCGACCGAGTCCGGGTTCGCCTCGGTGGTGACCTCGGCCCCGGGCAGGATGCCCCAGGTGTCGTCGATCGCACGGAGGATCATCGCCAGGTCGGACGCCGGCAGCATGGTCGGGGTGCCGCCGCCGAAGAAGACGGTCGACACCGGCCGCCGCGGCACACCGGAACGATCGAGCACGGTCGCGGCCCACTCGATCTCGCGCACGGCGTGCCCGGCGTAGTCGTCGCGACGGACGCCGCGGAGCTCCGACGCCGTGTAGGTGTTGAAGTCGCAGTAGCCGCAGCGCACGCGGCAGAACGGCACGTGCACGTACACGCCGAAGGGCACGTCACCGGCGGCGGGACCAGCCCCCGGCCCGGCAGCGGAGCCCGCTGCCGCCCACGGGGTGATCAGGCCGTCTGCTGGTGCTGGATCGGCGATCGGGAGAGCACTCGGCATGGAGTCCATTGTCCGTCATGATGGGAGCCATGGAGCACCATCCCGTCCCCACCACGGTCCTGTGGGACATCGACGGCACCCTCGTGATGAACGCGTCGTCCCCGGGCAACCTCTACCACCTCGCCCTCGAGCGGGCGGTGGGCCGCGACCTCACCCTGCGGGTCGGGCACCAGCACGGTCGGACCGACGCCGGGCTCATCGCCGAGCACGTGCGCGCCCACGCGTTCGAGGACACCCTGATCCCCTCGGTCAGCCGGCACCTGCACGACCTGACCGCCGAACGGCACGCCTCCGGCGACCACCGCAGCCCCGTCCCCGGGGCGAAGGCGCTCCTGACCCGCTTCGCCGAGCTCGGGTGGCGCAACGGGCTGCTCACCGGCAACTCCGAGTACCGCGCCCGGGTGAAGCTCACCGGCGCCGGGTTCGACCCCGACGTCTTCGACTGGGAGCACTCGTACTTCGGGGACACCGAGGTCGAGCGGGCCGGGGTCACCCTGCGCGCCGCCGCGGAACTGGTCGGCACCCGGGCGGTCATCGTCGGCGACACCCCGCGCGACGGCGAGGCCGCGGACGCCGCGGGCATCCCCTTCCTGGCCGTGGCGACGGGTGTCTACGACGTCGATGCGCTGCGGCACACGAACGCCGTGACCGTCGCACGCGACTGCCAGCAGGACGCCGCCCTCATCGAGGATGCGATCGCCGCGCTCCCACCGCTCCGCTGAGGAGCGAGAGCGAGCGGCCGCCAGCGACCCAGAGCGACCGCCAGCGACCGCGAGTGACCGCCAGCGACCGCGACGCCTAGTCGCCCCGCAGCGCCGCCAGGTACTTCTCCGCCATGACCTTCTGCTGCCGCCGCACGAACGGCGCCACGAAGCGCCACTTCCGGCTCGCCGGCTGCGAGAACTGCCGGACCTGCAGCCACACCGAGCCGTCCGGGGTGCGCTCGACGACGAACGACTCCTCGCCGGAGAGCGGGTGCCCCTCGAGCGTGCCGTAGGCGAACCCCTTGCGGTCGTGCTCGTCGATGATCGACACGACGCGCACCGGTGCCAGCACGGTCTGCCCGAACGCGTGGATCGTCAGCGTCGCGCTGGTGCCCGCCGTCAGCAGCGGAGTGCCGTCGGGGGCGAACTTCTCGACCCGGGGCGTCCCGATGGACGCCGGCGCGATCGGCACACCGTCGTCGTCGAAGGTCACCGGGTTGTACCGGACCTCGTCGTCGTCGGGCTGCTCCTCGACGCGCACGCGGACACCGCTGCGCTCCTGGATCTGCCACGTCAGCGCCTGCACGACAGCGGTCTCGAACCGCTGGTCGCCGTGTCCGATCCGCGCGCGCGACTCGGCCGGCGTGAAGCCGTCCGGCGGGTAGGTCATGAGGTCCGACGCCTGGGTCGCCCCCACCGCGCCGTACGTCAGGGCGGTCCGGTAGCTCCCGCGGATGCTCATGCCGCCATGCTACTTGGGCGGGCCGCCCCGGATCGAACCGATCCGTGCTCACCTCCGCCTGGTCGGCCCACCCGCCGTGCACCCCGAACTGGAGGCCCGACAACCGTCCGCCCCGCGGCTATCGTCAGCAGGTGCCCCGCCCCACCCCCGCCCGCCCGCGGTCCGTCGACCGACGGACCATCGTCCTCGCCGCGCTCACGCTCGTCGCGTTCGGCGTGGCGGCGACCGCCCGGGTGCTGGTGGACGTGACGACCTCGGCTGCGGCGTCGCCCGCCCGGTACGCCTCCGCTGCGATCGCCCCCGAGTCGTGGAGCGGCTTCGACACCGCGAACGTCATCGCCGCCGTCGGAGCGAGCTGCGCCGGCGCCGGGGTGCTGCTGTTCGGTGCTGCGCTGGTGTCGGCGGTGCGGCGTGATCGCGGCCACCGGCTGGCACTGGCTCTCGCGGTCGTGACGCTCGCGATGGTGGTCGGCGCCGTGGTCGCCGGGGTGGCCTCCGGCGAGCAGACCGACTTCGACGCGGCTGCCCACTGGGCCATCCTGCGGACCGCACTGGCGGGACTGGCCGCAGCGAGCCTCCCGGCCCTCTGCCTGGCCGCCCTGCGGGCGCGCGCCCGCCGGACCGGCTGACCGCGCACCGGGCTTTCGCGCTCACCGACAGATCACGGCGGTCGCAGTGCGTGAGCTGTCGCTCAGCGCGAAACGCGCTGCGCGCCCGGCGCTACTTCTTCTTCTCTTCGACGTCGCCGGAGAGCGCCGCGATGAAGGCTTCCTGCGGGACCTCGACCCGACCGATGGTCTTCATGCGCTTCTTGCCCTCCTTCTGCTTCTCGAGGAGCTTGCGCTTGCGGGTGATGTCACCGCCGTAGCACTTCGCCAGGACGTCCTTGCGCATCGCGCGGATGCTCTCGCGGGCGATGATGCGGGCCCCGATGGCGGCCTGGATCGGCACCTCGAACTGCTGGCGCGGGATCAGCTTGCGGAGCCGCTCGGTCATGAGCGTGCCGTAGGCGTACGCCTTGTCTCGGTGCACGATCGCACTGAAGGCGTCGACCTGGTCGCCCTGCAGCAGGATGTCGACCTTGACGAGGTCGGCGGCCTGGTCGCCGGTGGGCTCGTAGTCGAGCGACGCGTAGCCCTGGGTCTTGCTCTTCAGCTGGTCGAAGAAGTCGAAGACGATCTCGCCGAGGGGCATCTCGTAGCGGATCTCGACGCGGTCCTCGCCGAGGTACTCCATGCCGAGCAGGGAGCCGCGGCGCTGCTGGCAGAGCTCCATGATCGCGCCGACGTAGTCCTTCGGGGCCAGGATCGCGGCGCGGACCATCGGCTCGCGGACCTCGACGATGCGCCCGGTCGGGAACTCCGAGGGGTTCGTGACCTCGGTCACGGCGTTGTCCTCGGTCGTGACCTCGTAGATGACGCTCGGGGCCGTGGTGATGAGGTCGAGGCCGAACTCGCGGGACAGCCGCTCGGTGATGATCTCGAGGTGCAGCAGTCCGAGGAACCCGCAGCGGAACCCGAAGCCGAGCGCGACCGAGGTCTCCGGCTCGTAGACCAGTGCGGCGTCGGAGAGCTTGAGCTTGTCGAGCGCCTCGCGGAGCACCGGGTAGTCGCTGCCGTCGATCGGGTACAGGCCCGAGAACACCATCGGCTTCGGGTCCGTGTAGCCGGGCAGCGCCTGGGTCGCGGGCTTCTGCGCGCTCGTGACGGTGTCGCCGACCTTGGACTGGCGGACGTCCTTCACACCGGTGATCAGGTAGCCCACCTCGCCGACGGACAGCCCCTTCGTGGGCTTCGGCTCCGGGCTCGAGACCCCGATCTCCAGGATCTCGTGCGTCGACTTGGTCGACATCATCTGGACCTTCTCGCGGGGCGAGATGGTGCCGTCGATCATGCGGACGTAGGTGACGACGCCGCGGTAGCTGTCGTAGACCGAGTCGAAGATCATCGCGCGGGGCGCCGCTTCGGCATCGCCGACGGGGGCCGGAACACGACGGACGACCAGGTCGAGGAGCTCCGGCACCCCGACGCCGGTCTTGCCGGACACCCGGAGGACGTCCTCGGGCTTGCCACCGATGAGCTGTGCGAGCTCGGCGGCGTACTTGTCCGGTTCGGCCGCCGGGAGGTCGATCTTGTTGAGGACCGGGATGATCTCGAGGTCGTTCTCGAGCGCCAGGTACAGGTTCGCGAGCGTCTGCGCCTCGATGCCCTGGGCGGCGTCGACGAGCAGGATCGCGCCCTCGCAGGCGGCCAGGGAGCGCGAGACCTCGTACGAGAAGTCGACGTGCCCGGGGGTGTCGATCATGTTCAGCGCGAAGGTCTCACCGTCGAGTTCCCACGGCATGCGCACGGCCTGCGACTTGATCGTGATGCCGCGCTCGCGCTCGATGTCCATGCGGTCGAGGTACTGCGCACGCATCGCGCGGTCCTCTACGATGCCGGTGATCGACAGCATGCGGTCGGCCAGCGTCGACTTGCCGTGGTCGATGTGCGCGATGATGCAGAAGTTGCGGATCGCGTCGGCCGGGGTCGCTGCGGGCTCCAGCGGTGCGGATGCTTGTGGGCTCACGGTTCCTCAGGTGGGTCGGACGGTCGCAACAGTCTCCCACGCTTCACCCGACCTGGAGGCACGGCGCGCGTCCGCCACGCACGGTGCGCGTCCGGTGCGCGTTCGGTGCGCCCTCGCGCCGGCGTGCTGGACCCCGCACGGTGCGAGGGCGGCAGGGCCGTGCGCAGTTGACCGCCCGGTGACCGGATGCTGCGCGGCACGGGGCGAGCAGCCTCGCACCAGGTGGAGGACCACGCACCGTGCGCCGTCCTGCCGACCGGCACCGGGCCTCCTGGCCGTGTGGACCGCGCGTCAGACGGTCGCGTGCGCCGGAGCCGGCAGGGCACCGAGGCCGTGCCGGAGGTCGTCCGCGGTGGCTGCGAGGCAGACGCGGATCCAGCCCTCGCCGGTGCGTCCGAAGGCGCTGCCCGGTGCGACGGCGACCCGCTCGCGCTGCAGGAACCCGAGCGCCCACTCGGCGATGTCCCCGTCGGAGGCGTGCGACATGTCGACCCACAGGTAGAACGCCCCGCGCGGGTCGAGGTACCGGATGCCGGCGGCGTCGAGCGTCTCCTTCGCGACCTCGAGATTCGCGCGGTAGTGCTCCCGGGCGTCGCGCACCGCGGAGTGGTCCCCCACGATCGCCGCGAGGGCCGCGTACTGGTCGGGTTCGGCGACGCAGCTGATCATGGCCTCCTGCGTGGTCCGCATCGTCGCGCCAAGCCCCTTCGGCGTGACGAGGTAGCCGACGCGGACGCCGGTCATCGCGTACGTCTTGCTGAGCGAGAACGCCGAGAACACGCGGTCGTCCTCGTCGAGCGCCGCCAGGCTGACGTGCCGGGTGCCGTAGGTGAAGTACTCGTAGACCTCGTCGCTGATGACCCAGAGGTCGTGCCGCTTCGCGAAGGCCAGCAGCGCGCGCAGGGTCTCCTCGCCGAAGACCGAGCCGAGCGGGTTCGACGGCGAGTTGACGACGATCACCCGGGTGCGTTCGGTGACGCTCGCCTCGAGGGCCTGCAGGTCGGGTTCGAACCCGTGCTGCGGCTCCAGCCGGTACGGCACCGGGGTCGCCCCGATGATGTGGGCGTTCATCGTGAAGGTCGTGTAGCCGGGGTCCGGCACGAGCACCTCGTCGCCCGGGCTCAGCGTCAGCGTCATCGCCTGGAACAGCGCCTGCGTCGCACCGATCGTCATCCAGATCTGCTCGAGGTCGGCCTCGATCCGGTTCTCACGGCGGAGCTTGTCGCGGACGGCTTCGCGGAGGGGCGCGATCCCGCCGTTCGGGGTGTAGCCGGTGCGGTCCTCGGTCCAGGCACGACGGGCCGCCTCACCGATGTGCGGCGCCACCGGGACGTCCGGCTCGCCGATCACGAGCATCGTGACGTCCGTGCCGCTCGACTGCAGCAGGGCTGCCTGCTCGAAGACCCTCCGGATGCCGGAGGCGGGCACGGTGTCGATGCGCGGTGCGAGGGAGGGCATGTCCGTCACGGTATCCGGTGCGTGTTGCCGTGGGGTTTCGGCGCGGTCGGCCGCGGGCTTCCGCCGATCCGGCGGTGTTTCGTGCTTTGGTGGCAGCCCGCTTGCCTGGTAGTGTTGGTGGCTGGCTTCCGCGTTCCCCGCCCACGGGTGGAACGCGATGCGACCAAGGGCCCCTCTACCCTGCGGTCGCGCCCACCCGTACGAGACGAGCAGGAGCAATTCATGGCGAACATCAAGTCGCAGATCAAGCGCATCAAGACCAACCTCAAGGCCACCGAGCGCAACAAGGCCTACAAGTCGGAGCTCAAGACGCACATCCGTCGTGCCAACGACGCCGTCGCCGCCGGCGACAAGGACAAGGCCGTTGCTGCCCTGGCCCTCGCGTCGAAGAAGCTCGACAAGGCCGTGAGCAAGGGTGTCATCCACAAGAACCAGGCCGCGAACCGCAAGTCGGCCATCGCGAAGAAGGTCTCGTCGCTCTGACGTCCTGACCCTTCTGGTCCGAAGGCCCCGCACCGTTGGTGCGGGGCCTTCGTCGTGCGTGGGGCTTTTGGTTCGGTGTGGTGGTCGGCGTGGGGCTTTGGGTTCGCTTCGTGAGCAGAAACGGTCGGGTCGCGAGGGTGCACCCGACCATTTGTGCTCACGAAGTGCCGGCCGACCGGCGCTGGACAGCCGGGAGGCCCGACTCGCCTCAGCGGGGTTCGCCGCGTCGGGCGATGGTGCGGACCATGACCTCGAGCGCGTAGTGCGCGTCGCGCGAGCCACCCTTCACCGCGGTGTCCGCCTCGGCGATGCTGATGATCGCGTTGGCCAGCCCGGACTCGCTCCAGCCGGCGACGTCACGCTGCGCGCGCTGCACCTGCCACGGCGCCATGCCGAGCGCCGAGGCCGCCTGCCCGCTCGGACCCCGGAAGGCGCTGACCTTCGCCATCGTGCGGATCTTGCTCGCGAACGCGGCGACGATCGGCACGGGTGCCTCGCCGGTGGCCAGGGCGTGCCGCAGCTCGACGATCGCCGGTGCCGACCGGCCCGCGAGCGCGATGTCGGCGACCTTGAACGCGTTCGTCTCGACGCGACCGCCGTAGTACTTGTCGACGACCTTGTCGGTGATCTCCTCGGCCTCGTCCGCCAGGAGCTGTCGGCAGGCGGCGGCGAGTTCGGCGAGGTCGTCGGCGAACGCGGTCACCAGGGTCCGGACGGCGGAGGGCGCGATCCGGCGGCGTGCGGCGCGGAACTCGGCGTTCACGAAGTCGATGCGGTCGGTCTCGCGCTTGAGCTCGTCGCACAGCACCTCGACCCCGCCGCCGACACCGCTGCGGATCGTGTCGAGGAGCTTCTTGCCGCGCACACCACCCCCGTGCCGGAGCACCAGGGTGACGTCGTCGGCGGGGGCTTGCAGGTACGAGATCGTCTCGGTGATGAAGGCGTCGGTGCACTTCTCGACGTTCGTGACCTGCACGAGTCGCGGCTCGCCGAACAGCGACGGGCTGGCGAGTGTCGCGAGGAGCCCGGGGGCGTACTGGTCGGCTTCGAGGTCGTGCACCTCGAGTGCTGGGTCCTCGCCCTGCAGCAGGTCCTTCAGCACACCGCGGGCGCGGTCGGCGAGGAACGCTTCGGGCCCCGTGATGAGCACGACGGGCGCCGGACGGATCCCCGACCAGGGCACCTGGTCGATCTTCGCTGCGGCGCGCGCGGGCTTCTTGGCGGCCATGTGGTCCTTCCGGTGGTGCCGGCCCGGACGGTGCCGGGTCGAGTGGTGCACCGTCGATCCTACGGGCGGCCGCCGACGACGAGCGCTCCGTCCACACCCGCACCTCGTCGCTGCCGGACCGGGCGAGCACCACGGTGCCGAGCTCGTCGGTGCGGAGCGGCAGCGTGCCCGCGGCCTCGAGCATGCCGAGGGCCGATTCCGTCGGGTGTCCGTAGCTGTTGTCCGCGCCGACCCCGATGAGCCCGACCCGCGCGGCGAGCCCTCGGTAGAGCTGCGGGTCCTGGTCCGCCGAGCCGTGGTGCGCCACCTTCACGACGTCGATCGGCCCCACCGGCAGCTCCCCGGCGTTCCGGAGCCGACGCTGCGACGACTCCCCCAGGTCGCCGAGGAAGACCCCGGTCAGGCAGGCCGGACAGGAGTCTCCGTCCACCGGCCCCGTGACCAGCACGATGCTCGCGTCGTTGCCGGCGGCACGGTCGCCGACCAGCGGCCACACCACACGCCATGCGAGCGGCCCGAGGGTTCCGGAGACCCGGTCGTCGGCCGTCCGCACGTCGACACCGGCACGTCGGAGGTCGTCGACCACCCGTTCGTCCGACGCACGGCCGACGGGTCCGACCAGGGCGGTCTCGACGGTGCCGGCCACCGCGCCCACCGCGCCGACGTGGTCGCGGTCGAAGTGGGTCAGGACGAGCAGGTCGATCCGGGTGACCCCGAGCAGGTCCAGGCACGCCCGGAGCCGTTCCTCGTCGTCGCCGGTGTCCACGAGCGCGACGGCGTCGTCACCGCGGAGCAGCACGGCGTCCCCCTGCCCGACGTCACACGCGGCGACCGACCAGTCCCCCGGCACCGATCCCCGGACGACGAGCACCGGGACGGTGACCGCTGCGACACCGACCACGACCACGACCCCCGCGGCGAGCAGCAGCCGGGAGCCGAGCCGCCCCCGGACCAGCACGGCGACCGCGATGCAGCCGCACACGAGCACGGCGGCGGCCACACCGAGCACACCGGCCGGCCAGGGTGCCGAGGCGTACGGCAGGGCGGCCGCCCCGTGTGCAATGCCCCCGACGGCGGCGGCCGGGACCCACGCGACGGCCGCGAGTCCCTGCGCGCCCACCGGCCACATCGGAGCGAGGCCACACGCGGCGAGCCCGACCACCGTGACGACCGGCGCGAACGGCTCCGCCAGCAGGTTCGCCGGCACCGCGTAGGTCGGGAGCGCCGCCGACAGCGGGATCGTCACCGGCCAGCACGCCACCTGCGCCGCGACGGGGATCGCGAGTGCCGCGGCGAGCGGCGGCCACACACGACGCGCCAGGAGCTCGGTGAGCGGCGGGCCGAGCACCACGATCCCGCTCGTGGCGAGCACGGACAGGGCGAACGCGAACGACCGGGCGAACCAGGGGTCGACGACGAGCATGCCGACCGCTGCGAGGGCGATGAGCGGGACGCCCCGCACCGGTCGACCGGCCAGGTGCACGACGAGCACCACGATCGCCATCACCGTCGCCCGGACGATCGAGGGGTCGGGCCGCACGAGCACGACGAACACCAGGAGCACGCCGACGGCCGCCGCCGCTCGGGGGCCTCTCGGGAGCCCGCAGGCACGACCGAGGACCACGACGAGGCCGACCACCACCGCGCAGTTCGCCCCGGACACCGCCGTCAGGTGCGTCAGCGCCGAGGTCTCCATCGCTGCCTCGGTCGTCGGGTCGAGGCCGGAGCGGTCCCCGATCGCGAGTCCGCGCAGCAGTGCCGCTCCGGGCTGCGGCAGGTCGGCAGTGGCCCGTACGAAGGCCTGTCGCGCGGTGTCGGTGGCGCCGAGCAGCCCGTCGGGCGGCACTGACGACGGCGCCCCGCGCAGGAACGCCACGAACGCGGTCGCCGATCCGGGTTCGTCCGGCTGCACGGCGGCGGTCACGGTGACCCGGGCACCGGCTGCCAGCACGGCTCCCGGTGCACCGCCGTGCTGGTCGGGAACGAGCCGGACCGGCACGCGGAGCCCGTCGAGGTCGTCCGCACGCACGAGCGTCGCGGTGACGGAGCGGTCACCCGGCACGAGGTCGCGGGTCAGCACCGCCTCGACGTCGACGCGCCCTGCCCCCGGCCCGGCGACGAGCGCACGCAGCGGTTCCGGAGCCCGCCGGGACTCCCCCACGGTGACCGACACCGCGAGCAGCGTCGTCAGGGCCCCCGCGACGAGCAGGAGCCCGGCGACGACCGGCACGACCCCGGTGCCCCGTCGCCACCGGAGCACGATCCCGCTGACGCCGGTGAGGAGCGCCGCGGCCCCACCGACCACGGCTGCCACGTCGGGCACGCCGACGAGCAGGGCGGTCGCGATCCAGGCGACCGCCACCGGCACCGCGACCCGCAGGTCGATCGCACTCGGCGCGAGCTGCACCGTCGCCCCTCAGACCCGCACACGATCGCGGAGCTCGGCGAACCGCACGTCGCCGATGCCGCTGACGTCGAGCAGGTCCTCGACCGCGGTGAACCGGCCGTGCTCGTCACGCCAAGCGATGATCCGCCCGGCCAGCCCCGGTCCGATGCCGGGCAGGGTCTCGAGCACGGCCTGGTCGGCGGTGTTCAGGTCGACGACGGCGAACTCCTCGCCCCCGGTGCCCGCCGCGCCACCGCCGCTCCCGGCCCCGGCCCCGGCCCCGGCAGTCGGCCCGGCGGCAGCACCGTCCGCCTCCGGTCCGAGTGCCTCGGGCACCTCCTGTTGCCCGACCCGCGGCACGTACAACCGCTCGCCGTCCGTCAGCACCCGCGCCAGGTTCAGCCGGTCGAGGTCGGCGTCATCGGTGGCCCCACCAGCACGTTCGAGCGCGTCACCGACCCGGCTCGATGCCGGCAACTCGACCACACCGCTCCGCCGCACCGCCCCGAGCACGTGCACCACGACGCGCCCGGCGCCAGGAGCGGACGGAGCAGCACCGGCAGACGCACCAGCCGACGGCGACGGTCCGCCCGACGCCGCACCGGCCGTCGGCGCCCCACGCACGACGACCCCGCCCGTTCCTCCAGCACCCTCGCCACCACCCGACACCAGCGCCCCGACGAGCACCACGACGACGGCGACCACCACCACGACAGCCGCCAGCACCACGGCGGCCCGCGGTGACAGCGCGAGACGGGACCACCAGGTTCCGGGAGACGACGGGGACGACATGCCCCGAACGCTACGGAGCCCGGCCGATCGGCCGGGCTCCGGAGGTCACACCAGTGGACGGGTGCCGCGAACGCCCCTGCTGTGAGGGACGACGCCAGCGACGGTCGTTACCCCTTGATGGCGATGTTCACGAGCTTCGGCGCCCGGACGATCACCTTCACGATCTCGCGGTCACCGATGTACCGCTGCACGTTCGCCGACGACCGTGCGAGCTGCTCGAGCTCGTCCGCCTCGATCGACTTCGACACCTCGAACGAGTCACGCACCTTGCCGTTGACCTGTACGACGGCGGTCAGGGTCTCCTGCACGAGCAGCGTCGGGTCGGCCTTCCGCCAGCCGTACGTGGCGACGGTGGCCTCGTAGCCCAGCCGCTCCCACATCTCCTCGCCGGTGTACGGCGCGAAGACGCTCAGCCCGAGCGCGATGGTCTCGACGGCCTCGCGCACGGCGGGGTCACCGGCACCGGGGCCGCTGTCGATCGCCTTGCGGGTGACGTTGACCAGGTCCATCAGTCGCGCGATCACGACGTTGAACTTGAACGACTCCATCATCCCGGGGGCGTCGGCGAGGAACCGGTGCGTGACCTGGCGGAGAGCCCGGTCGCCGTCGGCCCACACGACGTCGCGTGCGGACGTGACGTCGAGCGCCAGGCGGTACGCCCGCGCCAGGAACCGTGCGGAGGCGGACGGGGAGACGTCCTCCCAGTTGATGTCGTCCTCCGGCGGGCCCGCGAAGCCCATCACCAGGCGGATGGCGTCGACCCCGTTCGCGTCGAGCTCGTCACCGAGCGAGACGCCGCCCTTCGACTTCGACATCTTCGAGCCACCGGACAGCACCATGCCCTGGTTGAGCAGCGCCGAGAACGGCTCGGTGAAGTCGAGGTACCCGAGGTCGAACAGGACCTTCGTGACGAAGCGGGCGTAGAGCAGGTGCAGGATCGCGTGCTCGATGCCGCCGATGTACTGGTCGACCGGAGCCCAGCGGCGTGCGGCTGCCGGATCGAACGCCTGGGTGTCGTCGTTCGCCGACAGGAACCGCAGGAAGTACCACGACGAGTCGACGAAGGTGTCCATCGTGTCGGTGTCGCGGAGCGCGGGCGTGCCGTCGACGGGGTTCGGGACGTTCACCCAGTCGGTCGCGCCACCGAGCGGGGACGTGCCCTTCGGCTTGAGGTCGAGCCCCTCGGTGTCGGGCAGCACGATCGGCAGCTGGTCCTCGGGCACCGGGTGCTCGGTGCCGTCGGCGCCGTGGATGATCGGGATCGGGGTGCCCCAGAAGCGCTGGCGCGAGATGAGCCAGTCGCGCAGGCGGTAGGTCTTGGCGGCACGGCCGGTGCCGCGCTCCTCGAGCAGCGCGATGGCAGCGGTGATGGCGTGCTGCTTCGACATGCCGTCGAGCGGCCCGGAGTTGATCATCCGGCCCTGACCGGTCAGCGCTTCGCCGGTGGCGACCGGGTCGAGGGTCGGCACGTCGAAGTCGTCGAGCGTCGCGCCCTCGGGGATGACCGGGATCGCGCCGGTGACGGCGGCGTTCGTGTCGACGACCACCTTGACGGGCAGGTCGAACGCCCGCGCGAAGTCGAGGTCGCGCTGGTCGTGCGCGGGCACGGCCATCACGGCGCCGTGGCCGTAGTCGGCGAGCACGTAGTCGGCGGCCCAGATGGGCAGGCGCTCCCCCGTGAGCGGATGGATCGCGGACCGGCCGAGCGGCACGCCGGTCTTCGGGCGGTCGGCGTTCTGCCGGTCGATCTCGGACGTCTTCTGCGTCGCCGTCAGGTAGGCGTCGAAGTCGTCACGGACCGAGGCCGGCACCGACGGGTCGGCGACCAGCTCAGCCGCCAGGTCGGAGTCCGGCGCGACGACCAGGAACGTCGCCCCGTGGATCGTGTCCGGACGGGTGGTGAATACCGTGACGGGCTCGTCGCGGCCCTCGATCACGAAGTCGACGTCGGCACCGACCGAGCGGCCGATCCAGTTGCGCTGCTGCGCGATGACCTTCGCCGGCCACCGCCCCTCGAGCTGGTTCAGGTCGTCGAGCAGCCGGTCGGCGTACTCGGTGATCTTGAAGTACCACTGCGTGAGCTTCTTCTTCACGACGACGGCGCCGGAGCGGTCCGAGGTGCCGTCGGGCAGGACCTGCTCGTTCGCGAGCACGGTCTGGTCCACCGGGTCCCAGTTGACCCAGCTGTCCTTTCGGTACGCCAGGCCCTTCTCGTACATCTTCAGGAACAGCCACTGGTTCCACTTGTAGTACTCGGGGTCCGAGGTGTGGATCTCGGTGGTCCAGTCGAACGACGGCGCGTAGCGCTTGAAGGACGCCTTCTGCTGCTCGATGTTCGCGTAGGTCCAGTCCTTCGGGTCCACCCCGCGCTTGATCGCCGCGTTCTCGGCGGGCAGCCCGAACGAGTCCCAGCCGATCGGGTGCAGCACGTTGAAGCCCTGCTGGCGCCAGTAGCGCGCGACGAAGTCCCCGAGGGCCCAGTTCTCGGCGTGCCCCATGTGCAGGTCGCCGGACGGGTACGGGAACATCTCGAGGATGTACTTGCGCGGACGGGTGTCGTCGAGGTCGGTGGTGAAGAGCCCGAGCTCTTCCCAGCGGGGCTGCCACTTCTCCTGGATACGACGGAAGTCGTAGGCGTTCGGGTCCTCGGCGTGCTGCTCGGTGGTCACGGTCGTCAACGATACAAGCCGGGAGGCCCGTCCCGCGTCCGCCTGTCGGCTCACCCGGCGAGCAGGCGCCCGTCCCGCATCCGCAGGGTGCGGTCGACCAGGTCCGGCGCCACCGGGACGTGCGACACGATGACGACCGTCCGACCCGCTGCGCGGGCCGTGGTGACGAGGTCGCGCAGCACGGTGTCCCCGAGGTCCGGGTCGACGTCGGCGGTCGGTTCGTCGAGCACCAGCACCGGGAACGCGTGCAGCAGTGCGCGGGCGAGCGCGAGCCGGTGCGCCTGGCCGCCGGACACGAGCACGCCGCGTTCCCCGACCGAGGCGTCCAGCCCGCCCCGCCGGACGACCCAGTCCCCCAGGCCGACCCGGTCGAGCACGGCGAGCAGTTCCTCGTCGGTCGCGGTCTCGCGGGCGAAGAGCAGGTTCTGCCGCACCGACTGGTCGAACACGAACGGGTCCTGTTCGATCAGGCCGACCCGGGCCCGCACCGCGTCGGGGTGCATCGCCTTCGCCTCGACGCCGTCGAGCGTGTAGGAGCCCTCGTGCTCCACGAACCGGACGAGCGCGTCGACCAGGGTGGACTTGCCGGCACCGCTCGGCCCCTGGAGCACGACGACCTCGCCGGGGCTGAGCGTGAACGAGACCCCGTCGACCGCGGGCTCGGCAGCACCGGGCCAGCGGACGGTCAGGTCCTGCACCGCGAGCGTGACCGGCCCCTCGACCACGAGCGACGCCGGGTCGGCGTCCTCGTCGGGCTCGGGGACGATGCCGACGGGCACCTCGGCGGGCACGACCTGCTCGACCCGTTCGGCCGCAGCACGCACCCGGCGGAGCGTCAGGACGGCGAGCGGGACGGTCCCGACGACCTCGAAGAGCGCCAGTGGCACGAAGACCGCCAGGGCCCAGAGCGGACCGTCGAGCGCACCGGACACCACGGCGGGGGCACCGACGACGAGGATCCCGATCACCGCACCGCCTCCGACCAGGCCGACGAGCGCACCGACGAGCGACTCGACCGTGCCACGGCGCCGGACGGCCCGGGTGACGCCCGCGTCGAGCCGGGCGATGTGCGCGAGCCGCTCATCGAGGGTGCCGTAGGCGGCGAAGACGTCGAGCGTCCGGACGGTGTCGAGCACGAGGTCCGCGACGCGCCCCCGGTCCGCAGCGGTCTCGCGGTCCGAACGCTCGGCGATCGCCCGGGTGACGATCGTGCCGACCAGGGCCGCGACCGCCAGCGCGAGGACGAGCACGAGCGCCGCCGGCACCGACACGAGCGCCACGGCGACGACCGACAGCACCGCGACGACCCCGGCGGAGACGAGTGGGCCGACGACGCGGATCGGCAGGTCCTGCAGCCGGTCGGTGTCGGTCACCAGGCGCGTCATGAGGTCGCCGCGTCCGGTCCGCCCGAGCCCCGCGGGAGCGATCGACGCCAGCCGCCGGTACATCTCCGTCCGCACCACGGCCAGTTGCCGGAAGGACGCGTCGTGCCCGGCGAGCCGGTCGACGTAGCGCAGCACCGCACGCCCCAGCGCGAACGCGCGCACCCCGACCATCACGAGCGTCAGGTACAGGATCGGCGGGTGCTCGGCGGCACGGGTGATCAGGTAGCCGCTCGCGGCGAGGAGCGCGACGGCACAGACCGCGCTGAGCGACCCGGCGGCGACCGCCTTCGCCCAACCCGACCCGTGCGGCATCGCGAGCCGCAGGACGGAGCCGCCACGGGCCTCCCGGCTCATGCGCGCACCCCCCTGCGGACCGTCACGGACCCGCCGGCGCGGACGTCCACGCGGACGTCCGCCGCGGCGACGACCGCGGGTCGGTGGCTGGCGACCACGACGACGGCGCCGTCGGCCGCCAGGGCACGGGCGGCCGCGATGACGCGTTCTTCGGCCTCGGCGTCCAGCGCGGACGTCGGCTCGTCGAGCAGCACGAGGGGCGTGGCGGCGCGGCGTGCGCGGTACAGCGCGCGGGCGACGGCGACACGCTGTGCCTGGCCGCCGGACAGTCCGCTGCCACCGGCGCCGACCGGGAGGCCCGGGTCGAGTCCCAGCCCCGCGTCGCCCAGCGCGGTGCGCACGTCGGCGTCGTCGGGGGTCGCGCTGAGCGCGACGTTCTCGGCGATCG
The DNA here is from genome assembly GCF_001864975.1 of Curtobacterium sp. MMLR14_002. Classification (NCBI taxonomy): domain Bacteria; kingdom Bacillati; phylum Actinomycetota; class Actinomycetes; order Micrococcales; family Microbacteriaceae; genus Curtobacterium; species Curtobacterium sp. MMLR14_002. The sequence continues at coordinate 28,499 of NZ_MJGT01000063.1, forward strand.
TCCCGCGGACGAGACGCGGGCGCTGGTCGGCCCAGGTGGTGCGCTCGGCAACGGAGGCACCGGCCGGGCCGGGCACGGTGACGACACCGTCGTGCGCCAGGACGCCGCGGAGGGCGGCGATGATGCTCGACTTGCCGGAACCGCTCGGGCCGGCCAGCACGACGACGGTGCCGGGCTCGGCGTGCAGGTCGAACGGTCCGATCACGACGTCGGGTCGGCGGACGGTGAGCCCGCGGACGTCCAGGGCGGATGCGGGTGCTGCGGGGTCCGTGTCGGTCCCGCTGCCGCCGCTGCTGCCGGTCGCGGACGGTGATGCGGTCTCGTCGTCGGCCAGCACGTCGAGCACCGCGGCCGACGCCTCGACGCCGTCCTGGGCGGCGTGGAAGTCGGCGCCGACCTGGCGGATGGGGGCGAAGGCCTCCGGTGCCAGCACGAGCACGAACATCGCGGCGCCGAGGCCGAGGGAGCCATCCACCAGGCGGATGCCGATCGAGACGGCGACCAGTGCGACGGACAGGCTCGCGGCGAGCTCGAGCGCGAAGCCGCTCACGAAGGACAGCCGGAGGACGCCGATCGTGCCGCGACGGTACTCGTCGGTGACCACCCCGATGCGACCGACCTGGCGGCGCGCACGGCCGAAGACCTTGAGCGTGGCGAGCCCTTCGACGGCCTCGGTGAAGGCGCCACCCAGCTTCGCGAGGGCGTCCGACTGCTTCCGCTGCAGCGACTGCGTGGCCAGGCCGATCAGGATCATGAAGACCGGGATCACGGGTAGGGCGAAGAGGATGATCAACCCGCTGGTCAGGTCGCCCAGGCCGATCGCGACCAGGAGCATCGGCGTCGCGATCGCGGTGAGCGCGAGCTGCGGCAGGTACCGGCCGAAGTAGGCGTCGAGTGCGTCGAGCCCGGGGCCGAGCGTGGTGGCGAAGCCGGCGCTCGACCGGCCCGCGAGCCACGACGGACCGCGCTCGGCGGCGCGGGCGAGCACCGTCGTGCGCATCTCGCTCTTCACCTTCGCCGCTGCGCGTGCCGCCAGGTCGTCGGTCGCCCACGCGGCCACCGCACGCAGGACGAACGCCCCGCCGAGCAGCGCGAGCGCCTGCCCGAACGCCGCCGGCACCGTGCCGTCGCCGACCGCGTCGACCCCGAGGGTGACGGCCGCGGCGATCCCCCACGCGATCGCGATGGTCGCGAGCGTGCGGAGGACACCGGTGCCGGCGGCGGCGACGATGAAGCCGCGCGCCGTCCGGGACAACCGCAGGAGTCGGGGGTCGAGGGGCTTCATCGTCGTCCGCCTAGTGCGCGGCCGCGGTGACCTGGGCGCGGGAGACGCGCTTGCGGAACACCCAGTAGGTCCAGGCCTGGTACGCGAAGACCAGGGGCACGAAGATCAGCGCGACCCAGCTCATCACGGTCAGCGTGTACGACCCGGACGAGGCGTTGTACACGTTCAGGCTGTTCGCGACGTCGTTCGAGGCCGGCATGACGTCCGGGAAGATCGCCGTGAACATCGCGAGCACGATCGCGGCGATGGTGACCGCCATCAGGGTGAAGGCACGCCCCTCCTTGCCCCAGGCGTTGCAGAGCACCGCGAGCACCAGGGTGAGGGCGGCGACCACGGAGAGCACCAGCGAGGCCGGGGTGGCCCGGACGAAGGCCATCGACACCAGGAACGCGGCGCCGACGACGATCGTGACGATGCCGGCCCGGGTCGCCAGGCGCTTGGCGCGGACGCGGATGTCGCCCTCGGTCTTCAGCGCGACGAAGACGACCCCGTGGGTGAAGAACACCAGCAGCGTCGCGGCACCGGTCAGCAGCGCGAACGGGTTGAGCAGGTCGAAGATCGTGCCGGTGTAGTTGTGCCCGGCGTCCATCGGGATGCCACGGACGACGTTGCCGAACGCGACGCCCCACAGGAACGACGGCACGGCACTGCCGACGATGATCATCAGGTCGAAGCGGCGCTTCCACTCGAGGTGCTTGTTCTGGTGCCGGTACTCGAACGACACCCCTCGCAGGATGAGTGCAGCGAGGATGAGCAGCAGCGCCAGGTAGAAGCCGGAGAACATCGTGGCGTACCACTCCGGGAACGCCGCGAACAGGCAGGCCCCGGCGACGATGACCCAGGTCTCGTTGAGGTCCCAGACCGGGCCGATGGTGTTGATCAGGACCCGACGGTCGGTGTCGTCCTTGCCGAGGAACGGCAGGGACATGCCGACACCGAAGTCGAATCCGTCGAGGACGAAGTAGCCGACGAAGAAGACGCCGACGATCGCGAACCAGAGAACGGGGAGATCCATCAGGCAGCGTCCATTTCTAGTAGACCGTCACTTCGTGCTTGACCTCGCCGGTCTCCTCGTCGACCTCGTCCGGGTCGGCGGGCCCCTCTTGCGCGACCTTCTTGATGAGCTTGAACTCGACGACGGCCAGCGAGCCGTAGATCAGGGTGAAGACCAGCAGCGAGATGAGGACCTCGAGCCCGGTCACGTTCGGCGACACACCGTCCTTCGTCTGGAGCAGCCCGAACACGAGCCACGGCTGGCGGCCCATCTCGGTGAAGACCCAACCGACGATCATCGCGGCCATCGGCAGCGGCACCGTCCAGGTGGCGATGCGCCACACCCAGCGCTGCGTCGGGAACCGGCCCTTGCGGGTCAGCCACAGCCCGACCAGCGAGACCATGACCGCGCCGACACCGAGGGCGATCATCCAGCGGAACGACCAGTAGGTGACCCAGATGATCGGCTTGTAGTCGCCGGGGCCGTACACCTGCGTGTACTGCGCCTGCAGGTCGTTGATGCCCTCGACCGTGCCGTTGAACGTGTGCGTCGACAGGAACGACAGCAGGTACGGCACCCGGATCGAGAACAGCTCGTGCACGCCGTCGGGGGTGCCGAGCGTGAAGATCGAGAACGAGGCGTCCTTGCCGGTCGCGGTGTTGTACAGCGCCTCCGCCGCCGCCATCTTCATCGGCTGCGTGTCGACCATCGTCAGGCCGAGCTGGTCGCCGGTCAGGACGGTCAACGCGCCGGCCGCGAGCATGGTCCACATGCCGAACTTCAGCGCCGGCAGCATCGTCTCGAGGTTCTGGTTGCGGGCCAGGTGGTAGGCCGCGACCGAGATGATGACCGCCGCGGCGACCATGAAGCAGGCGAAGAGCGTGTGCGGGAACGCGGCCAGGGCGACCTTGTTGCCGAGCACCGCCCAGATGTCGGTGAGCTCCGCACGGCCCTTGGCCTCGTTCATCGCGAAGCCGACCGGGTGCTGCATGAACGCGTTCGCGGCGATGATGAAGTACGCCGACATGATCGTGCCCGCGCTCACGCACCAGATGCTCGCCAGGTGCAGCCCCTTGGGCAGGCGGTCCCAGCCGAAGATCCAGATGCCGATGAAGGCCGCTTCGAAGAAGAACGCCAGGATCCCCTCGAGCGCGAGCGGTGCGCCGAAGACGTCACCGACGAAGCGCGAGTAGTTCGACCAGTTCATGCCGAACTGGAACTCCTGCACGATGCCCGTCACGACGCCCATCGCGAAGTTGATCAGGAAGATCCGCCCGAAGAACCGCGTCAGCTGCAGGTAGTGCGCGCGGCCGGTCCGGTACCAGGCGGTCTGGAACACGGCCACCACGGCTGCCATGCCGATCGTCAGCGGGACGAAGAGGAAGTGGTAGATGGTCGTCAGACCGAACTGCCACCGCGACAGGAGGAGCGGATCGAGGAGGTCGTTCATGCGGCGATTCCGAGACGGGTGGCCGCGCGCTGTTCGTGCACGTCAGTTGCTTCCTGTGGAACGGATACATCAGGTGTCACAGCCCTTGGGACACCCCAACGCTATCGCGCTGCATCACACTTCGACAAGTTGTAGAACGACTCCGTGCACAAACGTGCACAGCCCTTGCACGGCACAACCGTGCGGCACGGATGTTCGGGCTGCCTGTTCCATGAACGACGACAGGCGCCGGGTGGATACCCGACGCCTGTCGCTTTGTTCGCAGGGCTGTGGTTACAGCAGGCCCTCGGCCTTGAGCCAGTCCTCGGCGATGGTGGACGCCTTCTCCTTGTCGGCCGTGCTCTTGGTGTTGAGCTCGATCAGGGCCTCGGTCGTGAGCTTCTCGTTGACCGAGTCGATCGCGTCCGCAGCCTTCTCGTTGACCTTCTTCGAGACGACCGGCACGACGTTCTGCGGCAGGATCAGGTTCTCCGGGTCCTTGAGCGTGACGAAGCCGTTCGCCTTGATGCTCGGGTCGGCGGTGTAGATGTCGGCCAGCTGGACGGTGTCGTCCTTGAGCGCCTTGACGGTCAGGGCCCCGCCGCCGTCCTCGATCGCCTTGAAGTCGACGTCGACGCCGTAGACCGACTTGAGCCCCTTCGGGCCGTACGGCCGCGTCTGGTTCTCGGAGTTGGCACCCACGGTGAGCTTCTCGTCGACGTTCTTCAGGTCGGCCAGGCTCGTGACGTCGTTGTCCTCGGAGAACTTCTTCGTGACGGTGTAGCTGTCCTGGTCCGTCGCGTCGGCCTCGTCGAGGACCCGGAGGCCCTTCGGCAGGGCCTTGTCGAGCCCGTCGTCGATCTGGTCGGCGGTCTTCGCGTCCGAGTCCTTGTCGAAGTACTGCAGCAGGTTGCCGCTGTACTCGGGCATGACGTCGATGGCGCCCTTCTCGAGCTGCGGGATGTAGACCTCACGCTGCCCGATGTTGAAGTTGCGCTTCACGTCGAAGCCGTCCTTCTCGAGGACCTGGGCGTACAGCTCGGCGATGATCTCGTTCGAGTAGTACTGCTGCGAACCGACGACGATGGTCTTCGAGTCGGACGAGTCGCTGGAACCGCTGTCGAGCGGGTCGCTCGACGCGCAGCCGGCGAGGGCGGCGACGACGCCGACCGCCATCGCGGCGGCGACACCGGCGCGGATCTTGGGTGCTGTGATCACGAGGGATTTCCTTCCGGGAGTGGATTGCGGGCTCGCTCACGCGACCCCTGACGCTGTCGGGCCGACGGGTCCGCGGTGCCCTTCGGCACCGCCGCCCGCTGCAGCACGGCGAACACGATCTCGAACGCGATCGCGAGGGCGATCACGAGGATGGAGGCGCCGAGCATCTCGGCGTAGTCCTGGGTCTTCAGGCCGAGGAAGAAGTACCCGCCGAGGCCACCGGCCCCGACGTACGCGGCGAGCGTGGCCGTCGCGACGACCTGCAGCACCGCGGCGCGGATGCCACCGATCAGCAGCGGGAGCCCGAGCGGGATCTCGACCTTCCACAGGATCTGCCAGCCGGTCATGCCCTGGGCCTTCGCGGCGTCGACGACCCCCGGGTCGACGGACTCGATGCCGGAGTACGCACCGGCGAGCACCGACGGGATCGCCAGGATGACGAGGGCGAGCAAGGGAGCCTGCAGCCCGATGCCGAGCAGCAGCCCGAACAGCGAGAGCACGCCGAGCGTCGGGAGCGCCCGCACCCCGCCGGACACCGCGATCGAGAAGCCACGAGCGCGGCGGGTGTGGCCGATCGCGTACCCGACCGGCACGGCGATGACCGCGGCGATGAGCACCGCGAGCAGGGTGATCCAGACGTGCTCCCAGAGTCGTGTGGGGATGCCGTTGTACCCGCCGTAGTTCGTGGGGTCGAACACCCACGCGAAGGCCTGACCGATGATCACGAGGAGACCTCCGCTGCTTGCAGGACTCGGCGAGCCTGTCGGCGTGACACCGAGTTCGTCCGGGTCCACGGCATGACCAGGCGCCCGAGCAGCACGAGGAGGCCGTCGAGGGCGAAGGCGAGCACGAGCACCATCACGATGCCGGAGAGGATCTCCTCGTAGATCCCGCGCCCCAGGCCGTCGGTGAAGAGCAGGCCGAGACTCGGGATGCCGAGGACCGCGCCGACCGTGGTCAGCGAGATCGTGGAGACCGAGACCACCCGGAGGCCGGCCAGCAGGACCGGACCGGCGAGCGGGAGCTCAACACGGAAGAACCGCTGCGCCGGCGAGTAGCCCATGGCGGTCGACGCGGACTTGGTCTCGGAGTCGACCGAGGTCAGCCCGTCCACCGTGGAACGGACCATCAGTGCGAGGCCGTACAGGGTCAGACCGATGACGACGTTGATCGGGCTCTGCAGGCCGGTGCCGATGATGCTCGGCAGGGCGACGAACAGGGCGAGTGAGGGGATGGCGTAGAGCAGACCGGCGAGGGTCACGATGCTGCTGCCCACACCCGATGCGAAGCGCGACCCACCGGGGCGCTGCAGCCGGACCACCAGCCACCCGATCGGGATCGACAGCAGGAACGCGACGATGATCGGCGGGATCGCGATCGCGAGGTGGGACAAGGTGTTGTCCCAGATCGTGTCGAGGTTCGCCAGCACCCACTTCACCGGGTGCCCCCACCCTGCGCCGGAGCACCCGGTGCGTCGTGGGACGCTCCGGCCTCTGCTGCTCGGGAGTCGGACTGCGGGACGGCCTCGGCGGCGTCGACGACCCCGACGGGGCCCGTCAGCACGCCGGCTGCACGGCCTTCGCCGTCGACGACGATCGGACCGGTCGGGGTCTGCTCGACGCGGAGCGCGCGGCGCCCGCGGCCGGCGCCGATGAACGTGGCGACGAAGTCGTCGGCGGGTGCGGCGAGGATCTCGGCCGGCGTCCCCTGCTGGGCGATCTCGCCGCCCTTCTTGAGGATGACGACCTGGTCGCCGAGCTTGAACGCCTCGTCGATGTCGTGCGTCACGAACACGACGGTCTTGCCGAGTTCGCGCTGCAGGCGGATGAGCTCGTCCTGCAGGTCGTTCCGCACCAGCGGGTCGACGGCACCGAACGGCTCGTCCATGAGCAGGATGTTCGGGTCGACGGCCAAGCCGCGGGCCACTCCGACGCGCTGCTGCTGGCCGCCGGAGAGCTGTGACGGGTAGCGGTCGGCGAAGGCACGGTCGAGTCCGACGGTGTCCATGAGCTCGAGGGCGCGCTTGCGGGCGTCGGCCTTGGAGACGCCGGTCAGCAGCGGGACGGTCGCGATGTTGTCGACGACCTTGCGGTGCGGCAGCAGCCCGGAGTTCTGCATCACGTACCCGATGTGGCGACGGAGCTCGACGGGGTTGATCCCGGCGACGTCCGAGCCGTCGATCTCGACGGTTCCGGACGTGGGGTCGACCATGCGGTTGATCATGCGGAGCAGGGTGGTCTTGCCACAGCCGCTGGATCCGACGAAGACGGTGGTGGTCCGGGACGGGATGACCAGATCGAAGTGCTCGACCGCAGTCGTGCCGTCCGGGTAGGTCTTGCGCACCGAGCGGAACTCGATCATGGGGTGCCCTTCTGTTCGGAGGTAGCCCGACTCCGGATGAGAGTACCCGGGGGCGCCGACATCGGTTCGCTGTGACGATCCGTGACGGACCCGCGGCGGTGCACAGGCCGGTGGGGATGCCGACGGGCACCGCGGGATCGGCGGGGACGACGACGCCCGCGCCTCGGTGTTCGGAGGCGCGGGCGGATCGGTTCGGTCTCCGGCGTGTCGCGCCGGTTCGACGGGACGGTCAGGAAGCGGCGATCACCGATTCCAGGTGCGCACGGTTCATCCGGCGGTACTCCTCGATCAGCTCCGTGTCGGGGTGCTCGCGGTCGCGGTGCGCCCGCGCCAGCACCGCGTGACCGGACTCGGCGAGGACGACCCACGCGCGGGTGATGTGCTCGTCGTCCGGCAGCCCGAAGCGGTCGCGCATGATCTGGCCGACGGTCGCGCCGAGCGCGCCCATGCGGTCCTCGGCGTCACCGGTACCGGTGTCCGCCGGGTCGCCGAAGCGGATGGCCCGGAAGCCGGGCTCGGTGCGGTACATCTCGGCGGTCATGTCGATGAGCGCGTCGTTGGCGTCCTGCCAGGTCTCTGCGCCACTGGCGTCGAGCGCCTCGACGAAGCGGGAGGCGAGCCGCTGGGTGCAGCGGATCGCGAGTGCCTCGACCACGGCGATGCGGTCCGGGAAGTACCGGTAGACGGTGCCGATCGACGCCCCCGCGCGCTCGGCGACCATGGCGGTCGTGAGCCGTTCGAACCCGATCTCGTCGATCACCGCGGCTGCGGCGTCGAGGAGGCCGGCGAGGCGCGCCGAACTGCGGGCTTGGACCGGCTCGTTCCTGAGCAGTGATGATCCCCCCGGCAGAGCGTTCGTTACCTCGGTGACGAGCACGTGTTCTCCTCTTGCGCTCCAGCGCGGTTGGTTGGTGTGACGGGGACAACTTTCGCAGAACGCACCTGGAACGTGGCTGCGACTCACCACTTGCGACGCACCAGTTCTGTGCAGCGCGCGGGTTTCGTCAGCCGCCCGTGGGAGGATGACGCCATGCCCGACCCGACGCCCCACGAGCCGTCGTTGGCCGAGCCGCTCCTGCACCGCGCGGCCCGCATCGAGGACGCCGTCCAGGAGTTCCGCGAGCACCGTGCACGCCGTCGCGGACTCGTCCCGACGGTGGTCCCGTACACCGGCTACGGCGCGCCCGGTTGGGTGCGCATCCTCTGCCGTGTGCTCCTCACCCGCCGGGGTCTCGCCTCGGACGTCTCCTACGCCGGAGTCCGCGGCTGGAAGAGCTTCACGAGCGTCGCCGTCGACCACGCCGAGGTCACCGTCACCGCCGGCGGCGTCTCCCACGTGGTGCAGACCGACCGTGGCGGTGTCGTCGACACCATCGTCCCGATCGACCTCGAGCCCGGCTGGCGCACGGTGCGGCTGTCGGCAGGCGGCGGGCGCGACGTCGAGGCCGACGTGTTCGTCGTGCACCCGGACACCCGCTTCGGGCTGCTGTCCGACATCGACGACACCGTGATGGTGACTTCGCTCCCCCGCCCCATGCTCGCCGCCTGGAACTCGTTCGTCCTGACCGAGCACGCCCGCCGCCCCGTGCCCGGCATGTCCGTGCTGTACGAACGGATCCTCGCGCAGCACCCCGGTTCCCCGACGGTCTACCTGTCGACCGGGGCGTGGAACGTGGCCCCGACGCTGCAGCGCTTCCTGTCGCGCAACATGTACCCGTCCGGCACGCTCCTGCTCACCGACTGGGGTCCCACCCACGACCGGTTCTTCCGCAGCGGGCAGCTGCACAAGCAGGAGAACCTGCGGCGGCTCGCGAAGGACTTCCCGGACATCCGCTGGCTCCTGGTCGGCGACGACGGACAGCACGACGAGAGCCTCTACGGCGACTTCTCGCGGGAGCACCCGGACAACGTCGCGGGCGTCGCCATCCGGCAGCTGTCCACGAGCGAAGCGGTCCTGGCCGGTGGACGCTCGCGGGCGCAGGAACGCTCCCGTGACTCGTCGGCGCCCTGGGTGTACGCACCGGACGGCGCCGGCCTGTGGAGCGAGTTCGCGCGGGTCGGCATCATCGAGTCCGACGCCTCCGACCCGGCCTGAGCGACCCTTCATCACGTTCTCGGCCCGGAGCACCCGTGGCCGACCGCGGCGCTCGGGCACCGGGTGTTCGATCGGTCCATGAGCACCGAGCCGGCCGCACCGCCCGAAGCCGCACCACACCCAGCCGCACCGCACCCAGCCGCATCGACCACGCCGCCGAACCGCATCGAGGACCACGCCCTGATCGGCGACACCGGCACCGCTGCCCTGGTCGGCCGAGACGGGACCATCGACTGGGCGTGCCTGCCGCGCTTCGACAGCTCGTCCACCTTCGCCTCGCTGCTCGGCACCGAGGACCACGGCCACTGGACCCTGCGACCCGTCGACGACGAGGCCACGGCCCAGTGGCGGTACCACGGCGACACCCTGGTGCTCTCGACCGTGTGGACCACCCGTGACGGCGTGGTCGAGGTCACCGAGTTCATGCCCGTCGGGGCGCACCGCCCCTCGATCGTCCGCCGGGTGCGCGGGCTCCGCGGCACCGTCGAACTCCGGCAGACGCTCCGGATCCGGTTCGACTACGCACGGGCCCTACCGTGGATCCGGCAGATCGGGGACGAGGACGAACCGGCGCTGCTCGCGACGGCCGGTCCGGGCTCGGTGATCGTCCGGGGGCCGCAGTTCCGGGCCGACGACCACCGGCACACCGCCGTCACGACGATCCACGACGGCGACGTGCTCGACACGGTGCTCACCTGGTACCCGTCGCACCGCGAACCGCCGGAGCCGCTCGACGTCGACGCGGCCCTCGCCCACACGGTGCAGTGGTGGACGGCGTGGACCGCCCCCGCGCAGACCACCGGCCGGTACGCCGACGCCGCTCGACGGTCGCTGGTGTTCCTCCGCGCGATGACCCACGGCGAGACCGGTGGCGTGGTCGCCGCCGCGACCACGGGCCTGCCGGAGGACCCCGGCGGCGAACGCAACTGGGACTACCGCTACGTGTGGCTGCGCGACGCCTCCCTCGCGCTCGCGTCGCTCATCGCCCACGGCTACCGCGACGAGGCCACGCACTGGCGCGGCTGGCTGCTGCGTGCCATCGCGGGCGACCCCGCCGACGTGCAGATCATGTACGGCATCGCCGGCGAACGCGAGCTGCCCGAACGGGAACTGCCCGAGCTGCCCGGGTACCTCGGGTCGACGCCCGTGCGCGTCGGCAACGGCGCCTCGACGCAGTACCAGGGCGATGTCTTCGGCGAGGTGCTCGCGGCACTGCACGACGCCCGCGAGCTCGGGGTCGAGGAGAACGCAGACTCCTGGGCGCTGCAGCGGGCACTGCTCGGCTACGTCGAGGAGCACTGGCAGGAGCCGGACAACGGCATCTGGGAGATGCGGGGGCCGCGGCGCAGCTTCACGCACTCGCGGGTGATGATCTGGGCCGCGTTCGACCGCGGGGTCGCCGCGGTCGAGGAGTTCGGCCTCGAGGGCCCCGTCGACCGCTGGCGCTCCCTGCGCGACACCGTCCGCGCCGAGATCGAGGAGCACGGCTGGAACGCCGAGCGCGGTTCGTTCCGCCAGCACTACGACACCGACGAGGTCGACGCGAGCCTGCTCGTCCTGCCGCAGGTCGGGTTCTGCCGCGCCGACGACCCCCGGATGACGGGCACCGTGCGCGCGATCGAGGAGGACCTGCGCGTCGGCGACGACGGCCTCGTGCTCCGCTACCGCACGACGGCCGGCTTCGACGGGCTGTCCGGCGCCGAGCACCCGTTCCTGGCGTGCTCGTTCTGGCTGGTGGAGCAGTACGCCGCCTCCGGCCGGGTCGAGGACGCCGAGCGCCTGATGGACGTGCTCGTCGGGTACGCGAACGACGTCGGCATGCTCTCCGAGGAGATCGACGTCGCCACCGGACACCACATCGGCAACACGCCGCAGGTGCTGTCGCACCTGACGCTCGTGTCGGCAGCGGACGCCATCGAGCGCGCCCGTGGCGCGACCGTCGGGCACCGCACGCGGTTGCCCGTCCACGACGGCGGCACCCGCTCGTGGACGGGCGAGGGTGAGCGCGCCGGCTCCCCCGCCTGAAGACGCCGTCGTCTTCGCGCGACGCCTCGAAGCCGCCGAGACGCCGCCGGATCTGGCGGCGTCTCGATGACACG
>NZ_MJGT01000063.1:40605-45397 GCF_001864975.1 Curtobacterium sp. MMLR14_002
GGGCCTCCCGTCCGTCAGGGCGTCCGTTCAGGACGTCAGCAGCGCGTCCGTCAGGACGACGACTCCCAGTCCGCCGGGCCGCGCGAACCGGCGCGGTACTCCTCGAGCGGGACCTCGTCGGCCTTCCAGGCGGCGACGACCGGCTCCACGATCTCCCAGCAGCGCTCGGCCACGTCACCGCGGATGGAGAGCAGCGGGTCGTCGTGGAAGATGCCGTTCAGGACCTCGCCGTACGGGGTGAGTTCGCCGTCGCTGAACGACGACGACAGGGTTACCTGGCCCATCTCGAACGGGTTGCCACCGCCGTTGGCCGACACGGTCAGCTCGATCTCGTCCGGGTTCAGGACGATGCGGAGCGTGTCCGCCTTCGGGCGACCGCTCAGGCCGGAGGGCAGGCGGGTGACCGGCTTGAAGGTGATCAGCACCTCTTTCCGGCTGTTGCCGAGTGCCTTGCCGGAGCGCAGCGTGAACGGAACGCCCTTCCAGCGGGCCGTGTCGACCTCGACCGAGATCTCGGCGAGCGTCTCGGTGCTCCGCGACTTGTCGACGCCGTCCTCGTCCTGGTACGACGGCAGCTCCTTGCCGTCGATCGTGCCGGCCGTGTAGACGGCGCGACGCGACGCGATCTTCGGGTCGCCGCCCTTCAGCTGGGTCGAACGGAGCACCCGGGCCAGGGACGAGCGGAACTCGACCGCGTCGATGTCCGCCGGGGCGTCCATCGTCACGATGCCGAGGATCTGCAGCAGGTGCGACTGGATCATGTCCACCATCGCCCCGGCCTCGTCGTAGTACTGGGCGCGGTTCTCGAGCCCGAGGGTCTCGTCGTAGAAGACGTCGACCTTCTCGATGTTGTCGGCGTTCCAGATGGGCTCGAACAGGCGGTTCGCGAAGCGCAGACCGATGATGTTCAGGACAGTGGTGCGGCCGAGGAAGTGGTCGGTGCGGTGCACGCGCTCTTCCGGGACCAGCTTCAGCACCGTCTCGTTGAGTGCCTGGGCGCTGGCGACGTCGGTCCCGAAGGGCTTCTCGAAGGCGAGGGTCGTGCCCTCGGGGAGCTCGACGTGCTCGAGCGCCTCGCAGATGTCGGAGGCGATCTGCGGCGGGAGCGCGAAGTACAGGATCGGCTCGGAGTCGGCCGCGGCCAGGAGCGCCTCGAGGTGCTTCGGGTCGGTGGGGTCGCCCTGGATGAACTGCGTCGACTCGATGGTCGCGTCGACCTCCGGCCCCTTGACGTCCTGCGACGCGAAGGACTGCGTGACGATGTCCTTCCACTTCTCGGGGCTGCGCTCGCTGCGGCCCGTGCCGATCAGCTGCACGGGGACGGCACGGCCGCTCTGCAGGAACGTGCCGAGGCCCGGCAGGAGCAGGCGGGAGGCGAGGTCGCCCGTCGCGCCGAAGATGATGAGGGTGCGCTTGTCGGTCACCTGAGGTGACTCCTTTCGCTGTGGTTGGAGGTCCGCTCCAGTCAAGTCGCGGGCGGGCCCGTTTGTTCCGGATCGGGACCGGAGTTCGTCTCCTGGACGCACTTCGGGCGGCACCGTTCTGGTGCCGCCCGAAGTGTCAGGTGCGCTGCAGCGCCGGGTCAGTGCCCGAAGTTGCCGCGGTAGTACTCGTAGACCCAGCCGACCAGGGTGATCGCCACCAGGACGAGCCCGATCGGGACGATCCACAGGCCGGCGGCCACGCCGAGGAAGCACACGGCGACCGCGGCGGCCAGCAGGATGGGCCACCAGGACCACGGGCTGAAGTGCCCGAGCTCGGCATCGCCGTCCTCGATGTTGGCGTCGGGACGGTCCTCGGGCAGGACCCCGCCCTGGGACGACATGACCTTGCCGAGGTAGAAGGCGATGAACGCCGACATCAGGCCGGTCAGGCCGATCGCGACGGTGCCCACCCACTCGGGCTCGCCGTAGTAGATCATCGCCCACGTGGTGTAGGCGGCGTCCGCCAGGATGAAGAACCCGAAGAGGATCCAGAACAGGTTGGTGTTCGCGCGCATGGCGTTACTTCACCTCGCCCTTCGCGGCGTCGTAGGTCGGGGCATCGGGGGCGTCCTTCGCGGGACCCACACCGATCGGAACACCGGCCTCGGGGTGGTTCAGGTCGAAGGCCGGGGACTCCGAACGGATACGCGGGATCGACGTGAAGTTGTGGCGCGGCGGCGGGCAGGAGGTCGCCCACTCGAGCGAGCGGCCGTAGCCCCACGGGTCGTTCACGGCGACCTTCGGTGCGTTCCGGGCGGTCACGTAGACGTTGAAGATGAACGGCAGGAACGAGATCGCGAGGATCATCGAGCCGATCGTCGACAGCTGGTTCATCCAGGTGAAGCCGTCGTTCGGCAGGTAGGTCGCGTAGCGACGCGGCATGCCGATGACGCCCAGCCAGTGCTGGATGAGGAACGTGGTGTGGAACCCGATGAACAGGAGCCAGAAGTGGATCTTGCCGAGACGCTCGTTGAGCATCTTGCCCGTCCACTTCGGCCACCAGAAGTAGAAGCCGGAGAACATCGCGAAGACGACGGTTCCGAAGACCACGTAGTGGAAGTGCGCGACGACGAAGTACGAGTCGGACACGTGGAAGTCGAGCGGCGGCGACGCCAGGATGACACCGGTCAGACCACCGACGGTGAAGGTGATCAGGAAGCCGAGGGCCCAGAGCAGCGGCGTCTCGAACGTGACCGAACCGCGCCACATCGTGCCGACCCAGTTGAAGATCTTCACGCCGGTCGGGACCGCGATGAGCATCGTCATGAGCGAGAACCACGGGAGCAGGACTCCGCCGGTGACGTACATGTGGTGCGCCCACACCGTGACCGAGAGTGCCGCGATGGAGATGGTCGCGTAGACCAGGGTCTTGTACCCGAAGATCGGCTTGCGGCTGAACACCGGGAAGACCTCGGAGACGATGCCGAAGAACGGCAGCGCGATGATGTAGACCTCGGGGTGCCCGAAGAACCAGAACAGGTGCTGCCAGAGCAGGGCCCCGCCGTTGGCCGGGTTGAAGATCTGTGCGTCGAACACGCGGTCGAGCCCGAGGCCGAAGAGCGCCGTCGCGAGGACCGGGAAGGCCATCAGGACGAGGAGCGCCGTCACGAGGGTGTTCCACGTGAAGATCGACATGCGGAACATGGTCAGACCCGGGGCACGCATCGTGATGATCGTCGTGATGAAGTTCACCGCGCCGAGGATCGTCGAGAACCCGGTCATGCCGAGCCCGAAGACCCAGAGTGTTCCGCCGAGCCCTGGTGTGAACGTCGTGTCACTCAGTGGCGCGTAGGCGAACCACCCGAACGAGGCAGCGCCCTGCGGGGTGAGGAAGCCGCCGACCGCGATGAGCGAGCCGAACAGGTAGAGCCAGAAGGCGAAGCCGTTGAGTCGCGGGAAGGCGACGTCGGGCGCACCGATCTGGAGCGGCATGATCGCGTTCGCGAAGCCGGAGAACAGTGGCGTCGCGAACATCAGCAGCATGATCGTGCCGTGCATCGTGAACAGCTGGTTGTACTGCTCCTTCGTCGCGACCACGTGCAGGCCGGGTTCGAAGAGCTGGGCACGGATCACGAGGGCCATCACGCCTGCGAGCAGGAAGAAGATGAACGACGCGATCAGGTACATGTACCCGATGGTCTTGTGGTCGGTGGAGGTGATCCACCGGACGACGATGTTGCCCTTCCGACCCACCTTCGACGCCTGGAAGTCCGGCGACGAGGTCTGGGTCGGTTGGCCGACGAGTGACGTTGTCATCTGACGAGCCCCTACTTGTTCTCGCTAGACGCCTCGACCGGCGCCTTGTTGTTCGGTTCGTTGGTGTTGGTGTTGTACTCGTCACCGAGCAGACCGACCTTGCCCTGGTCCTTCAGGGTGTCGAGGTAGTCCTGGTACTGCGCCGGCGTGACGACCTTCACCTGGAAGAGCATCAGCGAGTGGTACTCACCGCAGAGCTCCGCGCACTTGCCCTGGTACGTGCCGAGCTTCTCCGGGATGAAGTACTCCCAGTTGGTCTTGCCCGGGAGCATGTCCTTCTTGTAGAGGAAGTCGATGACCCAGAAGGAGTGGTCGACGTCGCGCGAGGAGAGCTCGATCGCGACCTTCTTGCCCTTCGGCAGGTAGAGGGTCGGCAGCTGCGACTCGTCGATCGCCCCGTTGGCGTTCTCTTCTTCCTGGGCCTGGATGCCCTGGTAGTAGACGCTCTCTTCGGGGTTGTCCTTGTTGATGTAGTTGAAGTCCCACGCCCAGCGCTTGCCGTACACGTGCACGGTGGCGTCCGGGTCGGCGAAGGGCTTCTCGATCGCGGCCTGGTCCTTCGCGGTGAAGGCGAAGAAGCCGAGCACGAGGATCAGCGGCACGATCGTGTAGAAGATCTCGAGCGGCATGTTGTACCGCATCTGCACGGGCAGGCCGGTCTGGCCCTTCCGGCGGCGGTAGACGATCGCGGCCCAGATGATCAGGCCCCAGACGATGAGACCGACGGCGAGGAGAACGACCCAGCTGGTGGTCCACAGGCCGACGATGCGGCTCGTGTGGTTGGTGACGTTCTTCGTCTCCTCCGTGCCGGGGAGCCATCCGTTCATCTGCTGCTGCGTGCAGCCAGCCAGTGCGATGACCAGACCGACGGCCACCGGGACGGCCGCCCAACGTATACGGCGATTCGAACGCACTGTTACCTCTCGCAAAAGACGTGAGCTTCGGAGGTCAGCCCGTCGAGTCCGACGGCGTGCCGCACGAAGGCGGCGCATGGCTGGCTCCCAGCTTGATTGGAACACTCCTAGCTTACTCGCAGCTCGGTACCGCTCGCG
>NZ_MJGT01000064.1:0-42516 GCF_001864975.1 Curtobacterium sp. MMLR14_002
GCACCGGGCCTCCCGTCAGTTCCTGTGGTCGCGTCACGCGACCCGCTCAGCTCAGCCGAGCGCCGGGTACAGCGCGGGCGTGGTGCGCGCGTGCGTCTCCTGCTCGAAGGCGTAGCCGAGGCCGATGACCGTGCTCTCGTCGAACGAACGGCCGAGGAACTCCAGGTTCACGCCGGCACCGGTGATGGTGTTGTCGGCAGCGGTCGCCTGGCCCATCGGGACGGTGATCGCCGGCATGCCGGTGTTCGGGCTGAGGCGCATGTTCGTCGACTGCGTGCCGTACGGCGTGCCCGACGGGTAGACGAGCGCGTCGAGGTCCTGGTCGTCGAGCATCTGCGTCACGAGCTGCTTGCCGGTGGCGAGCTGCGTCGTGTGCGACCCCGTCGGTCCGGCCCACGCCTGGTACTGCGTGTCGGTGATCAGGTCGCGCGACTGGTAGGTGCTCTTGCGGCTCGGCACGTACTCACCCGAGGCCAGGATGCCCTGCAGGGAACGCGCGGTGACGTCGGGGTCGAGGTGCTTCGCGACGTACTCGTCCAGGTCGTGCTTGAACTCGTTCGTGCTGCCGCTGCCCTCGGACAGGACCCGGTTGAAGGCCGTCGTCGCGGTGATCGGGACGACGGTGGCACCGGCGGCCTCGAGCTTCGCGACGGAGGCGTCGAACAGGCGCTTCGTCGTGGCGTTCGTGCCGACCATGCTCGTCACGTAGCCGATGCGGGCTCCCCGCAGGGAGTCGGCGTCGAGCGACGACGTGTACGACGTCGGCACCTTGCCGGCCTGCGCACTCGTCGCCGGGTCCGCCGCGTCCACGCCGGTGACGGCGTCGAGCGCGACCGCCGCGTCGGTGACCGAGCGCGTGATCGGGCCGCCGGTGTCCTGCGACAGGGCGAGCGGGATGATCCCGTCACGGCTGGTCAGGCCGACCGTGGGCCGGATGCCGACGAGCTGGTTGTACGTCGACGGCACGCGGATCGACCCGCCGGTGTCGGTGCCGAAGCCGATGCCCGCGAGGTTCGCGGAGATCGCCGCACCGGTGCCGCCGCTCGAGCCACCGGCCGTCTGCGCCGTGTTGTACGGGCTGGCGACCAGGAGCGACGAGCCGGCGGGCTGGTTCGACGAGAACTCGGAGACGAAGCCGAAGGCGAACTCGTCGAGGCTGGCCTTCGCCAGGATCACGGCGCCGGCGTCGCGGAGGCCGGTGACCATGGCGGCGTCGGTGTCGGTCTGGTTGTCGTCCCAGCAGCCGCAGCCACCGGTGGTCGGCATGTCCTTCGTGTCGTAGTTGTCCTTCACCGCGATCGGCACGCCGAGCAGCATGCTCGTCATCCCGTGCTCAGCGCGCTCGGCGTCCGCGGTCTTCGCGGCGGCCAGAGCGTCGGCGTTGGTCGTGACGATAGAGTTGAGCGGGCGCCCGGTCGACGCGGTGTCGACCGTCGTGCGGTCGTACGCGGCGATGCGGTCGAGGTAGTCCTCCGTGATCGCGACCGACGTCGTGACGCCAGCGTTCATCGCGGCCTGCATGTCGATGGTCGACGCCTCGACGAGCTGGAACGGGCCGTCGTCGTAGATCATCCGCTGGGACAACCCGGCCAGGTCGGCGACGGTGATGGTGCCGTCGGCGTCGGTGTCCGCGGCGCTGACCGTCGTCCAGTCGGTGCTCGCGGTCGTCGCACCGAGGTGGTCGGTGAGCACGGCGAGGTCGGCCTTCGTCACCTGGTCGTCGCCGGTCAGGTCGAGGTCCGTGTAGTAGGGCGCGAGCATGGCGGCCGGGCTGGCGTCGACGGCTGCGGGTGCTGCGGCGGCCGTGATCGCGGGGGTCGCGGCGAGGACGGTGCCGACGAGGGCGATGAGCGATCCGCCGGCGACGGTGGTGCGCTTCTTGCTGGAGGCCCGCTTCGTGGCGGCCTGCTTCGTGGCGGTCATGCGGAGGCTCCGGTGCGGTCGCGGCGGGCACGACGGGCCCGCAGGGTGATCAGGGTGCCGCCGGCTGCGAGCAGGGCGATGGACGCGGCGATCCAGGGCGCGACGTCGGCGCCGGTCCAGGCGAGGTCGCCGCCGGTCGGACGGTCGCCCCCGCCGACTCCCGCCACGGCGGTGGCGCCGCTGGTCGGGTCGGTGCCCGGGGCGGTCGGGTCACCGGGGGCAGTGGGTGCATCCGTTCCGCCACCGGCACCGGGCTGTGTGGTCGCTCCCGGGGTCGGCGTGGCCGTCGGGGCGGTGGTCGCGGCCGCGGCGACCACGACGGTGGTGCTCGCCGGGTCGTCGAGGGTCGTCGACGTGCCGTCGGAGCCGACGAGGGTGATGCTCGTGACGTCGAGGTCGACGCTGCCGACCGCGGTCGGGGTCAGCGAGATCGAGGTGGTCAGGTCGCCGTCGAGTGCCGGCGAGGTGCCGAAGCGGGTGTGCACGATCGTCAGGGCGTCGCCGTCCTGCTCGACGGTGTCGAAGCCGCCGTCCGGGCCGGTGACGCTGTCGTCCCGGTACTCCACCGAGTCGGCCTCGAGCGTGATCTCGTACGCGTAGACGTCGGCGGTGTCCGGGATCGTCAGGTCGACGTCGAACGCCGTGCCGACGGTGACGGTGGCCGGGGCGTCGATGGTGGCGGTGGTCGCGGTGGGCGCTGCCTGGGCCGGAGCGGCCGTGAGGACGGCGAGGCCGAACGCCCCGGCGGCGACGAGCGTCGAGGAGACGATCGTCGCGCGTGGGCGCAGCCGTGGTCGGTGCTGCATGGGCGCAGTTCCTTCGGGTGGGGTGGAGGGGTGCTGAGCGGGTACTCAGTGAACCGAAAGCTAACGGGGCGCTGTTTCCGGTTCTGGCCCGGCACGTTTCCGCCCCGTTACGGCTCGTCCCTGCCGCTACTGTCGTGCCATGTCGGTCGACGTCGAAGCCCTGCTCACCCCGCCCTCCCCCGTCGCTGCGCGCGCACTGGACGTCGTGCGGGCATGGTCCGAACCGGCCCTCGTCAACCACTGCCTGCGCTCGTGGGCCTGGGCGGTCCTGCTCGCCCCGACGGTCGACCTCGAACCGGACCCCGAGCTGCTCTTCGTCGCGACGATGCTCCACGATCTCGGCGTGACCCCGTCGTTCGACGCCCACCGGGTGCCCTTCGAGGACGCCGGCGGCGCCGTCGGTTCCGTCTTCGCGCTCGGCGCCGGGTGGGACGCCGTGCGAGCGCGTCGGGTCGGGGAGATCATCGAGCGGCACATGTGGCGGTCCGTCGACCCGGAGCTCGACGCCGAGGGGCACCTGCTCGAGGTCGCGACCTCGCTCGACGTCTCCGGCGTGGGCTTCGACAGGTGGTCGTCGGACGACCTGCGGGTCGTCACGGCCGCG
Source organism: Curtobacterium sp. MMLR14_002 (assembly GCF_001864975.1). Taxonomy (NCBI): domain Bacteria; kingdom Bacillati; phylum Actinomycetota; class Actinomycetes; order Micrococcales; family Microbacteriaceae; genus Curtobacterium; species Curtobacterium sp. MMLR14_002. Next base: position 3,334 of record NZ_MJGT01000064.1, read on the forward strand.
GTGCCCCGTCTGGACTTCTCGGCGTCGTTCGACGGGCTGATCCACGAGCAGGCTTCGCGCAAGCCCTCGTCGGCCGCAGCCCGCCTCGACGGATCGGGCAACGTGGCCGCCGGCGGAGACCGCTGGACGGCGTTCCTGGCGTCCTGACACTCGGTCCGGTCGCTCGCTGGACTTCTCGGCAGGGTGGGCGTATAGTGTCTGGTTGGTGCACTGCAGCGAACCCATCTGACTCGCGCACACCAACCTCTCGACACCGACTCACCCGAGTCGCATTCCACTCGAGACACCGCTCGATCCGAACGGACGAGCTGCACGTTGAAACTCGACGTGCGCGCCCCGCACTCGATGCGTCGCGCTGGACTGAGACGTCCGCCGACACCGAGTCGCCCTGGCGCCGAATGACCAGGAAGTACAGCACCATGACCAGCAACGAACGAATCACCGTGTTCGGGACCGCACTCGCGGCCCCGACGATCACCCCCGACCGCATCGCCGAGTTCCCGGTGCGCGACGACCGCTCGCAGCGCGAGTACCTCGTCCGCATCGCAGCCGACGACCTGGGGACCTTCGTCACCCGGGGCACCCGGCTCGACGCCGTCGGTGAGGCCGGCTGGACCGTCCCGGGCCGCTCCTGGGCGGGCGAGGCCAGCCGCACCCTGCTGCAGGCACAGTCCGTGCAGGCGGGCGAGATGGCCCTCGCGGCCTAGGTCCCACCAGAACCACCACGAAGCGCCGCCGAGCACCTGCTCGGCGGCGCTTCGTCGTGCGTGGGCCGCGGTGCCGCGCTTCGGTGCGAGGTTCCGTGCATGGTGCGGGGCCGCGAGCGTCGCACCATGTACGGAACCTCGCACCGTTCGCGCCGTCCGACGTCAGTACTCGCCCTTCACGACGAAGAACGAGCCGCGGATCGTGCCGGCGAGCTTCGACTTCTGCCGTGCGAACTTGAACTTGTCGGCGAGCTCCTCGGGGACCTCCATGCCGTCGGAGAGCTTGAAGCCGACCGCTCGCTTGCCGCCCGGCCCGAGTGTGTACAGCACGTTGATCGCGAGACCGGATTCGTAGAACACGTACGTCCAGCGCATGCCGTCGACGAGCGCTTCCGTCGCTTCGAGCGGTGGCGACGCGATGACCAGCCCGCGCTCCTCCTCGAGCACCCGCCGCACGTAGGCGACGAGATCCGGCACATCAGCCGCGGCGTGCGTGGTGAACACGTGGTCGTACTTGTTCGCGAAGTACCGTGCCTCGTTGGCCCGGAGCCCGGCGAGTGCTTCGGCGACCGGCGAGGACTCGAGGCCCACCGTGGACACGTTCACGAAGTCGACGACGTACGACATGGGGGCCTCCTCGGGCGCTCGGACGGTCTGAATCTAGCCCTTCGATTCCCGCCCGAAGCCGCCGCGGTCCACCTACAGCCGATGATCGTGACGGAAGTGACGACGCGAATCGACCGTGCCACGGAACTGATCCGCGCTACTCGCGAGGACATCGGGTTCTCGCAGTCCGACCTCGCCGACCCCGCCCAGAGGTGATGCTTCGCAGCGGGCGTGTTACGCCGGGGTGTCGCCCGAAGACGGGTCGGCCGGGCGCGGCCCACGCTTGCCGTCTGTCATGTACCGCCACTCCCCGGTCGCCTCGTACCGGCGGACGGTCTTGTAGTGCGCGTTCATGCCCTGCGTAACGGCTGCGCGGATCAAGACGAACGAAATCGTCAAGCTGACGGCAATGATCAGTATGGTGAACATGAGGCTGCCGAGACCGCTCGTGCCGGAGTTTTCGTACATGGTGGTTCCCCCTTGGAGTCCATCAGACGCTACTAATTTCGCGGGCGAGGGCGCGGCCCCCAGAACTAGGGAAAGCCTTGCCCCTCGCATCGAGGGGCAAGGCTTTGATGTGTCGGAGCGAGAGCCCTCCTCGACCTCCCGAAGGAACCTAAGGGGGTCCGTGGTCTGGCCCCGGGTTGATGAGCGGTGGGCTACCGGCGGTGACGACCGCACCCGCGACATGCCGTGAGAATTGACTTGACAAGGATCGCCGGGCTTCTTGATCGACTTGCGTCGACACCGCATGCCCGCCCGAGATGGCGGGCTTCTGCTTCGCGGAAATCCCGTCAACGATCACTCCTTGCCGGTGGAAGAACGATGCCAATCGGGACTAACGTCGGGTCATGAAGCGATTCGTCGACGCGGTCCGCAGTGCGATCAGTGACAAGAACTACTACGCGGCGCTAGCGCTCGCCCTGACGCTCCCCGACATCGCTTCCAAGCTCGAGAACCCCGCAGTGCAAGGAAGCACCCGGTACAAGGACTGGTGCCGTAAGTACCTGGAGCCGAAGTACTACGATCCGGACTTCGGGCCTACCCGGGATGAATGGTGGTGGCTCAGCGCCGCAGACACCTACGCCTTGCGGTGCGCGCTGTTACATGAAGGCGGCGACGACATTTCTCAGCAGCGGGCGCGGGAGACCTTGGACAGGATCATCTTCGTTCTCCCGACTGAGGACGTGGGACGACACCGTGTCAGGACTGGCACTCGGGTGATGCTGAAAGTCGACGTCTTCTGCGAGGACGTCTGCGTTGGCGTCGAGCAGTGGCTCGCTGACATCGCTGGAGATCCGGCGATCGAGGCGCGGATGAACGAACTGATCCTGATTCGAGATTCGCGCGAAATCATTTCCTTCTGAGCTGTGTCAACAAGAAGCCCCGATCCTCACCGGTCGGGGCTTCTTCCATGAGCGCCCTGGAATGGGGCTGTCGGAGCCACTTCGGGTTGGCTCCGACCAGATGGCGGTTGCACCCACCCGCAGCACATCGCGCCTGCGACAACAACCGCGGTTCTCTTCACCACCGCATCGACCGACGCGACCGAGTGATCCGCTGACGGCGAGCTTTCCCCATGGGTGTCGACCAATAGACAGTCGCGATGAGGATCTCCCGGCGCCACCACGGCGAGCGGTCGCGCAGCTGGTGGCCCACAACCATCATGGAGAGTTCGTCGGGAAGCGCTGCCGTAGGCATCTGGGTGACGCTTGCACCAGCTGCGATCTTCGACCACTTGAAGTCGCCAAAGCCGACGCTGGTGGGGTCATACTCGAAGACCAGGACAACGTCGTGGGCATTGCCCGAGCCGACGTTCTCGAGGGTGAGCTCGCGAGCGGCGTCCCAGTCGGCGTCCTCATCGCGTTCCGCTATCGAGTGCACGAAGCGAGCCTCGTACTGCAGCCGCCGCTTAGTGACCTCGTTCCAGACGGAGTACACCAGCGATAGGGCGCTCAGCGCCAGAGCGATCCAAGCAACCATGGAAAGACCGTAGCGGAGCGATGGCTCAGGAGGTTGACTCGTGCGAATCCCCCGAATCCTCCGAACTCGGCGCGTCCAGCAGCCCGTACTCCACGGCGAGCGCTCCAGTGTTGTCTTTCAGCCGTTCAAAGAACTCGGTGTCGCCGAACTCCTGCTCGCCGTGAACAAGGTGGATGACGTACGTGCTCACCGGAGTGATCAGGTGCGCGGTCGTGAAGGACGTACCGGACGCATCGGTACCGCTGACACGAAGCTGACGCACATCGCCTGATTCGACGATGCGCTCGATGACTGCCCAAGCATCAAGGCTTGGCTTCCCCCCGCATCGACATTTCGACGCCATTGACTGTGATGCTGCTCTGCATGAGCCGATGCGTAGTCACCCCCACCACTTCCTCGTGCCCGCCGACACGTACCAGCACCGCACCTAGCCGCCGGTCCCGCACCCCGCTCTGGGACCGGCCGCACAGCGAACCAACGATCGCGGCGCGAGCACGGGGAACCCCATCAGGCCGAGACCATCGAGGGACCGCACCGATGACACTCACCGAAGTCCGTGCACACCTCAAGGCGCACGGCTACAAAGCCCCCCCAGCTCGACCGCTTCGACGTGAAGCGGGCAGCCGGGCAGATCATCGGCATCGACGTCATGTTCACCGACGGCGCCGTCGCCTACCTGCCCGTCGAACCGTGACAAGCACGGTCCGCAACGGCCACGGCCACCGCGCCTACCGTCGTGCGCAGGCTGCGCTGAAGCGCCGCACGGCTGCCGAGAACCTGCCCTGCTGGTGGTGCGGCAACGCGATCGACACGACGCTGCCCGACACGGACCGCATTTCGTTCACCGCCGACCACCCCGACGCGCTCGCGAACGGCGGCCGCCTCGCTGGCCAGCAACTGCAGCCGATGCACCGGCACTGCAACGCCAGCAAGGGCGACACCGCCGACGTTGAGATCCGGCCCGCCTCCTGAACGCGATGAAGGCCAGACACCGTGAGGTGCCCGGCCTTCGTATCGCTACTTCGTGGACGACTCACTGCCACCGGGCTGCGAGCCACCTGCGACGTATCGGTAGGCACGAGCGAGGGACTCGAGCTGCGGGAACTGCAGGCTGCTGTTCCCAGCCGCCTTCTCGATCCGTTCGAACAGCACCTTCTGAGTGCTGCGCTTGGCTTCGGCTACTTCATGTTCTGTGGGCATGTGGATGCTCCTCTGCTGGTAGGTGAAGGGAACTCAGTTGCTACCGAGCAGCACAGACAACGACGGGCCCAGCGCACACCGCACCCGCACCAACCGACGCCCCGGCCCACCACTGCACCCCGCCACCATGGCCGAGATCAACCAGGTACTGGACGGCGCCACGCACGACCGAGACTGAGGGAGCCGAGCATGGACTACCTCGACGAATCACCTGAGCGCGTCACCTGGTCCGACGAGGGACACGCGTACACGCCACGCGACGAGCCCGGACCGTACGGGACACGGGACACGGGACACGCTGCGCCCTGGTCACCAGTGGTCGCACTACGACGGCAGCGACGACTCGTCATGGCAAGACCGATGGACCGAAGACGTACCCGACCCCGACGACTAACACCCCTGATGGTCGCTACCAACACCGAGCAGCACTCAGGGGGTGCCCCTCACGATCTCACCGCTGCCAATTCGGTCCGCGTCGGTCACGCTGAACACATACAGCCACCTGTGGCCGAACGCGGAGGACCGCCCCCGGTCCGCAATTGCGGGTCTCATGCGAGCCGTTGCCGGAGATTCTGCGGACTCCTTGCGGACTGCGAACGCTGAATCTCGCTAGATCCGCGTCGTCCCAGGCCTGCTAGTTGTTGAAGCGGAACTCCACTACGTCGCCGTCTTGCATGACGTAGTCCTTGCCCTCGATGCGGGCCTTGCCGGCAGCGCGGGCCTCGGCGATCGAGCCGGCTTCCATCAGGTCGTCGAACGAGATGACCTCGGCCTTGATGAAGCCCTTCTCGAAATCGGTGTGGATGACGCCGGCAGCCTGGGGAGCCTTCCACCCCTTGCCGATCGTCCACGCACGGGCTTCCTTCGGGCCGGCCGTCAGGTAGGTCTGCAACCCGAGGGTGTCGAAGCCGATGCGGGCGAGCTGGTCGAGGCCCGACTCGGTCTGACCGGTCGACTCGAGCAGCTCGGCGGCGTCGGCCGGGTCGAGGTCGATGAGCTCCGACTCGACCTGGGCGTCGAGGAACACGGCCTGCGCGGGGGCGACGAGCGCGGCCAGTTCGGCCTTGCGGGACTCGTCGGTCAGGATCGCCTCGTCGACGTTGAAGACGAAGATGAAAGGCTTGGCGCTGAGCAGGCCGAGCTCGGCGATCGGCGACAGGTCGATCTTCGTGGCGGACAGCAGCGTGCCCTGCTCGAGCGCGGCACGGGCCTCGCGAGCGGTCTCGAGCACGATCGGCTCGGTCTGCTTGAGCTTCACGGTCTTCTCGTACCGCGGGAGCGCCTTGTCGATGGTCTCCATGTCGGCGAGGATCAGCTCGGTGTTGATGACCTCGAGGTCGTCCTTCGGGGAGACCTTGTTCGCCACGTGCACGACGTCGTCGTCGGTGAAGCCGCGGACGACCTGCGCGATGGCGTCGGCTTCGCGGATGTTGGCGAGGAACTTGTTGCCCAGGCCTTCGCCCTCGCTCGCGCCCTTGACGATGCCCGCGATGTCGACGAACGACACCGGCGCCGGCACGGTCTTCTCCGAGTGGAAGAGCTCGGCGAGCTGGTCGAGCCGCGAGTCGGGCAGGTTCACCACCCCGACGTTCGGCTCGATCGTCGCGAACGGGTAGTTCGCGGCGAGGACCTGGTTCTTGGTCAGGGCGTTGAACAGGGTCGACTTGCCGACGTTCGGGAGACCGACGATTCCGATGGTGAGAGCCACGGAAGAAGAGCCTACCGGCGGCGGCCTGTCGGAGCCGACCCGGGCCTCCAGTCCGTCCGTCAGATCAGCGGACGCGACCCGCCCATCGGGGGCCGCAGTGCCGTGATGCGGCGTTCGACGACGTCGAAGACGTCGGCCTGCAGCCGCTGCGATCGCCGCCAGTCCCCCGGAACCTGCAGCGAGTGGTCGGCATGGTCGACGGTCTGGAGGCGCGCAGCAGTCCCCGAGACCCGCTCCGGCCGCCACATGGTGTCGTCTCCACCCCCGATCGCCTCGTGCGCGTCGGTGGCGGCGGCGAGCGCCGTGGCCACATCGTCGTGCGTGAGCACCGGGGTGAGCCAGACGCCGGGCACTGCGTGGCGGATCGCCCACGGCAGGGCGAAGCAGCCGAACGACTTCGCGACGACGAGGTCGGGCAGCCGGTCTCCCATTGCCGCGGCAACAGCGGTCTCGACGAACCCGACCGGATCGGCACCGGCAGCGTCGTCGACGTGCCAGCGTGGCGCGACGACCGCACACCCGGCCGCGGCGGCGATCTCGCTCGTCCACCAGAGCAGCGGCGCCTGCTGCCCGTAGCCGGCACCGGCGAGCACCAGGACGAGCGGACGGCGGTCGGCCTCGTTCCCCATGCGCCGAGAGTAGCCACACGCAACGCCGACGGGAACGGAGGGCGATGTCGGCACCCCGTGCGACGATCGGGACCGTGCCGTTGAACTTCACCGCGATCGACTTCGAGACCGCCAACAGCTCGCCCGCCAGCGCCTGCTCCGTCGGGCTCGTGAAGGTCCGAGCCGGCCGGGTCGTCGATCGGGCGTCGTGGTTCATCCGCCCGCCGTTCGGGCACGACGCGTTCCTGGAGTGGAACACGCGGATCCACGGCATCGTCGCCGAGGACGTCACGCACGCCAAGACGTGGGAGCAGCAGTACCCCGACCTGGTGGCCTTCGCCGAGGGTGACGTCCTGGTGGCGCACAACGCCCGCTTCGACATGGGCGTCATCGCCGGTGGGTGCTCCGCGACGGGCATCGACCTGGCCGAGCACCACTCGCTGTGCTCCCTGGCGGTCGCCCGCAAGACCTACACGCTCGACTCGTACCGGCTGCCGGTCGCCGCGATGGCCGCCGGGTTCGAGGGCTTCCAGCACCACGACGCCGCCGCCGACGCCGAGGCCTGCGCCGCGATCGTCGTGCACGCCGCCGGGCACCACGGGGTCGAGACGGTCGAGGCGCTCGGCGCGGTGACCCGGGTGACGATCGCACCGGTCCGCGCGCGTGCCGAGAAGCCGAAGGCCGCGAACCAGCCGCGGCTGTCGAACCGGCCGATGGTGTTCGCCGACTGAGGGTCTGCGCTGACTGAGGGTCTGCGCTGACTGAGGGTGTTCGCCGACTGACGGTGTTTGCCGACTGACGCAACGCCTGCTGCGCGCGGCCGGGGCGTCACATCCCCGGTGGTATTGTCACGACAATGCCGTCGGCACCGACGCCGGCATCTCCGCACGTGTGAAGGACCGCGATGACCAACGAAGGCCAGCTGCCGTCCGACCTGTTCATGGACCTGGACCGGTCGGGTCCCATGCCCCTCTACTTCCAGGTCGCCTCGCGCATCGAGGAGTCGATCCGCTCCGGCGCGATGCCGCCAGGGGCCCGGCTCGAGAACGAGATCGCCCTCGGTGAGCGTCTCGGTCTGTCGCGGCCGACGATCCGTCGCGCGATCCAGGACCTCGTCGACAAGGGTCTGCTGGTGCGCCGCCGCGGCATCGGGACCCAGGTCGTGCACGGTCCGGTGACCCGCAAGGTGGAGCTGACGAGCCTGTACGACGACCTGGCGCAGGGTGCGCAGGCTCCGGCGACGAAGCTCCTGCAGCGCAACGACGTCCCCGCGTCCGACGAGGTCGCCGCGGCGCTCAGCATCGAGCCCGGCACGACCGTCGCGCACATCCGGCGGGTGCGCTTCGCCGAGGACGTCCCGATGGCGATCCTCGAGAACTACCTGCCGCCGGAGTTCCTCGACCTGACCGACGAGGACCTGCAGGCGTACGGGCTGTACCAGCTGCTGCGCGGCCGCGGCGTGACGATGCGGGTGGCGAAGCAGCGGATCGGGGCCCGTGCGGTCACCGACGAGGAGGCCGGCCTGCTCGAGATCGAGGACGGCGACCCGGTGCTCACGATGAGCCGCACCGCGTACGACGCCTCGGGCCGTGCGGTCGAGTACGGCGTGCACTGCTACCGCCCCGACCGGTACTCGTTCGAGGTCACGCTCGTCGACAAGTAGGCCGCTCGGTGAGTGGTCACGACACGCTGTCGGTGATGCGCCGAGGTCACGAACTGTCGCCCGGACGCCCGGCAACCGACAGTTCGTGACCACTCGGCTGAACTGAGCGGGGTGTCGTGACCACCCCGCGACCGCACGGCCTCAACCGAGCGCGGGCACCCCGAGCTCACCGGTGACGTACTGGGCCCGTCCGAAGCCGAACGACCAGTCCTGCGGCCCGTTCTCGACGTAGCCGATGAAGACGTCCTCGGACGCGACACCGATCGCTGCGAGGGCGTCGTGGATCGCCCGGTACAGCGCAGCCTTCGCCTCGTCGGTCCGCCCGCGCTGCGTGAACACCTGGATGACGATGACGCCCTCGGTGCGCTCGAACCCCAGGCCGGCGTCCTCGGCGATGATCTGCTGCGCCGGGTGCTCGGTGATCACCTGGAACCGGTCACGCACCGGGATCCCGTACACGTCGACGATGGCCTGGTGGATGGCGTCGGCGATGCCACGGACGGCCTCCGGCGTGCGGCCGGTGGCGAGGTCGATACGGACGAGCGGCATGGTGCCTCCTGGTTGCTCGGACTTTGTCCTTACATACTAACAAGCAAGCACCGCGACGTGTCTAGAACCTCGGCGTCGGCGCCCCGTACGTCAGCGGCCCGTCGACACGAGCGACGTCGTGCCACGCGCCGTCGACCAGCGAGGCCTCCGCCGCCTCGACGATCGACGCCGCGGCCAGCCCGTCGGCGACCGAGGGTGCGAGCTGCTCCCCGCGCTGCACGCTCGCGATGAACTGCGCCGCCTCGATCGTCTTCAGGTCGTCGTAGCCCATCGCGGTCCCGGCGCCGGGCTGGAAGCGACCGAAGTCACCGTCCCCGGGAGCGACGTAGTGCGTCGCGTACCCGTCGATCTCTTGCCCGTCCAGGTACACCTCGAGCTCGTTGAGGCGTTGGAAGTCCCACCGGACCGAACCGCGGGTGCCGTAGATCTCGAGCGTGTACTCGGCGTGCGGCCCACGCATGACCCGACTCGAGTCCATCGTGCCGACCGCACCGTCCTCGAACCGGAACAGCAGGGCGGCGTAGTCCTCGTTCTCGACGGCACCGAGCTCGCCGGTGGCCGCCGCACTGCGGTCGACGATGCCGGCACCCGGGCGGGGACGCGACTCGATGAACGTCTCGGCGAGCGCACTGACCGAGGCGATCCGGCCGACCACGTACTGCGCCAGGTCGAGTCCGTGCGACAGCAGGTCGCCGAGCACACCCGATCCGGCACGCTCACGCTCGAAGCGCCAGGTCAGCGGTGCAGCAGGGTCGGACGAGTAGTCGGCGAGCAACGATCCGCGCACGTTCGTGATGCGCCCGAGCCGCCCGCTGCGGACGAGTTCACGGGCGCGCTCGATCGCCGGAGCGTGCCGGTAGTTGAAGCCGACGCTCGTGATGACGCCGGCCCGCTGCACCGCCTGGTGGATGGAGCGCGAGTCGCTGGCGTACCGGCCCATCGGCTTCTCGATCCAGAACGGCTTGCCCGCCTCGGCCGCGGCGACGGCCATCTCCCGGTGCAGGAAGTTCGGCGAACAGATCGACACGACGTCGACCGCCGGGTCGGCGAGGACCTCGTGGTAGTCGGCGACGGCCCGCTCGTACCCGAGCCGCGTCACCGCCTGGTCACGTGCCGCCTCGATCGGGTCGGCCGCGACGACGAGCCGCGGCTGGACGCCGAGCTCCGGGAAGTGGTCCGGCAACGCTCGGTAGGCACGCGAGTGCAACCGCCCCATCCAGCCGACCGAGATCAGCCCGACGCCGATGCTGTCCATGGAGAACTCCTTCGTTCAGGTGACGCGCATTGGAGCGCGACAACGAGCGTAGCCGATGCGGCTGACTTTGTCAGCACATGGCGCAACCGCCTGGAGGCCCGGTGCCGGTCTCGGGGACCGGCACCGGGCCTCCAGGCTGGTGCGTCAGCGCGCGGGGCGCGACCCGTGGTTGCGACCGCGGATCGCGCCGCGCATCAGACCGCGACTCGGATCGCGTCTCAGATCGCGGGGACGATGATGTCGCGGACCAGGGCGTCGAGCTTCGCGTCGGCGTCCAGGAACTGCCGGAGCGTCGTCACGGTCGCACCGAAGCGGTCGAACTCGTCGATCGTCATGCCGTCCACGTCGTAACCGCGGGCGAACTCCGGCGTCGCGGCCCGGAGCGCCTCGATGACGTGCACGGGGACCTCGTCGTCGATGGCGTGCGGACGGAACGGGAACGCGTTGTCGTTGATGTCCTTCGTCCACTGGAACGGCGGCGACACCACCAGGTCCCCGCCCTGGAACTCCGACCACTGCAGTGCGTTGCGGAACGCGGCGACCAGCACGCGCGAGCGGAAGCCACGCTCCTGGAAGACGCGGTAGGCGTTCTTCACCGCTGCGACACCGGCCCATTCGAGGATGCCCGGGTCCACCATCACGTGGTCGCGCTTGACGACGGTCTTCAGCCAGTCGTCGAAGCGGCCGGCCATCAGGGTGACGACGTGGCCGAACTCCTGCTCCGGCAGGCCCTCGGCAGCACGGCGGTCGAGGGCGCGCTCGATGGCCTCGCCCACGGCGACGACCTGCGGCACGGTGAAGGACACCGTGGCGTTGATCGAGACCCCGCGGTAGGCGGCTTCCTCGATCGCGGCGATGCCGACCTTGGTGGCGGGGATCTTCACGATGATGTTCGGCGCGAGCTGCGAGAACCGGACGGCCTGCTCGACGAGCGCCTCGGCATCGCGGTGGAACCGGGGGTCGGTCTGCATGGACAGTCGACCGTTCCGGCCGCCGGACGCCTCGAACGCGGGCAGCAGCTGCGCTGCGGCGGCGATGGAGAGCTCCTCGACGGCCTTCCAGCCGATCCAGGACTCCCCCGCCGTCGGGTGCTCCTCGGCGATCTCGCGGATGCGCGGGACCCAGGTCTCCGGGTCCTGCTGGATGCAGGTGTACGCGATCACCGGGTTGCAGGTCGCACCGACGGCACCGTACTCGTGGATGGCGGTCGACAGTTCGCGCGGGTCGGCGGAGTCGTTCCACAGGGCGGTCGGGGTCTGCTCCGCGGCCTGCAGGGTGACGGGACGGGAGTCGGCGTCGGTGGACGCCTGCGTCTCGAGGGTGGTGGTCATCGGTGGAGTCCCTTCGTGATCGTGTCGAGCTGGAACCGTGACACCGCGTCGGCGTTCTCGTCCTCGGCGAAGACGCTCGAGACCGCGACGGTGTCCTCGCGCGCCGAGAAACCGACCCGGTCGAGTGCCGCCCAGAAGGCGTCGAAGTCGACGTCCGCCTGGCCGACCGGCAGGTGCTGGTGCACACGGGCCGGGTTGCCGGGCGGGTTCGTGATGTAGCGCAGGCCGTGCGAGCGACGGTGGTCGTACGCGTCGGCGACGTGGACCAGCTGCAGCGAGTCACCGGCGGCGTCGATGATCTCGTCCATGTTGCCGCCGTAGTGGAACGTGTGGCAGGCGACGTAGACGAAGCCGACGTGCTTCGAGTTCAGGCCGCGGATCACCCGGAGCGCCTCGAGCCCGTCCTCGACGAAGTCGTCGGGGTGCGGGTCGATGAGCACACGGATGCCGGCGTCCTCGATGATCGGCAGCAGTTCCTCCATCGACCGGTAGAACTGGTCCTCGGACTCCTCGGCACGCTCGGGGCGGCCGGAGAACTCCGTGTTGATGGTGTCCACGCCGAGGCGCTTCGTGATCTCGATGACCCGCTTCCACTTCCGCACCGCAGCCTGTCGGGCGTCCTCGTCCGGACCCGACCAGCGCAGCACCGGCAGCACGCTCGCCACCTGGACCCCGGCGTCACGGCAGGCCGCGGCGAACGCGTCGACCAGGTCGTCGTCGGCCTTGGGGTGCCGGTAGAAGGGGATGAAGTCCTTGTGCGGGGTGAGCTGCAGGTACTCGTAGCCGAGCTCCGCGACCTTGCGCGGGAACTCGAGCAGCGACAGGTCGTGGTGGAACGGGGTCGGGTCGAGCGCGATCTTCGGCATCGATCAGGCCCCGGCGAGCGCGGCGGTCGCGTCGCTCGTCGCGTCGCTCGTCTCGTCGTAGAACGCCGGCTTGGTGACCGCGTACTCGACCACTTCGTGCGCGCCGGACTGCTGGGCCCGGACCGCGACCTCGGCGACGACGGAGGCGGTGTAGCCGTCCCAGGCGCTCGGCCCGTCGATGCCGCCGGTCCGGGCAGCGTCGACCCAGCGCTGCACCTCTTCGTCGTAGGCGGCACCGAAGCGCTCCTTGAAGGACGGCGTGACGCCCTGCGAGGTCGCTCCTGCTGCGACGAGCGAGAGCGACGTGTCGCGGCCGATGTAGGCGACACCGGACTCGAACACCGCGTCGGTGGTGACCTGGTAGCCGAACTGGGCGTTGACGTTGATCTCGACGATCGCCATCGTGCCGGACTCGGTGGTGAACAGGACGAACTGCGGCTCGGGCAGGTCGGCCGGCGCGAGGGAGTTCTTGCGCGGCTTCTTCACCTCGACGCTCGTGATCGCTTCACCGGTGAGGAACGGGATGATGTCGATCTCGTGGATCACCGAGTCGTGGATGAGCATCGACTCGCTGAAGTTCGGCGGCGTCGTCGGGTTGCGGTGCGCGTGGTGCAGGGCGAGCAGGGCGCCGTTCGCCCCCGACTCGCGCAGGGCCTTGAGCTCCTGGTACCCGGCGTCGAACCGGCGCATGAAGCCGACCTGGATGACGGGCCGGGCGGCGTGCTGCTGCTCGAGCTCGACGATGCGCAGCGAGTCCTCGGCACTGGTCGTCAACGGCTTCTCGCACAGGACGGTGAGCCCGCGCTCGAGCGCGGTCACCAGGATCGGCTCGTGCAGGAAACCGGGCGTCGCGATGATGACGGCGTCGATCTCGGTCTGCTCGAGCGCCTCGTCGAAGGACGCGGCGGTGATCGCACCGGGCGCCAGGGCGGCTGCCGCGGCCGCACGGGCCTGGTCGGGCTCGACGACGGCGACGACGTCGGCGTTCGAGATCTTGGCGGTGATGCGGCGGACGTGGTCGGCGCCCATCATGCCGGCGCCGACGACGGCGACGCGGAGGTTCTGCGTGGTGGTCATGGTGGTGTTCTCCTGGGGGTTGTTGACGCTGCGTGGACGGCGCGTCAGGAGGCGCGGGCGGCCGAGGTCGAGCTGAAGATGTGCTGGAAGGTGCGCTCGGCGATCGGGCCGGGGGCGTCGACGGAGCAGCCGTACATGTCCTGCTCGACGATGCCGAAGATGTCCGGGTTGATCGCGGCGACGGCCTCGATGATCGGGGCGAGTTCCGGGGTGCCGTGCGGCGGCTCGGTCATGATGCCCTGCGACACGGCGGTGGCGAACGGCACGTCGTTCTTGAGCACGTCGAACAGCAGGTCGGTGTCGACCTGCTTGAGGTGCAGGTAGCCGATGCGCTCCGGGTGGGCGGCGATGAGCTTGAGGTTGTCGCCGCCGTAGTAGGCGAAGTGGCCGGTGTCGAGGCAGAGGTTGGTGTACTCGGGGTTCGTGACCTCGAGGAACCGCACGGTCTCCTTGTAGGTGCCCACGTGGCTGTCCGCGTGGGTGTGGAACTGCTGGTGGACGCCGTACTCCTCGAGCAGCGCCTTGCCAAGCTGGTCGTGGCCCTTGCCGAGTCGCTCCCACTGCTCGTCGGTGAGCGTGCGCGCCTCGAGCACCTCTTCGGTGGCGTCCGAGCGCCACAGGTCGGGGATCGTCACCAGGTGCTCGGCGCCGAGCTTCGCTGCCAGACCGGCGACCGCGACGGCCTGGTCCCACGCACGCTGGAACTGGTCCTCGCCCTTGTGGAACCCGGTGAAGACCGTGCCCGCCGACAGCTTGAGCCCGCGGGACTCGAGCTCGTCGGACAGCTGCGATGGGTCGGTCGGCAGGTACCCGTACGGGCCGAGCTCGATCCACTCGTACCCGGCGGCGGACGCCTCGTCGAGGAAGCGCTGCCACGGCACCTGCTTCGGGTCGTCCGGGAACCAGACGCCCCACGAGTCCGGGGCGGTGCCGATGCGGATCGAGGCGGGCGCCGCGTCGGTGGCGGGGCTGCCGATGGGGGTGGCGGTGTCGGTCATGACGTCGCTGTCGCTTTCTGTCTCGTGAACGGTTCAGCCGAGCAGCGGACGCTGCGTGGCGACCTGCTGCTCGTACTCGGCGCGGGCGGCCTGGGTGCTGGGGAGGGTGGAGGTCTGCGCGACCGGCACGTCCCACCAGCCGTCGCCCTCGGGGGCGTAGACCAGCGGGTCGGAGTTGATGTGCACCAGGGTGGTGTGGTCGTTCGCCTTCGCCTGACGCAGCGCGGCCTTGAGGTCTTCGATGCTGTCCGGGCCGGGCTGCACCTCGATGACGTCGACGCCGTACGAGCGGGCGTTGGCGGCGAGGTCGACGGGCAGGGGCTCGCCGTTCTCGAACGACTCGGTCTCGTCGAGGTACCGGTACTTCGTGCCGAAGCGCTCGGAGCCGACGGTCTCGGACAGGTGCCCGATCGACGCGTACCCGTGGTTCTGGATGAGCACGACGATGATCTTGATGCCCTCGGCCACGGCGGTGACGAGCTCGGTGTGCAGCATCAGGTAGCTGCCGTCACCGACCATCACGATCGCGTCGCGCTCCGGAGCCCCGCGTCGCACCCCGATGCCACCGGCGATCTCGTAGCCCATGCACGAGAACGCGTACTCGACGTGGTACCCGAGCTCGTCGCGCACCCGCCAGAGCTTGTGCAGGTCGCCGGGCAGCGAGCCCGCCGCCTGGATCACGACGTCGCGCGGGTCGGAGACCGACTGCACGGCGCCGATGATCTCGGGCTGGCCGGGCAGGTCCGCGCCGGACGGCGCGAACGCGCCGTCGACGGCAGCATCCCACGCCGCCTTCAGCGAGGCGATCTCGGACGCGTAGCCGGGCTCGACGAAGTACGCCGTGTCCGACGTGAGCGACTCGGTCAGGGCGACCAGCGCCTCCCGGGCGTCCGCGATCAGCGGCAGCTGCGAACCGTGCTTGTAGGCGTCGAACGCGGCCACGTTGACGTTGACGAACGTGACGTCGGGGTTCTGGAACGCGGTCCGCGACGCCGTGGTGAAGTCGCTGTAGCGGGTGCCGATCCCGATGACGACGTCGGCCTGGGCGGCGATCGCGTTGGCGGCCGCGGTGCCGGTCGCGCCGATGCCGCCGAGGTACTGCGGGTGGTCCCAGACCAGGGATCCGCCGCCGGCCTGCGACGTGCCGACCGGGATGCCGGTGGCCTCGACGAAGGCGCGGAGCTCGTCGGCGGCGTCGGAGTACAGCACCCCGCCGCCGGCCACGATGACCGGACGCCGGCCGGCACGGATCGCGGCCACGGCACGCTCGAGCGGGCCGCGCTCGGGCAACGGACGGCGGATGTGCCACTCGCGCGGCTGCAGGAACGCGACGGGCACGTCGAACTCCTCGGCCTGGACGTCCTCGGGCAGGGCGATCGTCACCGCACCGGTCTCGGCCGGGTCGGTCAGCACCCGCATCGCGGCGAGGGCGATCGAGAACAGCTGCTCCGGACGCTCCACCCGGTCGAAGTAGCGCGAGAGCGGACGGAAGGCGTCGGTGACCTGCAACGACGTGTCGTGCGGCAGCTCGATCTGCTGGAGCACCGGGTCGGTGGTGCGCGTGGCGAAGGTGTCCGACGGCAGCAGCAGTGCCGGCAGCCGGTTCGTGGTGGCGAGCGCCGCGGCGGTCAGCATGTTGGCGGCACCCGGGCCGACCGACGCGGTGGATGCGTAGGTCGCACGGCGGCGGTGCATGCGGGCGAAGCCGACGGCCTCGTGCACCATCGCCTGCTCGTTGCGGGCCTGGTGGTACGGCAGCAACCCGGGCTGCTCGACGTGGAGCTGCTTGATGGCCTGACCGACCCCGGCGACGTTGCCGTGCCCGAAGATGCCGAAGATCCCCGGGATGGTGCGTTCGCGGACGTCGCCGTCGACGGTCCACTGGTTGGCCAGGAACTCGACGAGTGCCTGGCCCACGGTCATCTTCCGCGTGGTGGTGGTCACGCCTGCTTCCTTTCGTAGGGCAGTCGTGGGTCGATCGATTCCGATGCCCACGCCTGCCGGACCCACCCGTGGGACGGGTCGTCGGTGATGTTCCAGACGCGCTCCGGGTCGGGCCCGGCCATCACGTTCAGGTAGTACATGTCGTAACCCGGAGCGGCGACCGCCGGACCGTGCCAGCCGTACGGCACCAGGGCGACGTCACCGGTCCGGACCTGCCGGAACTCGTCGATGGCGCGGTCGTCCGAGGCGTACGTGCGGTGCAGGGCGAACGGGTCGGCGGCCTCGGGCGCGATCGACTCGAGCCCGCGGGACACCGCTGCCTCGTAGTAGTAGATCTCCTCGAGGTTCGACTCCGAACCGGGCACGCTCGTGTCGTGCTTGTGCGGTGGGTACGACGACCAGTTGCCGGCCGGCGTGATCACTTCGCACACGATGAACTTGACAGCGTCGAGCGCGGCCGGGGTGCCGAAGTTGTGCACCTGGCGGCTCGACTGCCCGGCGCCGCGGAGTTCCACGGGCACGTCCGGCCGGGCCACGTAGGTGGTCGGCTTGACGGTGTCGGTGGGGGCTTCCGCGACGGCGAACCGGCCGCTGCCAGTGATGGTGGCCGCGGAGCCCGATCCCAGGTAGAGGACGTCGGTGGGGCCGTCGAAGACGCTCCCCCGCCCCTGCAGGGTCTGCTCGCCGTCACCGGCGGCGCCCGAATGGGTCACGTGGAACGACCCGGCGAGCGGCACGACGATGCGCTCCACGGCGTCGGCCGGGAGGCGCAGCTCGCCCCCGTCGGTCAGCGCCCCGGTCCGGAGCCCGGTGTGCGCCCACCCCTCGATGCGACCGTCGACCACGTCGGTCCAGCCCGCCTCGGGCCGGGAGCCCGCCGGGATGAACCACTGGTCGTGCTGGTGCTGTTCGTTCGCCATGCCGCGGGTCAGTTGTTCGACGGGAAGCCGAGGTTGATGCCGCCGTGCGACGGGTCGAGCCAGCGGCTCGTGATCGCCTTCTGGCGGGTGAAGAAGCTCACGCCGTCGGCACCGTACGCCTTGTGGTCACCGAACAGCGAGTTCTTCCAGCCACCGAACGAGTAGTAGGCGACGGGCACCGGGATCGGGACGTTGATGCCGATCATGCCGACCTGCACATCGCGCTGGAACCGTCGGGCGGCGCCACCGTCGTTCGTGAAGATGGCGGTGCCGTTGCCGTACGCGCCGGAGTTGATGAGCTCGAGGCCCTCTTCGTAGGTGGCGACCCGCACGACGCTCAGCACCGGACCGAAGATCTCCTCGGTGTAGACGCGGCTGGTGGTGGGCACCTGGTCGATCAGCGTCGGCCCCAGCCAGAAGCCGTTCTCGTCGCCGTCGGGTCGGACGGTGCGGCCGTCCACCACAACCACCGCACCGTCCTGCTCTGCGACCTCGATGTACGAGGCGACCTTGTCACGGTGCTGCTTCGTGACGAGCGGCCCCATGTCGCACCCGCGACGACCGTCGCCGATGCGCAGGGTCGCCGCGCGGTCCTTGATCTTCTGGATGAGCTCGTCGGCCACCGGCTCGACCGCGACGACGACCGAGATCGCCATGCAGCGTTCACCGGCCGAACCGAAGCCGGCGTTGATCGCGTTGTCGGCGACCAGGTCGAGGTCGGCGTCGGGCAGGACGAGCATGTGGTTCTTCGCGCCGCCGAGGGCCTGCACGCGCTTGCCGTGCTTCGTGCCGGTCTCGTAGACGTACTGTGCGATGGGCGTGGAGCCGACGAACGAGATCGACTCGACGTCGTCGCTGGTGAGCAGGCCGTCGACGGACAGCTTGTCGCCGTTGAGCACGTTGAAGACGCCGTCGGGCAGCCCGGCCTCCTTGAACTTCTCGGCGAGCCAGATGGCGGCCGACGGGTCCTTCTCGCTCGGCTTCAGCACGACGGTGTTGCCCGCGGCGATCGCGATCGGCAGGAACCAGAGCGGCACCATCGCCGGGAAGTTGAAGGGGCTGATGATGCCCACGACGCCGAGCGGCTGGCGGATCGAGTAGACGTCGATGCCGGTCGAGACCTGGTCGGAGAACTCGCCCTTCATCAGGCTCGGGATGTTGGTGGCGAGCTCCACGACCTCTTGCCCACGGGCGATCTCACCCAGGGCGTCGTCGATGACCTTGCCGTGCTCGCTCGTGATGATCTCGGCCAGCTCGGCCTTGTCGCGGTTCAGGATCTCGCGGAATGAGAACAGGATCGCCTGGCGCTTGGCCAGTGACAGGTTGCTCCAGCCGGGGAACGCCGCCTTGGCGCTGCCGATGGCCGCCTGGATCTCGGACTCGTCGGCCAGCGCGACCTGCTTGGTCGCGACGCCGAGCGCCGGGTCGTACACGGGGGCGGTGTTGCCCGACGCGGATTCGACGCGCTTGCCGTCGATCCAGTGCCCGACGGTGGTGGTGGTCGTGTCGGTGAGCGTCATGCGTTGCTTCCTTCCGAGATGGACGAGTCCATGGTGGTGGCGCCCGCGAGCCGAGCGGCTGGGTCGTGGGCATCTGTGGAGAACCCGCCCCGGGCCTCCTGGCTGTGGACGAGACCGGCGGCCACGTCCACGGCGGCGGCGACGTCGCCGTCCGAGGGGTAGAGCAGGGTGCGGCCGACGACCAGGCCGCGGACACCGGGCAGGGCCAGGGCGTCAGCCCACTTGGCGTACGTCTCCAGCGGGCGCGAAGCCGGGTCGCCGCCGAGCAGCAGCGTCGGGAGCGTCGTCGCGGCCATCACGCGCTCCATGTCGTCGACGACGGGGATCTTGAGCCAGCTGTAGGCGCTGGACTCACCGAGTCCCGCCGCGATCGCCATCGAGGTGATCACGGCGTCGGCCGACAGGTCGTTGACGACCCGGCCGTCCCGCCACTCGGACATGAACGGCTCGAGCATGATCGGCAGCTGGAGCGCCGCGGCCTCGCTGACGGCGCGGGCCGTGGCCTCGAGCGTCGGCGCGGTGCCCGAGTCCTCCAGGGCGATGCGCACCAGCAGCTTGGCGAAGTCGAGCCCGGAGTCCTTGATCGCCTGCGCCGAGTACGCCGTGTAACGGTCGTCCATCTCGAACGTGGCGCCGCGGAGTCCACCGCGGTTCATCGACCCGACGACGACCTTGCCGTCGAGGGCACCGAGCAGCGCGAGGTCCTCGAGGATGTCGGGGGTGCCGAGCACGCCGTCGACCCCCGGCCGGCCGAGGGCCGTGACGAGCCGCTCGAGCAGGTCGTAGCGGTCCGCCATCGCGGACTCGTCGTCGCGCACCGCCAGCGCACCGCGTGCGGGGTGGTCGGCGGCGACGATGAAGAGCTTGCCGTCGTCGGCCAGCAGGGAGCGCTTGCGGCGGGCGTCGAGCGTGGCACGCACCAGGTCGGGCTGGCCGGCACGGATGTCGCGGAGGCGCTGGAAGTCAGCGGGGCTGAGCTCAGGCATGGGTCTTCTCCTTGGTGTACGTCTCACCCGTGTGCGTCGCACCCGTGTGCGTCGTGCCCTCGGCCGGGTTGTCGGTCAGGAACTGCTCGATCTCGTCGCTCGTCGGCATCGCCGTCGAGCACTCGAACCGCGTCGCGACGATCGCGCCGGCGGCGTTGCAGAACGCAAGGATCCGCTCGAGGCTCCAGCCCTGCAGCAGTCCGTGGGTCAGCGCGCCGCCGAAGCCGTCGCCCGAGCCGAGCCCGTTCACGACGTCGATGTGGTGCGGACGGAACTCGACGAACTCGTCGCGGGTCTTCGCCAGCACACCCTTCGGCCCCTGCTTGACGATCGCGATCTCGACACCGCGGTCGAGCAGCGCGTCGGCGGCGCGGACCGGGTCGGTCTCACCGACCGCCACCTCGCACTCCTCGCGGTTGCCGACGGCGACGGTGGCGTGCTCGAGGGCGATCGCGACCTCGCGCGTCGCGGCCTCGGGGCTCGACCAGAACATCGACCGGTAGTCCAGGTCCAAGACGGTGTGGGTCTTCGTGCTGTTCTGCGCGGCGGACCGGGCTTCGTACGCGACGTGATGCGCCTGTCGGCTCGGCTCCTCGCTGAGGCCGGTCACCGTGGTCCAGAAGATCTTCGCGCGCTCGATCTCGTGCAGCGGCAGGGACTTCGCCGTGATCATCAGGTCCGGCGCCTTCGGGGCCCGGTAGAAGTAGAGCGGGAAGTCGTCCGGCGGGAAGATCTCACAGAAGGCGACGGGGGTGTTCAGCCCCTCCACCGTCTCGACGAACGCGTTCGCGACCCCGTACTCGGGCAGTGTGCGGGCGATGTACCGGCCGAAGGGGTCGTTGCCCGTCCGGGTGATGACCGCGGCGTCCGCGCCGTGTCGAGCAGCGGCGATGGCGACGTTCGTGGCGCTGCCGCCGACGGACTTCGAGAAGGTCGAGACGTCCTCGAGCGGGCCGGTCTGCTGCGGGTAGATGTCGACGCTGACGCGTCCCATCGTGATCACGTCGTAGGCGTGGGGAGCTTGGTTCGTCATGCGACGCGGTGGACCTTCCGTGCGGCTTCATCGGCGGACGATCACGACTGTACACCCTGTTTGCCCTAATGTCATGACATGGATTCCGTGGTCCGTCACGTTGGTCCCGTGGCGCTGGTCACGCTGGTTCTGCGGGGCGCGCCGGAGTGCCGGGAGGCGCGGTGTCGGTGGGTTCTGCCAGGGTCGCGACATGCAGATCCTCGCCCTGGTCATCGGTCTCGTGATCGGCATCGCCGTCGGTGCGGTCGTCGCCTGGTCGCTCGCCCGCTCGCGCGCGGGCATCGACGCCGCGTCGTCCCGTGCGACGGCCGAGGCGCTCCGCGGCCAGCTCGAGGCGGCCCGACGCGACGCCGAGGAACGCCTCGACGCCCAGGACACGCAGTACCGCCGCCAGGTCGACTCGCTCGAACGGCGCTCCGCCGAGCTCGAGCACCTGGTGCAGCGCATGCACGGCGTCGACGCGGCACGGAACCAGAACGAGTCCAAGGTGCTCTCCGCGCTCAGCCCCGTGGCGCAGACGCTCGACGTGATGCGCACGAAGATCGCCGAGCTCGAGCAGTCGCGGAGCGAGCAGTACGGCGCGCTGTCGGCGCAGCTCCGGTCGGCCGCCGAGTCCGAAGAGCGCCTCCGCACCACGGCCGACACCCTGGCCAGTGCCCTGTCGTCGAACAGCACGCGCGGCGTCTGGGGCGAGACGCAGCTGCGCAACGTCGTCGAGGCCGCCGGGCTGCTCGAACGCGTCGACTTCGACGTGCAGTCCTCCGTCACCACCGCCGTCGGCTCCGCCCGCCCGGACATGGTCGTGCACCTGCCCGGCGGCAAGACCATCGCCGTCGACGCCAAGGTGCCGTTCAGCGCCTACCTGCAGGCCGCCGAGATCCCGGCGACCGCCACCGGTGCCGAGGCTGCCCGACGCGACCAGCTCATCGCTCAGCACGTCAAGGCGCTCCGAGCGCACGTCGACGCCCTCGCCGCACGGGAGTACTGGACCGGCTACGACGCCTCCCCCGAGCTCACCGTCGCGTTCATCCCGTCGGAGTCGCTCATCTCGAGCGCCCTCGCCGCCGACCCCGGCCTGCTCGACCACGCCTTCCGCAAGCGCATCGCCCTCGCCTCACCCGTGACCCTGTGGTCCGTGCTCAAGACCGTGGCGTTCTCGTGGCAGCAGGACGTCGTCTCGCAAGAGGCCCACGAGCTCTTCAAGGTGTCCCGCGAGCTCTACGGCCGGCTGTCCACGATGGCCGGGCACGTCGACAAGCTCGGCCGCTCGATCCGCGGTTCGGTCGTCGACTACAACCGCTTCGTCGGGTCGCTCGAACGCCAGGTCCTGCCGAGTGCCCGTCGGCTGTCGCTGCTCGACGAGTCGAAGGTGATCGCCGACCCGTCCTCGATCGAGGACGAGCCGCGGCTGCTCACGGCGCCGGAGCTCGTCGGCGCCGTCGACGAGGACTGAGCTGCTCGCTACGATCGATCGTCATGGGGGAAGCACTGCAGAACCATCCCGGCGACCGCGAGTTCCCGGTCCGTCCACGCTGGCGGCACCGGGCGATGGTCGCCAAGGCGCGGAAGCAGACCGGGCGACGACGGGACCGCGCCGCAGCGTGGATCACCATGGCGATCGCGATCGTGGCATTCTTCGTCGCCCTCGTCGCCGCCACAGCCGGTCCGTACGACGTCCGGGCGCACTTCGGGTACGGCATCCAGGCGGTGTGGCGCTGCTTCCTGATCGCCGTCGTCGTGTGGTTCGTGCTGACCTTCATCACCTCGCTCCGTGACATCGGGCTGCCGGTGCGGGAACAGCGGCGGTACCGGGAGCGCACCGGTGCCCGCGAGCTGCCCGTCCACCGACTGCAGCAGCTGGCCCTCGCCTCGTTCGGCGACTTCCACGACGGATGGTGGCCGGCGTCGCTCGCCCCGTACGGTTCGCGGGTGGAGCTCGGCGGCGAGTACCTGCAGGACACCACGCCGTCGCCCTTCGTGACCATCCCCCTGCCCCCGCTGACGTTCCTGCGCCGCGAACTCGACGAGACCTACAAGATCGCCAGCGGGCGGGATGCACAGGCCTTCGCCGTCGACCTGCTCGGTCCGAAGAGCGTGTCGTGGCAGTTCCTCGCGTTGAGCCGATCCGCCGAGGGTGAGACCCGGCTCACCCGGCTGTCCTCACTGCTCGGCACCGACCCGTGGGCAGGGTCGAGCCTGCTCGAACGCCGAGCGGACCGCCCGCCGAAGCTGCTCTGGTCGATGGACGTCAAGAACGCGGTCACCGCCGTCAGAGGTGCGTACGCCGCCGGGCTCCTGAGCGAGGACGATGCCTGGTCGTCGATCGACCTGGTCTCCGATGTCGCCTTCACCCTCTTCGACTCGTGGGACGACTACTTCGACAACCTGCGGGCCGCGTACGCCCTGGTCTACGACGAGCTCAAGACGGTGCAGGAGTTCGATGCCGGGCGGCGTGAGCTCTTCGCCTCGAACTGGCCGGTCACGCGGTTGCCGTGGCCGGGGTCGCCGGGGGCGCTGCTGCCGCGGACCGTCAGCGACCCGCTGTGGGCGGACGAGGACGACGCGTCGGTCTCCTGACCACGACAGGATCACCGTCGGGGCGACGGCTCATGCGTCGGAGTACCCGGGGAGCGCGCGGACGGCCTCGGCGTTGCGGGCCCACACATGTTCTTTCGCAACGAGAAGGCCATCGGTCATTCTGCCTGGTCAGCTGACGAATCAGATGAGGGGGTTACCCTCGAGGACCTTCTTCGGTAACGCTTCCCAATCACCAAATTCCGGCGTGTTCGCCCAGTTCGGCTCGACGTCAACTCCGTGGAACTGCTCCAGGTCTTTTGTATGTTTGGAGTGATCGATCCGCGTGCGCTGCCCCTCGCCGTTCGGAGACAGGTGCAATTGATTGGAGAACAGGGGCTTGTTGGCCAGTGCACGTTCCTTCGGTCTGAAGTCATCAGGTTCGGGGAAGATCTTGTAGATCACTTCGCTGAGGAACAGCCGTCCGCCCCACCGGTTCGAATACGTGGCAAGGGTCACATTGCGATTGTTTGCGTCCCAAACGAACACTTGGAAAGCTGGCCCGTCGACGGCAATACCGCCCCGAGGCGTGACCTCCATGGTCCAGGACGGTACAGCGGATGCGGGATCGATTTCAAAGCCGCCGTCGTCCCGCCTCACGAAGGTGCCGACGCTCGGCTCGGCGGGGACCACAGTGAACCAGTCCATCTGATCATCCTGATGCTGGTGCCAACGCCCGCGACACTCTTGCTCGCTCAGGAATCCTCTCGGATCCGGCGTCCGGGTGAAGTGATTCCACTTCTGCATGTAGAGGTATCCGTGCTCGATCACGGGTTCCTCAATTGTCCTCGAGTTCTCGGCTCTACCGAATCTGAACATCAATCACCCTTGGCATTGAAAGAAGCACCGCGCCAATGTGCGTCAGCCCGCGCTGGGGGAAAGTTTCTGGGCACATATCGAGCGCCGACGCCATCCACGCTCTCGTCAAGCCGTAGTTCAGTCAATTGAATGCCTCTAGATCATTCACGCCGTCTGCCTCCGCTCGAGCTTAGCCGCACGATCGAGCACCTTGATCAACGGCTTCGGCGCCAGGAACGCTCGTGCCAGCCCTTGAGCGGTGAAGCCGTCTGCACCGACCAACCTGGCCTTCGCTCCGGCACTCAGCATTGCACTGGCGCCAGCCACCGCGTCGTCCACAGAGACCGGATGTGGGTTCGATCGATTCGGTCGCACGGGGAGAGAACGTCGTACGAGCAGTCGGAGCGGTGTCTCTCCAGCCACGGCAGAGTTGAGCAGAGCCGCATCGGCATGAACTGCTGATTGGATGTCGATGAGGGACCCATGCGTAGCGGCCTCGAACACGACCGATACGCCCGCCTCATCATCCTCGAACACCCGATCCTGCTGCAGCATGGCGATGAGCCCGGCGGGTGCGTCCCCCAAGATTCGGGCATAGCTCAGTGGGGTCGCACCAAGGTCGTTGACATGGAACGGATCAGCGCCGGCGTCGAGCAAGACGGCGACCGGATCAAGTCCGCCGTCGCCCGAGTTCGTCACTGCGAGCTGCAGCGGCGTCGTCCCCCAACGGTCCGGCGAGTCCACCTCCACCCCGAGGTCCAGGAGTGCTCGCATCGCATGCACCGCACCGGTCTGAGCCGCGAAGTGGAGGGGCGTGAGGGCGTCGGCATTGGCGCGTGACGCTGAAGACACTTCGAAGCCTTCCGACGCGATCCTCGTGATCGCCTGCGGATCGTCCGCGATGATCGCATCCCAGAACGCAGAACTGTCCATCGCTGTGCTCATCGGATGATGCTATCCAGGACGTCCACGCCACCCGACTGCAAGCCCAGCTGGTCGGATCTGCGCTTCTTCCGAGCAGTCTCACGTCTGATGAGACGAGACTGCTGTCGCCCCCTTGCACTCGCGGGAGACTGAGAGATCGATCCGTTCGACGGGTGACCGTCTCGAGCGCATCGCCCCAGCAATGCAGGAGCCCCGCTACTCGCGCGGCTGAGGCATGCGCGTCATTCCGCCGAGATGTACCGCGCGGGAACGAGCAAGGCGAGGGTCACCCGGTCGTGGCCCTCCGAGAACTCCACGCCCTCCAGGTGCGCCCGAGCTGCATCGATTCGCAACAGGACGGGAGCGGTGGACTTGCGCCGCCCCGCCTGCATCGCCAGCTCGCGATCGGTCGTCAGATGCGCGTACTGGCGCCCCATCGGCAAGAGCCCGTCGCGCAGGATCGACTCAGCCGCAGCGGGGGAAGTTGCGTGCCAGAGCACCGGCTGCGGAACGATCGACGGCTTCACGATGCGCTCGTCCGTCGAGTGCCCGTACTGAGCACGGATCCGGTCGCCTTCGACGGCGAAGCGCTGCTTGTCGGACTCGGCGACCACTCGGCGCAGATCTTCCAACGATGCCTGAATGCCCGACCGCTCCAAAGCGTCGGCAAGATCTGCGAGCGGGACGCTCCCGTCAGCACCGAGTTCCAGCCCGTACGCACCCGGTTCGTGCCGCAACGCGTGCGACATCGCCTTGCTGATCGACGCGTCCCTACGAGGCATGTCTCAGTCCTCTTCCTGCTCCGCGAGCCACGCTGCTCGATGCTCCTCCATCTCCTCCCACCAGACGTCGAAGGACGTCCACTGCCCCCGGTACTCCGTCCCAGGCGAAGCAAAAGTATGGATGATCAGCACGGGAGGGTCGCCCGAATGGTCGCCACCGTCAAAGCAGAACACATCGTCAGTGTCCTGGTGCTTTGCGAAGGGTACGAGGGAACGGACCGGATACTGCTCCCCAACGATGTCGACCCAGTTCTTTGTCTGGTTCTCGTACTCAGACGTCCACATGAAGGGATCGATGTCGGGAAGCGGGTCTTGTGCAAGGGCACGTTGGAAGCGCTCGGGATACTGAAATCCTTCGGGCGCGATCAAGCGCGCCTCGACTTGCCGTTCCTCAACGGTTGTTAGCCTACGTTCCCTCACTGTGGCCCTCCGGTTATCTTCGGGAGGTCATGAGATCCGGCTGGATTCGCTTTCGACCAATTCGCGCCTTGCGACTTTATCCGAACCTCAGCAGCCTCCCCCCACGTTTTGGGCTCGGTGTGGCCACGCTTCGTGAAGCGTTCAACCTCTCTTGCGGTCAACGCCTCGTTGTGCTCGTGCGCTCGGGCCTGCACCGGAGTGTCAGTTTCGCGCGCCGCCCTGATCCGTGTGTTGTCTATGCTCGTGACAGCTCCGTCGGGCATCTCGACGACATCCACAGGGTCACCGCGCCAGCCGCCGTCACGCATGCTGTTGGTGATGTCGTCGTAGTTGGAAGGTTTGCCGGTAGTTCGGTCGATCCTGTTGAAGGAGACGGTCTTCTGCGAGAACCGAACAGCACCAGGTTCGAACGGCCGAACGACTCGCTGCAGGGGTGTGAACAGCTTGCCCAGCTTGGACGTCGCATTGAAGGCAGTGACCTGCTTTGCGATCACGTCACGTCCACGTGCGAATCGACTGCCGACGTGTAGCAGCGAGGTCGCCCGTCCGCCCTTGCTCGCCATCCGCATCGCCCGAGCCGTGACCCCTAGGCCGCCCGCAAGGGGGACGCAGTCGACGAGGGCCCAAGCGAGGTCCCACCCGTCGGCTTCGCCCTTGCCCATCTTGTACAACGTGTCCACCAACACCACGAGCGCGATCGCCGCGATGACCAACGTCCACGGCCCCGGGATGATCATCGCGATGATCCCACCCACCGCCACGACGACCTTCGCGATGGAGACGATGGCCTCCCATTTCTCGGACCCGAAGATCTTGTCCCACGTGGACTGCTTCCCGAGGCCCGCGTCGGCAGCTTCACCGATCTTCGTCGCGGTCCGCTGCTCCGCGTCCTGCCAGTCACCCTTCGCGTCCGCCACGAGCCGCTTCGCCGCATCGATCCGCG
The DNA here is from genome assembly GCF_001864975.1 of Curtobacterium sp. MMLR14_002. Classification (NCBI taxonomy): domain Bacteria; kingdom Bacillati; phylum Actinomycetota; class Actinomycetes; order Micrococcales; family Microbacteriaceae; genus Curtobacterium; species Curtobacterium sp. MMLR14_002. The sequence continues at coordinate 30,729 of NZ_MJGT01000064.1, forward strand.
ACTGCGCCGCCGAGATGTCCCCCTGCGCCGAGCTCACGGACCCCTGTGCGACGGAAGCGTTGTCGGATGCTGCCCGCAACTGTGCCGGCGAGGGAACATCCACCCCGTCCGGCACGTCGGAACCTGCCGGGTACTTGTCCGCGACCTTCGACAGGTCCTTCGACGTCGACTCGTAGTGCGACAGCGTCGACTGCGCATCCGCCAACCGGTCCTGCGCCGCGGCGAGGTCTCCGGTGGCGTCCTTCGCGTCCGCCAAGGCACCATCGGCCCGGTACTGGGTGTCATCGACCGTGTCAGCCCACCCCGACAACGCCGTCGCGGCGAGTTCGTACGAATCGACGAGCTTCGTCAGGTCCGACGGGGTGTCCTCGATCGCGTCGACGAACACATCCGCGGCCTCACCCTCCCAGTCGGTCAGCCACCCGGACCCCTTCACCGACTTCAGCCGGGTCGAGGCGTCATCGGCCGCGTCGGAGATGCGCTGGTACTCCCGCGCCATCATCCGCAACGTCGACGGATCCCCCTTGACCGGGTCATCACCCTGATCGACAACGTCCCACCCCGACGGTCGCCCCATCATTCCTCCCCAGGTCCGATCTCTCGCGCCGTTGTCCACAAGCGCGCGAGTGTGACCATATCAGGGGGCAGCGACGGGGACGAGTGCCACCGACCGGGGTCGACCCGTCAGAGGGCCGCGCGGACCGACTCGAGATCCGGGAAACCGCGGAGCCGGTAGCGCGTCGGGCGGACCTCGAGTTCCTCGATCAACCCGGAGGCCAGCTCCCGCAGCCGACCGAACGGCACGGGCTGCGTCTGCCCGTCGAGGGTCACGAGCACGATCGTGTCGACCGCGGCGACGACGGTCTCGACGTCCTCCGTCCACGACGAGTACGAGAAGGCCGGGTCGTCCTCGGCCAGCCGGGCGACCGAGACCGCACCGACGTGGACGTCCTCGCCCCGCCGGTCGAACGACTCCTGCAGGGCGTCCTGCTGCAGGTTCGCGGCGGTCGCCGTCCAGAGCGCACGGATCGTCCGGAGCTCGCCGTCGAGTGACGGGTGCTCGAACCGGACCCACCCGTCACCGCGCAGCACCATGGGCGGTCCGCTCAGGACCTCGCCCTCGTCGTCAGCCAGGATCTGCTGGGCGACACCGGCCGCGACCTGGAGCCCGTCCTCGTCCTGGTCGCCGGTGACGATGAACGTCGTCGGCGCGACCGGGAAGACCACTGCGCTGCCGCGGAACTCGATGCCCTGGAACGCCTGCGGTGCGAGCACGAGCACCACGGCGAGGTCGGGGTCCTGGATGACGATCGTGCCGGGCTGGATCACCGCAACGTCGCCTCCGGCCTGCTCCTGCGCGGCGGCGACGGCTGCGCGCAGGACGTCGTCGTCCACCCAGCCCATCTCGGCGAGCGCCGGCGCGGTGAGGATCGCGCCGTCCTCGTCCGCCAGGATCACGCCGAGGTCGGGCGCCACCGGCACGACGTGCGGCAGCCGGTCGGCCGTGCCGTCCGCCTCCGCGTGCAGCGTGCGGATACCCGCGGTGTCCAGTCCGACGATCCGTGCCGTTGTCGCAGTCATGCGTCGAGCCTACGCAAGGGCTCGTACAACGGGGCGCCGCCGGAAGACCGGCGACGCCCCGAAGCGGCGGACGATCGTCCGGCCTAGAACCACTTCTCCGCACGGTGGTCCGCCTGGATGCGGCGGATCGTGTTCGAGCGCGAGCGGAGCACGAGCGAGTCGGTGTGGATGACGCCGCGCGAACGACGGACACCGTCGACCAGGACGCCGTCGGTGACGCCGGTGGCGACGAAGAACGTGTTGTCCCCCGTGACCAGGTCGTCTTGGTCGAGGACCTTGTCCAGGTCGTGGCCGGCGGCGATGGCGCGCTCGCGCTCCTCGTCGTCCTTCGGCTGGAGCTTGCCGAGGATCACGCCGCCGAGCGCCTTGATCGCGCACGCCGTGATGATGCCCTCGGGGGTGCCGCCGACCCCGACGCACATGTCGATGGTCGAGCCGGGCAGTGCGGCGGCGATGCCACCGGCGACGTCACCGTCGAGCAGCAGTCGCGTGCCGGCACCGGTCGCGCGGATGGCGCGGATCAGCTCGTCGTGGCGCGGGCGGTCGAGCACGGCGACGACCATGTCCTCGAGGTCCTTGCCCTTGGCCTTCGCCAGCGCGCGGATGTTGTCGCCGATCGGCTTCTCGAGGTCCAGGACACCGCGGCCCTCGGGGCCGGCGGCGATCTTGTCCATGTAGAAGACGGCGGAGGGGTCGTACATCGAGCCACGGTCCGAGACGGCCATGACGGAGATGGCGTTCTGGCGGCCGGCGGCGGTGAGCGAGGTGCCGTCGATGGGGTCGACCGCGATGTCGCATGCCGGACCGTGACCGTTGCCGACGTGCTCGCCGTTGTAGAGCATCGGGGCGTTGTCCTTCTCGCCCTCGCCGATGACGACGACACCGTCGAAGTTCACCGTGCCGAGGAACTTGCGCATCGCGTCGACCGCGGCGCCGTCGGCGAGGTTCTTCTCACCACGCCCGACCCACGGCTGCGCACGGATCGCGGCGGCCTCCGTCGCACGCACGAGCTCGAGCGCGAGGTTGCGGTCGGGCTGGAGGAACAGGGAGCCGGTCTCAGTCGTGGGAGTCACGACCCGAGCCTACCGACCGGCGGCCGACCGACGGTCCGGACACCGGGCCCGTGCACGCATGTGCACGCCGGACGTGAGCCGACCGCGTAACCCGGACCGCGCCTCCAGAGCTTCTGACTACGATCGGCGGGGACATCACCGAAGTCGAAGGAGATCCACGTGCCCATCGCAACGCCGGAACAGTACGCCGAGATGATCGAACGCGCGAAGGCGGGCAAGTTCGCGTACCCCGCGGTCAACGTCTCCTCCTCGCAGACCATCAACGCGGTCCTCCAGGGCCTGCAGGAAGCCGGTTCCGACGGCATCCTCCAGGTCACGACGGGCGGTGCCGACTACTTCGCCGGCCACACCATCAAGAACCGCGCAGCTGGGGCCCTCGCGATGGCGAAGTTCGCCCACGAGGTCGCCAAGAACTACGACATCACGGTCGCGCTGCACACCGACCACTGCCCGAAGGACGCCCTCGACGGCTTCGTCCTGCCGCTCATCGCGGCGAGCGAGGAAGAGGTCCGGCAGGGTCGCAACCCGATCTTCCAGTCGCACATGTGGGACGGTTCGGCCGTGCCGCTCGACGAGAACATCGAGATCGCGAAGACCATGATCGAGAAGACGCGGAACATCAACGCGATCCTCGAGGTCGAGATCGGCGTCGTCGGCGGCGAAGAGGACGGCGTCCAGCACGAGGGCACGAACGACGCGCTCTACACGACCCCGAACGACGTCGAGAAGGTCGTCGACGCGCTCGGTCTGGGCGACAAGGGCCGCTGGATCGCGGCGCTCACCTTCGGCAACGTGCACGGCGTCTACAAGCCGGGCAACGTCAAGCTCCGTCCCGAGCTCCTCGGCGAGATCCAGGCGTCCGTCGCGGCGAAGCACGGCACCGGCGAGAACCCCCTCGACCTCGTCTTCCACGGCGGCTCCGGCTCGACCGACGACGAGATCCACGAGGCCGTCCGCAACGGCGTCATCAAGATGAACATCGACACGGACACGCAGTACGCGTTCACCCGCTCGATCGCGGACTCGATGTTCCGCAACTACGAGGGTGTCCTGAAGATCGACGGCGAGGTCGGCAACAAGAAGCAGTACGACCCCCGCGCCTGGGGCAAGGTCGCCGAGACCGCCATGGCGGCCCGCGTCGTCGAGGCCGCGAAGGTCCTCGGCTCGGCCGGTCACGCCAAGGGCTGAGCACGTCCGTCCGGCCGGGTCCACCGGCCTGGAGGAACGGGGTGCGTCCGACGGACGCGCCCCGTTCTGCGTCGGGTCGCCTCCACCGCGTGCCACGATGGGCGGGTGACCGTCGACGCCATCGCCTCCGAGTTCGCCCAGTTCGTCACCGAGTCGCCCACCGCGTTCCACGCGGCGGCGGCGACCCGTGACCGTCTCGTCGCAGCCGGGTTCACCGAGCTGTCCGAGCTCGACGCCTGGCCGACCGAACCCGGTGCGTACGTGGTGGTCCGCGACGGCGCCGTCATCGCGTGGCGTCTGCCCGACGGTGCCGTCCCGACGACGCCGTTCCGGATCCTCGGCGCCCACACCGACTCCCCCGGCTTCCGCGTGAAGCCGAACCCCGGCGTGCGCACCGGGGGCTGGGAGCAGCTCAACGTCGAGGTCTACGGCGGCGCGCTCCTGTCGACCTGGTTCGACCGTGATCTGCGGATCGCCGGCCGGGTCGTCGACGCCGACGGCAGCGTGCGGCTCGTCAGCACCGACGCCGTCGCCCGCATCCCGAACCTCGCGATCCACCTCGACCGCGGGGTGAACGACGGCAAGGAGATCGACCGCCAGCGCCACACCCTGCCGATCGTCGGGGTCGACGGCGACGCCGGTGGGACCTCCGTCGTGGAGTGGCTGCTCGCCCGGCTGGGCGAGGGCGCGGTGTCGTGGGACCTGTTCCTCGCCGACACCCAGGCGCCGGCCCGGATCGGCATCGAGCGGGAGTTCCTGGCGTCCGGCCGGATGGACAACCTGACGAGCGTGCACGCCGGACTCCGGGGCATCGTCGACGCTCCGACCGACGGTGACCACATCCCGGTGTTCGCGGCGTTCGACCACGAGGAGATCGGGTCGTCGACGCCGTCCGGTGCCGGTGGTCCGTTCCTCGAGGACGTCCTCGGCCGTGTGCAGGAGGGCCTCGGCGCCACCCGCTCCGAAGCAGCCCGGGCGTTCCGTGGGTCGTGGCTGCTGTCGAGCGACGCCGGGCACCTGGTGCACCCGAACCAACCGGAGAAGCACGACCCGACGAACCGTCCGCGCCCCGGGGCCGGTCCGCTGCTGAAGATCAGCGCGAACCAGCGCTACATGACCGAGGCGAAGGGCGAGGCCGTCTGGGCCGCCGCGTGCGAGACCGCCGGTGTGCCGTGGCAGCCGTTCGTCAACGTGAACACGATCCCCGGCGGCTCGACCATCGGCCCGATCGCGGCGACCCGGCTCGGGATCCCGACGATCGACATCGGCGTCGGACTGCTGTCGATGCACTCGATCCGGGAGCTCGTGCACGTCGACGACCTGGCTGCCCTGCACGGAGCGGTCGCGGCGTTCCTGGCCGGCTGACCTCCGGCCGGCGTCGGCGGGCTGGGGTGGTCGCGACTCCCCGCGCGCGCAGGGCCGAAGGGTCACGAACTGTCGGTTGCGCCGGTGCCAGACGACACTTCGTGACCGCTCGACGGCGGGGCCGCGGCGTGTTCCGACCACTCGGCGCGCGAATGCCGGCGCCGCGAGCAGCCCGACGGTCAGGCGGTCAGGCGGTCAGGCGGTCAGGCGGTCAGGCGGTCAGGCGCCGGACTGTCGCAGCATGAAGTCGACGAAGGCCTGGTCCTGCATGACCACGACGACGAACGCGATCGTGCTGATCGCCGTGGCGACGACCGCGCCGACCAGCGGCACCCAGAACGTCCGCTTCCGTGCGCGGAGCCGACGGATGGACCACCAGGCGACCAGGGCGAAGACGACGACGTTGGTGATCGCGGCGATGGTGGCCGCCGTGCTCAGGGCGCTCGGGTCGTTCAGCGCCGTGTACTGGGTCTCGAGGGTGCGCCGCACGGTGGAGGCGACCTCGCCCACGGCCAGGGACTGCACCACGGAGACCAGCCCGAAGGCGAGCAGCCCGACGGTGAGCACGAAGTCCGCCGGTGTGCGACCGAACCGGCTGCGGGCCATCGACCGCTGCGCCCCAGAAGGGACTGCACCGGAGCGAGCGTCCGTACCGGCGCCTCCGCCACGGACGCCGTCGCTCGGAGCAGCGTCGCGCACGCCGGTGGCGGGGGCCTGGTCCTGCCGCTCCCGTGCCTGACGCTCCCGCTCCTGGCGTTCCTGCTCGACGAGGACCGGGTTCACCCAGCCCTCTGGTGCGTACTCGCCGTACCCGGGGGCGGGACGGCCCTGGGGCCGACCGTTCGCGGGACCGGCGGCCGACGTCGCGGACGCACCCCGGGCCTCCTGGCCGGTAGCAGCGCCGGCGTCGCCGTGGTTCGCCGGGTCGCGACGCGGGACCGAGGACCAGCCGTCCGAGCCGCTCATGCCCGACGCCCGCCGAGCGCGCGCGTCGGGTTGCCCGAGGCGTCGGTGCGGAGCTCCTTGGGGAGCGAGAACATCAGGTCCTCGTGGGCGGTGACGACCTCTTCGACGGCGGCGTAGCCGGCGTCGGCGAGCTGCTCGAGCACCTCGGCCACGAGTTCTTCCGGAACGGACGCACCGCTGGTCACGCCGACCGTCTCGACGCCGTCGAGCCATTCCTGCTGGATCTCCTCCGCGTAGTCGACGCGGTAGGCGGCGCGGGCACCGTGCTCGAGCGCGACCTCGACCAGGCGGACGCTGTTCGACGAGTTCGCGGAGCCGACCACGATCACCAGGTCGGCACCGGGCGCGACCTTCTTGATCGCGACCTGGCGGTTCTGGGTGGCGTAGCAGATGTCGTCCGACGGGGGGTCCTGGATGGCCGGGAACTTCTCGCGCAGCAGCCGCACGGTCTCCATCGTCTCGTCGACGCTGAGCGTGGTCTGCGACAGCCAGACGAGGTTGTCCGGGTCGGGGACCGACAGCGCGGCGACGTCGTCGGGGCCGTTCACCAGGATCGTGCGGTCCGGGGCGTGCCCCATCGTGCCCTCGACCTCTTCGTGGCCGGCGTGGCCGATCAGGATGATGGTGCGCTCGGCCTTGGCGAACCGGGTGGCTTCGCGATGGACCTTGGTGACGAGGGGGCAGGTGGCGTCGATGGCGTGCAGGTCGCGCTCGGCGGCACCCGCGACGACGGCCGGCGACACACCGTGCGCGCTGAAGACGACGTGCGAACCCCGGGGGACCTCGGCCACGTCGTCGACGAAGACGGCACCGCGCTGTTCGAGCGTCGAGACCACGTGCACGTTGTGGACGATCTGCTTGCGGACGTAGACGGGCTCGCCGTACTGCTCCAACGCCTTCTCGACCGCGACGACCGCGCGGTCCACCCCCGCGCAGTAACCACGGGGGGCTGCGAGCAGCACCTTCTTGGGGCCGGCGACCGGTTCGTCACGCAGTCGACCCCGTGCCGCGTGCACACGCGGCGGGGCGAGCGGGACCGTGTGGCCGTTGGTGATCGTCACGTCCCCGATGATAGGTGAGCGGCACGCACGCGACCTGGGCGCGCGGAGTGCCTGTGGAGAACACGACGTCCGTCGCCTGTCACCGGTCTCGGGCACGATGGACGTCCCAGCAGGACGAGGAGCGACATGGCGATCGAACAGGGCCCGCCGACGGCCGACAACCCGTGGCCGGTGGCGCTCCTCGGCGCGAAGCTCCGCGACTGGATCGACCGACTCGGCACCGCGTGGGTCGAGGGCGAGATCACGCAGTGGAACGTCGCCGGCGGCAACGTGTACGGCAAGCTCAAGGACGTCGAGGTCGACGCCACCGTGTCGTTCTCCATCTGGTCGAGCGTGCGCTCCCGGGTGCCGGCGGACATCAAGCAGGGCGACCGGGTCGTCGCCGCACTCAAGCCGAACTACTGGGTCAAGGGCGGCTCGCTGACCATGCAGGTCGTCGAGATGAAGCACGTCGGGCTCGGTGACCTGCTCGAACGCCTCGAGCGCCTCCGCCGCACCCTCGCCGAGGAGGGGCTGTTCGACCCGTCCCGGAAGCGGCGTCTGCCGTTCCTGCCGCACCGCATCGGCCTGATCACCGGCAAGGACTCCGACGCCGAGAAGGACGTCAAGCGGAACGCGCAGCTGCGGTGGCCCCAGGTGGAGTTCCGCACCGTGCACACCGCCGTGCAGGGCGAACGGACCGTCGGCGAGGTCACTGCGGCGATCCTCGAGCTCGACGCCGACCCCGAGGTCGACGTCATCATCATCGCGCGCGGCGGCGGCGACTTCCAGAACCTGCTCGGCTTCAGCGACGAAGGACTCGTCCGTGCGGCGGCCGCGGCCTCGACCCCGATCGTCTCGGCGATCGGGCACGAGGCCGACCGCCCCATCCTCGACGAGGTCGCCGACCTGCGCGCCTCGACCCCGACGGACGCCGCCAAGCGGGTCGTGCCCGACGTCGCCGAGGAGCTCGCCAACGTGCGGGCAGCCCGCGCCCGGCTCGGGCTCCGGCTCTCGCACACGCTGTCGGTCGAGGCCGACCGGCTCGCCGCGCTGCGGTCGCGCCCGGCCCTGGCGTCGACCGCGTGGCTCGTCGACACCCGTGCGGAAGAGGTCGCCCGCGACCTGTCCCGCGCCCGCGAACTGCTCGACCGCCGGCTCGAGCGCGGGCACTCCGAGGTCGGGCACCTGACCGCCCGGCTCCGGGCACTCTCGCCGCGCGACACCCTGCGCCGCGGGTACGCCATCGTGCAGCGGGCCGACGGGGGTGTCGTCCGCGGCACCGACGACCTGTCCGGAGCGACGCCGGTGCACGTCACGCTCGGTGCCGGCACGGCCACGGGCACGCTCGAACCGGACGGCCCCGGCCCGGACGGCTCCTGACCACCACGGGTGTTCTCCACAGCCTGGGTCCGGGCGACGGATCGTCGGTGGACGCTCGGTAGGATCGACCCGTGCCATCCCAGCAGGAACCCGAGCAGACCGACGTCCAGTCGCTGAGCTACGAAGCGGCCCGCGACGAACTCGTGCGCGTCGTGAGCGAGCTCGAACAGGGCTCCGCGACCCTCGAGCGTTCGCTGGCGCTCTGGGAACGGGGCGAAGCCCTCGCCGCCCGGTGCGAAGAGTGGCTCGTCGGCGCCCGCGCACGGCTCGACGCGGCCCGTGCCGCCAGCGACGCCCAGGACGGCGCCGGCCGATGACCGACGCCAACGGCCGCCCGATCGTCGCCGAGCTCGGTCGCCCCGAGACGGCAGAGGAGACGTGGGCCCGCAAGGACGCCGCCCGGACCGCCCGCCGGCAGCACCAGACCGCGTTCAACCTGGTCATCGCGCTCATCGCCTCGCTCGGCATCGTGCTGTTCCTGGTGGCGGTCGTCGTCCGGCCCGACACCACGGTGGACCGCACCGTCGACTACCAGCAGATCGCGGCGAAGGCGAACGTCGACGACGTCACCCTGGTGGCGCCGCCGCTGCCCGACGGCTACAGCGCCAACCGCGCGGACTTCGCCAGCAAGACCACCGACGGCGTGGACGTCTGGACCGTCGGCTTCGTGACGCCGGACAAGCAGTACCTCGGTCTGCAGCAGGGCATCGACGCCAACGCCTCGTGGGTGTCGAACCAGCTCGACCAGCGCCCGTCCACCGGTGACCGCACCATCGGCGACACGGAGTGGACCGTCTACGACCGCCGCGCCGAGGGCACGGATGCCGGCAACCACGCGTACTCGCTCGTCTCGACGTTCGGCAAGAACACGATCGTGCTCTCCGGCACCGCCGACGACAAGGCGTTCCGGACCGTCGCGACCGCCGTCTCCCGAGAACTGACCGAGTAGACGACGGGCACCGCCCCGCCAGTCACCACCCCGTCCCACCCGAACCGAGGAGCCCCATGCCCGACCGCGCCGCCTCCACCCCGTCCGACGCCCTGCGCCTGCTGGTCGACGGCAACGCCCGCTTCGCCGCCGACAAGCGCCGGATGGGTCGCGTGGACCCGGACCGCCGCACCGAGCTCGAAGGATCGCAGTCGCCGTTCGCGACCGTCCTCGGCTGCTCGGACTCGCGGGTGCCGTTCGAGCACGTCTTCGACGCCGGCATCGGTGACCTGTTCGCCATCCGCAACGCCGGCCAGATCGTCGACGACGTCGTGCTCGGCTCGATCGAGTTCGCGGTCGTCGCCCTGGGCACGCCCCTGGTCGTCGTGCTCCGGCACACCCGGTGCGGTGCCGTCGCGGCAGCGCGCTCCGGTGAGCCCGTCCCCGCCCCGCACCTGCAGGCCCTCGTCGACGCGATCGCCCCGAGCGTCGAGAAGGTCCGACTCACCGACGCCGAGCTCCCGCAGGAAGCCGTCGGCGCCGCGCACCTCGAAGCCACCCTCCGCCAGGTGATCGAGCGCTCCGGCGCAGTCTCCGACGCCGTGGCCGAGGGTAGATTGGCCGTCGTCGGGGCGACGTACGACCTCGCCACCGGAGAAGTCACCATCGACACCGTCGTCGGCCAGGTCTGACCGACCCGACGACGACCGAGCCAGACGAAGAGCGACCCCGACGACGACCGCCCCGGCGACCCCGGGGCGCAGGCACGGGCCGGCGCGACCGCGACCGGCGAGCACCCCAGGAAGGACCACGACGACGTGACCGACACCACCCCGACCGAGTTCCGCATCGAGCACGACACCATGGGCGAGGTACGGGTGCCGAAGTCGGCGCTCTACCGTGCTCAGACCCAGCGCGCCGTCGAGAACTTCCCCATCTCGGGCACCGGGCTCGAGTCGGCACAGATCGTGGCGCTCGCACGGATCAAGCGTGCGGCGGCCATCGTCAACGGTGAACTCGGCATCGTCGAGCCCGCCGTCGCCGACGCCATCGCCGGCGCCGCCGACCTGATCATCGGCGGGCAGCACCACGACCAGTTCCCGGTCGACGTCTACCAGACCGGCAGCGGCACGTCGTCGAACATGAACATGAACGAGGTGCTCGCGACAATGGCGTCCGACATCGCGGGCTCGGCGGTGCACCCGAACGACCACGTCAACGCCTCGCAGTCGTCGAACGACGTCTTCCCCACCTCCGTGCACGTCGCCGTGACCGAGGCGCTCCTCCGCACGCTCGTGCCCGCCCTCGAGCACCTCGCCGAGTCCCTCGAGGCGAAGGCCACGCTCTGGGCCGACGCCGTGAAGTCCGGCCGGACGCACCTGATGGACGCCACGCCCGTCACCCTCGGGCAGGAGTTCGGCGGCTACGCCCGCCAGATCCGCCTGGGCATCGAGCGGGTGCAGGCGACGCTCCCCCGCGTCGCCGAGGTCCCGCTCGGCGGCACCGCGGTCGGCACCGGCATCAACACCCCCAAGGGCTTCCCGCAGCGGGTCATCGCCCAGCTCGCGAGCGACACCGACTTGCCGATCACCGAGGCCGTCGACCACTTCGAGGCGCAGGGTGCGCGTGACGCCCTGGTCGAGGCCTCCGGTGCGCTCAAGGTGCTCGCCGTCAGCCTGACGAAGATCAACAACGACCTGCGCTGGATGGGCTCGGGTCCGAACACCGGCCTGGGCGAGCTGCACATCCCCGACCTGCAGCCCGGCTCCTCGATCATGCCCGGCAAGGTGAACCCGGTGATCCCCGAGGCCACCCTGATGGTCGGCGCCCGGGTCATCGGCAACGACGCCACCATCGCCTGGGCCGGTGCCTCGGGTGCGTTCGAGCTCAACGTCGCCATTCCGGTGATGGGCACGGCGCTGCTCGAGTCGATCCGCCTGCTGGCGAACAGCTCGCGCGTGCTCGCGGACAAGACCATCGACGGCCTGCAGGCGAACCTGGAGCGTGCCCGCGCCTTCGCGGAGTCCTCACCGTCGATCGTCACCCCGCTCAACCGGGTCATCGGCTACGAGGCTGCCGCCAAGGTCGCGAAGTACGCCGTCGCCGAGGGCATGACCGTGCGCGAAGCCGTCGTGGCCCTCGGCCACGTCGAGCGCGGCGAGGTCACCGAGGCGCAGCTCGACGAGGCGCTCGACGTCCTGAGCATGACCCACCCGAACTGACGCGACGCTCCTGACGCGCCCACAGGACGGACGGGAGGCCCG
>NZ_MJGT01000065.1:0-35336 GCF_001864975.1 Curtobacterium sp. MMLR14_002
CGGGAGGCCCGGTACCAGCTGGTACCGGGCCTCCCGTCCGTCGTGGGTCGCGTCGACCGCCGTCAGCGGCGCACGCGCCGTGCCATCAGGCCCACGCCGTGCAGCAGCCGGTACTCGGGGGAGCGCGTGAGGCCCTCGAAGCGGGCCGCGATCTGGTCGCGCTCCGCCTCGGCCAGGCGGCGGGCGGTGTCGTACGCGCCGACCTTCTGCTCCGACTCGACCAGGCGGGCGTTGATGTCGTGCACGCCGGCCAGGTGGACGTCGCGGTCGTGCTCGGTCTGCCGGAGCGTCTCGCGCTGGGCGGTGGCCCACCGCAGGAACGCGCCACGCTCGCCGCTCCGGCCCGAGGCAGCCGAGACGGCGGCATCGAGCGACGGACCGACTTGCTCGGCCCGGCTGCGGAACGAGTGCCGCTCGACCACGACGGCGCGGAGCCGGGCGACCAGGGCGGTGCGCTCGTCGCGGGGCATCGCGAGCACGCGCTCGAGCGAGGCGGCGTCGTCGAACACCGGCACGTCGGACAGGCCGAGCTCGTCGAGCCCGAGCGCGCAGTCGGTGACGGGCAGCGCCCCGGACGCGAGCGACTCGTACAGGCGGGAGTTCAGGGTGCCGTACTCGGCGGCCGGCTCGATGACGTCGTCGACGACGAAACCGGCGGCGCGGTAGACCTCGGGCAGGGCGAAGTAGGACACGGCCGGGCGGAGCTCGACGCCCGCGGAGGCCTCGACGTGGTCGACGTTCGCGGCGAACCAGACGATCGGTTCGGCCGGGGCGACCTCGGCCAGGACGTCCTGCACCCGGCGGCGGACGCCCCAGAAGTTGACGGTGGTCACGGCGCGGTCCGTGCGCTCGCGCGGTGCGGGGGCGTCGGTCGTGAACAGCTCGGTGTCGACGCCGATCGGCACCACCTCGACGGGGCCGGAGTACGCGGCCGCGATCGCGTCGCGGGCGATCCCGGACGACGTCCAGACCGCGTCGAACTCGTCGAGGTACGGCAGGACTGCCCACTTGGCGGTCCAGTTCCGCACCCACGCAACCAGGGCGGTGCCGGCTGGGACGTACCCGGGCACGAAGGACTCGATCATGCTGACCACGACGGCGGTGTCGGCGGGGAGCTCCTCGCCCCAGCGCTCGAGCGGCCACATCGCGACGCCCCAGCCCTCGGCCCGGAGCGCCCGTGCCAGCCCGAGCGCGACGAACAGGTCGCCCTTGCCCTCGGCCGGGTCGGCGGTCGACACCGCGAAGCGGATCGTGCCGCGCGGGCCCTCGGCGTGCTCGTCGGCCGCGAGGGCCGCGTAGTCCTCGCGGAGGGGAGAGGACATGGGGGTGCTCGGGATCACTGCGGTCACGCACGCCATTCTGCACGAATCCGCAGCGGCGGCAGGGAGTCCCTGGGCGCGCCTTGTAGGGTGTCATCGGCCCGCGGCACCCCGTCGGCCGACCCATCGACCCGCGCCCGGTGCGCGGCAGCTGCTGGAGGAACTCGCGTGACAGAGCGCAAGCCGGGAGTCGTGTCCGTCATCCTCGTGAACTACAAGGGCACGGACGACACCCTGACGAGCATCGCGGAACTCCGCAAGCAGGACTGGCCGCAGGACAAGCTCGAGGTGATCGTCGTCGAGAACGGTTCGGGCCCCGAGCACCTCGGGCGTCTGAAGGCCTCGAGCCTCGACTTCACCCTGATCGACGCGGGTGCAAACCTCGGGTTCACCGGGGGGTGCAACCTCGGCGTCGAGAAGTCCTCCGGCGAGGTCGTGGCGTTCCTCAACAACGACGCCCGCCCGGACACCGGTTGGGTGCGCGAGGCGATGGCCACCTTCGCCTCCGGTGCCGACATCGGCGCCGTCGCCTCGAAGGTCCTCGACTGGGAAGGCGTCAACGTCGACTTCACCGAGGCCGCGATGACCTGGTACGGCATGGGCTACAAGCCCTTCGCCGGGTCGCCGGACACCGGCCGGTGGGAGAGCGAGACCGATGTCCTGTTCGGCACCGGCGCCGCGATGTTCATCCGCGCCGAGCTCTTCGAGCAGCTCGACGGCTTCGACGACCGCTACTTCATGTTCTACGAGGACGTCGACCTCGGCTGGCGGCTCAACCTGCTCGGCTGGCGCTTCCGGTACCAGCCGAAGTCGGTCGCGTTCCACAAGCACCACGCGTCGATGAACAAGTTCGGCGACTTCCGCGAGACCTACCTGCTCGAGCGGAACGCGCTGTTCACGCTCTACAAGAACCTCGGTGACGAGCAGCTCGCCGCGGCGCTGCCCGGTTCCCTGGCGCTCGCCGTCCGCCGTGCCGTGGGCCGCGGGGAGCTCGACTCCACCGAGCTCGACCTGCGCAACCCCGGCGACGACAGCGTCCCGACGATCCCGGTGCCGAAGACGAGCATGGCGGGCATCTACGGCGTCGACCAGTTCGTCGAGCAGCTGCCGTCGATGACCGAGTCGCGCCGCCAGATCCAGGCGACCCGCGTCCGGTCGGACCGTGAGCTCCTCCGCCTGTTCGGCAACCGCGACGAGCCCGCGTACCCGATCGAGAACTACCTGGCCGGCTACGACAAGATCGTGCACTCCCTCGGCGTGCTCGAGGTCGGCACCCGTCGCCGCGTCCTCATCATCACGGGTGACTCGATCGGCGCGAAGATGGCCGGTCCGGCGATCCGTGCCACCCAGATGGCCAAGCAGCTGGCGTCCGAGCACGACGTCCGCGTGGTCAGCCTGACCCGTTCGTCGCCGATCGACCCGTCGTACGAGGTCGTCACGGTCCCGCACCGCCACCCGCGCCAGATGGTCGAGCACGAGGGCTGGGCCGACGTCATCATCGTGCAGGGCCACGCGCTCCGGCTGTTCCCGGTGCTCGAGTCGACCAGCAAGATCCTGGTCGTCGACGTCTACGACCCGCTGCACCTCGAGCAGCTCGAACAGGGCCGCAGCGACGACGTCGACAAGTGGAACCGCCAGATCCTCGACGCCTCGGACACGCTCAACCACCAGCTCGAGCTCGGCGACTACTTCATCTGTGCCTCGGAGCGCCAGCGGATGTTCTGGCTCGGGCAGCTCGCCGGCTCCGGCCGTGTGAACGCCCGCACGTACTCGCGCGACGCCGACCTGCGCTCGCTCATCGGCGTCGTGCCGTTCGGCCTGTCCTCGACGCCGCCGGTCCACGACCAGCAGCGTGTCAAGGGCGTCGTGCCGGGCATCGGCAAGAACGACAAGCTCGTCGTCTGGGGCGGTGGGATCTACGACTGGTTCGACCCGATCACCCTGGTCCGCTCGATCGCCCAGCTCGCCGAGCGCCGTCCGTCGGTGAAGCTCTTCTTCATGGGCGTGCAGCACCCGAACCCCGACGTCCCCGAGATGGACATCGTCGCGAAGGTCCGCGCCGAGGCCGACGCCCTCGGTCTCACCGGCAAGCACGTGTTCTTCAACGACCAGTGGATCCCGTACGAGGAGCGCGGCGCCTACCTGCTCGAGGCCGACGCCGGCGTCTCGACGCACTACGAGCACCTCGAGACCACCTTCTCGTTCCGGACCCGCATCCTCGACTACCTGTGGGCACGTCTGCCGATCGTCACGACGGCCGGCGACTCGTTCGGTGACCTCGTCGCAGAAGAGAAGCTCGGCATCGCGGTGCACGAGCAGGACATCGACGGTCTGGCCACCGCGCTCGAGACGGCGCTCTTCGACAAGAAGGCCCGCACCGAGTTCATCGGCAACGTCGACCGCGTGCGCGAGCAGTTCACGTGGGAGAACGTCCTCGCCCCCCTCGTCGAGTTCTGCCGGAACCCGATCCGCGCCGCGGACAAGTCGGTGCGCGACACCGCGTCGTCGATCGAGCCGCACAAGATGCGCGTCCGCGTCCCGGAGCGCAAGAAGCTCTCCGGCGTCCGCTACGACCTCGGCCGTGCCGTGCACTACCTGCGCACCGAGGGTCCGCGCAGCGTCGCCGGCAAGGTGAAGCGGCGCCTGAACCGGTGACCCCGGGGGAGACCACCGCCCTCGTCATCGTCCCGACGTACGACGAGGCCGAGAACATCCGTGCGATCACCGCCGCCGTGCTGGCGGCGGTGCCCGGTGCCCACCTGCTCGTCGTCGACGACGGCAGCCCGGACGGCACCGGGGACATCGTGCGGTCCCTGGCGGCCGCGGACGATCGCGTGCACCTGCTGCAGCGCTCCGGCAAGCTCGGGCTCGGCACGGCGTACGTCGCCGGGTTCCGGTGGGGCCTGGAGCGCGGGTACCCGCTGCTGGTCGAGATGGACGCCGACGGCTCGCACCCGGCCGACCGGTTGCCGGCCCTGGTCGACGCCGTGACCGCGTCCGATAACGTCCTGCTCGCCATCGGGTCCCGCTGGGTCCCCGGTGGGTCGGTCGTCGACTGGCCGCTCCGGCGCCAGGCGCTCAGCCGCGGGGCCAACACCTACGCCCGCCTGGTGCTCGGGCTCGACGTGCGGGACATCACCGCCGGCTACCGCGTGTACCGCTCGTCGGCGATCGCGCGGATGGACCTCGGGTCGGTGGACTCGAAGGGGTACTGCTTCCAGGTGGACATGACGCTGCGCGTGGACGCCCTCGGCGGACGCATCGTCGAGGTGCCCATCCGCTTCCGTGACCGCGTGCACGGCGTCTCCAAGATGAGCCGGTCCATCGTCCTCGAGGCGATGCTCCGCGTCACCCAGTGGGGCGTGCAGCGCCGCCTCGGTCGCCGCACGCGCCCGTAGCGCGCTCGCGCGCTCGCTTCGTGAGCAGGAACGGTCGGGTCGCCTCCGCGGAGGCGACCTTTCCTGCTCACGAAGCGCGGGCCCGGAACGCTGGGCGTGACGGCCTGGAGGCGCGGTGCGGGGCCGCAACGGGCCTCCCGGCCGTCGGTGGGTCGCGCCGCACCGCGGCTTCGTGAGCAGCAACGGTCGGGTCGCCTCCGCAGAGGCGACCATTCCTGCTCACGAAGCGCCACGGCGCGCCGCGCCGCGGCTACACGCGCGGCAGGTGCCGGCGCCACGAGCGGCGCCGCGCGGCGATCACGAGGACCGTCACGAAGAACATCAGGCCCGCGCCGTGCAGCAGGTAGCTCTCCGCCGTGCTGGTGACCGCGAGCAGCACGAGCACGGCGGCCGGCCACACGTACGCCACCCCGGGGAACGTCGTCGCCGTGACCCAGGCGCGCGCGAACGCGAGCAACGCGGTGATGCCGAGGATGAGCGTGCCCGCGAAGCCGATCTGCAGCCAGGCGTCCACGAAGGCGTTCAGGCCCGAGGTGAACCGGACGCCGGCGGGGTCGATGAGCGTGACGTAGGGCACGACGGGCTCGGTCGGCCACGTGCCCACCCAGCCCCAGCCCTGGATCGGGTAGCGCTCCACCAGGACCCGGATCTGCGACCACAGGTCCGTCCGGGTGGCCGTGCCACCGGCCGCCCCGATCTCGGCGAGCAGACGGTGCCGGGCGAGCACCCCGACGGCGAGCGTCAGCAGGACGACCGCACCGAGGACGCCGTTGACCACCGGTCTGGTCGCCGGTCGTGCGTGCCGGAGTGACCAGAGCGCCAGCGCGGTGACGGCGAGCGCGATCATCGCGAGCCCGGTGATGGGGGACTGCACGAGCATCAGGGCGATGACGGCGAGCGAGGTCGAGGCGATCGCGCGCCAGACCGTGACCGACCGGGTGAGGAACTCGACCACGAAGGTGACCAGGGCCATCGCGGCGATGAAGCCCATGAAGTTGCGCGTGCCACCGATGCCCTGGATCGGGCCGCCGTACGCGATGTCGCCGCGGATGCCGAACGCCGGGAACGGGACGTCGAGGACCAGGCCGGACATGACCTCGAGTCCGAGGGCCGTCACGAGCAGGATCCGGAAGGCGTCGCCCGAGGCCCGGATCACTTGCACCAGGTCGCGGCCGAGGGCCAGGTACAGCCCGAGGCCGATGAAGCACACGGTCTGCACCAGTCCGCGGAGCGCCACCCAGGAGTACTCGCTCCAGAGCACGCTCAACGCGCAGTAGCCGACGAAGGCCAGCAGCGAGAGGGGGAGGACCCCGTGCCACTCGATCCGGTAGCGCTGGCCGAGCAGGCTCAGCCCCGCGAGCACGAACAGCGTCACGAGCACCGCCCAGGTCCCCGCCCGGCCGACGAGAGCCTGGACGGTGGGCTGGCCGAACCCGAACAGCACGATGACCGTCGCGAGCGCCTGGCTGAACCGTCCACCGGCCGAGAAGCCGATCCAGGCGGAGAGGTACCGGCGCCCGAGCACCTGTCTGCTCACCCGGCCGTCCGTCACGCGTCCATCTTGGCGCACGACCTTGTGACGAGCACACCGCATCGCGGTGTGGCTGTATCGACGATGCGCGATGACCGAACTATCCTCACCGGATGGACCTCGCGCGCAGGGTCGCCGGCGTCCCCCTCGTCGCGGTCGTCGTCGGCCTGCTCACGACCGCCCTGGCCTGGTACCGGCTCGGCCCGGTGCCGCGGAACACCGTCTGGGCCGAGGACGGTGGCGTGTTCCTGCGCGAACGGATCGCGATGGGTCCCGTCGACACCCTGCTCCACCCCTACGCCGGGTACGTGCACCTGCTGCCGCGCCTCATCGTCGACCTCGGGTACGCGCTGCCGCCCGAGCGGTACGCGCAGGTGGCGGCGCTCGCTGCGTGCTCGGTCGTCGGCGGGGTCTGCGCCCTGGTGTTCGTGCTGTCCCGCGACGTCGTGCGACCGTGGCCGTTGCGGCTGGTGCTCGCCGCCGTCCCCGTCGTCCTGCCGCTCGCCCCGTACGAGATCAGCGGCAACGCGGCGAACCTGCACTGGTTCCTGCTCGTCCTGGTGCCGTGGGTCTTCGCGTGGCGCGCTCGGTCGTGGTGGGCGGCCGGGGCACTCGCCGTCGTCGCGGGGGCGGCCGTGCTCACCGAACCGCTCACCGCACTGTTCGCGCCCCTGCTGCTCCTCGCCTGGACGCCCCGTGGCCGTGCGCCCGGGCCGGCCGGCCGGTGGACCGCGCTGCCGGTCACGCTCGTCGTGGTCGTCGCCCTGGCGGTGCAGGGCATCACGACCCTGACGAGTCCGCGTGCCCTCGCCACGGGGTCGCCGTCGGCGCGCGACGTGCTCGCGGGGTACCTGCTGCGTCCCGTGGCGGGTGCCTGGGACCCGGACCTCGGTGCGGTGCTGACGGCGGTGGTCGAGCACGGCTGGGCGGTGGTCGTGGTGCCCGCGGCCCTGCTGCTCGTCGTCCTGGTGGCGGCCGTCGTGATCGGGCCGGCGCGCACCCGGTGGATGGTCGCAGCCCTCGCCGTCGGCTCCGTCGCGGTGTGGTGGGCGGCCCTGCTCGCCAACGGCGGTGACGGCCTCCGCTGGTCGGCGCCGGTCGCCGCGATGGCCGCCGTGCCGCCGGAGCGCTACGCCGCGGCCGCCGGCCTGCTGCTGGTGAGCGCCGCGGTGGTCGCCGCCGCCACGCTCGTGGACGCCCGCAGCTGGTCGCGTGCTGCGGGACGGACGGGAGGCCATGGTCGCCTCGTCGGCGCGCTGGCCGGTTGGTGCGTGGTCACCGCCGTCGTCGCGTCGGCGGTCCTGCACGTCGCGCCGACGGACACGCGGCGGAGCGACGGGCCGGTGTGGGCGGGGCAGCTGCCGGCGGCGGTGGCGGCGTGCGACGCGGACCCGACGCTCGAGGTCGCTCGGGTGAAGTCGAACCCGTGGTCGTCCCCCGTGTCGTGCTCGTGGCTGTCGCGCTGAGGGAGCGTGCGGGTCAGCGCGTGCCGGCCCAGCGGAACTCGCGCTTGGCGGGCGGCGTGCGCGGACCGTCGCCGGTGGACACCGGTTCCTCGCCGGTCAGCACGATGCGCGTCTTGATGGCGAGCAGGGCGAAGAGCACCCAGTTCCCCTGGTAGAGCAGGCGGGACTCGGCGACGGACTGCACGAGCAGGGCGACGACGACCAGGAGCGGCAGGAGCGACACCGGGTCGAACGACCGCGGACGCAGCGCGGCGTCGTACCCGATGCGGGTCGCGCAGGCCCACGAGCGGGACAGCGTCGTGACCACGTAGATCGCGAAGAGCACCAGGCCGATGATGCCGGTCTGCATCCAGACGTCCAGGTAGGCGTCGTGGGCCTGCAGGTACGTGACGCCCTTGCGCTGCGCCAGGTCGGCGAGGGTCGGGATGCCCGGCCACCAGTACCCGATCCAGCCCCAGCCGCCCACGGGGTGCTGGTCGATCAGGCCGAGCACCTTGGCCCAGATCTCCCCGCGCCCGGTGGCGTCCGAACCCTTGCCGAGCAGCTCGGACACCGGGCCGCGCAGCACGAACGCGGCGACGGCGACGACGACGGCACCCACGGCCAGCAGCAGGTAGCGCGGGGTGCGGCGCTCGGTCGGGACACGGCGCATCCAGACGGCGGCGAGTGCGACCACGGCGACCACGAGTGCGGCGGCGATGACCGTCGACGAGCGGGTGAGGACGAAACCGAGTGCCGCGACGACGAGCCAGCCGATCGCCTGGTTCCGGCGGATCCGGCCCTCGGCGAACTGCACGGCGACCACGATCGCGACCAGCAGGGCCACCATCGCGAGCAGATTGGCGTTGCCGGGCAGCCCCTGGATCCGGCCCCCGGTGAAGAGCTCGGCGCGCGAGAAGTAGAAGGCGTCGGGGACGTCGCGGTCGCCGTAGTCCGTCCAGATCGGGGCGATCGGGTGCCGGACGAACACCGCGACGGCGGCCTCGAACAGGAGCGAGAGCATCAGGACCCAGCGGAGCGCGAGGCTCAGGGCATCGGTGATCCGGCGCCACGTCAGGGTCGAGGCGATCGTGAACGCCACGGCCGCGCAGATCACCTGCACGGTCAGGCTCGAGATCGTCGCGAAGCGCCAGTGCGACCACACCAGGGTCACCAGGCACCAGCCGAGGAACGCCCAGAGCGCCCAGGGGGTGCGGACGAGCGGTGGCTTCGCCCGGACCAGGATCGTGATGCCCCACGCCGCGACGAGGGCCCAGAGGACGCCGGCCCCGACCCAGGTCAGGGTGTTCGGCACGGCGTCGCCCGCGAACAGCACGAACAGGGTCGTCGCCCCGAAGGCGAACGCCTCGCGCTCCGGTACGGTCCCGCGCGCCAGCGGCCAGGTGTTCGTCACGACGCCAGGCTACCGGCCGGCCGCCGTCCGCAGGACTCCACCGGCAGCGCCGGTAGGCTCTGGCCCATGTTCCTCGGCATCACGAACACCCCCCGCGACTACGCCTGGGGCTCGGTCACCGCGATCCCGGAGCTCCTCGGCCGCACCGTCACGGGTGCCCCGCAGGCGGAGCTCTGGCTCGGCGCCCACGCCGGCAGCCCCAGTGTCGTCGTCAACCCTGCCATGGTCGGCGGGGCCGACACGCTCCGCGACTGGATCGCCGACGAGCCGGAGACCGCACTCGGTCCGGACCGCACCGGCCTGCCCTTCCTGCTCAAGGTGCTCGCGGCTGCGGCACCGCTCTCGCTGCAGGCGCACCCGACCCCGGAGCAGGCAGAAGAGGGCTTCGCCCGCGAGGAGCGCGAGGGGATCCCGCTCGACGACCCGGCCCGCAACTACAAGGACCCGTTCCCGAAGCCCGAGCTCGTCGTCGCGCTGAGCGAGCGGTTCGAGGCGCTGAGCGGCTTCCGCCCGGTCGAGGAGACCCTGGCCGAGGTCCGCGTGCTCGACGCCGGTACCGGCCGCCTCGGTCCGCTCGAAGTGCACCTGCTGCACGGGCTCGCGGACACCGTCCGCTGGCTCGAGACCGCCGACGAGTCCGCGCTCGCCGTGGTGCAGGCCGCGAGCGACCTGGCCGTCTCGCTCGACGACGACCTGCTCACCCCGAACACCGCGACCGTCCGCGACCTGGCGACCAGCTGGCCCGGCGACCCCGGCATCGTCGTCTCCCTGCTCATGCACCGGGTGACGCTCACCGCGGGGCAGGCCATGTACCTGCCCGCCGGCAACATCCACGCGTACCTCGACGGGCTCGGCATCGAGCTGATGGCGCCGTCGGACAACGTGCTGCGCGGCGGGCTCACGCCGAAGCACGTCGACGTGCCGGAGCTCCTGCGGGTGCTCGACTTCACCGCGTACCCGGCACCGGTCCTCGAGCCCGAGCGCCTCGCCCCGGGCGTCGACCGGTTCGCGCCGGACGGCGTCGGCTTCGCGCTGCTGCGGGTGGACGGCGACGGTCGCCCGGTGGGACTGAGCACCGGCGGGGTCGCCCCGCTCGTGGGGCCGTCGATCGCGATCTGCACCGAGGGCGTCGTCACGCTCGTCGGCGCGCAGTCGGCGACCCTGCTCCGCAAGGGCGAGTCGTGCTTCATCACCCCGGACGAGGGCGACGTGACGGTCGAGGCGGACTCCTCCGACGGCATCACGTCGACCGTGTTCATCGCCACCGGCGCCTAGGGGCGCGGACCGGCTCCGGGACCGGCGCGGGGCCGCGCGCCGTGGCGTGGACCCGCACACCGCCACCGGGGCGTCGCCGAGGTCCGCTAGCGTGGCGACCATGAGTTGGCTGGTCACCGGCGGTGCCGGGTACATCGGGTCCCACGTCGTCCGAGCACTGCGCTCGGCCGGCATCGACACGGTCGCGTTCGACGATCTGTCGAGCGGCTTCCGCGCGTTCGTCCCGGACGACGTGCCGTTCGTCGAGGGCACGATCCTCGACGGCGAGCTCGTCGCACGCACGCTGCGCGAGCACGAGGTCACCGGCGTGGTCCACGTCGCGGGGTTCAAGTACGCCGGCGTCTCGGTCGAGCGCCCGCTGCACACCTACGAGCAGAACGTCACCGGCATGGCGACCCTGCTGCGCGCGATGGCGGAGACCGGCGTCACCAAGGCGGTCTTCTCGTCCAGCGCGGCGGTCTACGGCACGCCGGACGTCGAGACCGTGGTCGAGTCCACCCCGAAGAACCCGGAGTCGCCGTACGGCGAGTCGAAACTCATCGGCGAGTGGCTGCTGCGCGACATGGAGGTCGCCGCGGGCTTCACCACCACGTCGCTCCGGTACTTCAACGTCGTCGGTTCGGGGGAGCCCGACCTGTACGACGCCAGCCCGCACAACCTGTTCCCGCTGGTCTTCGACGCGCTGCTCGCCGGCCGGACCCCGCGGATCAACGGCGACGACTACGCCACCCCGGACGGCACCTGCGTCCGCGACTACGTGCACGTGGCCGACCTGGCGCACTCGCACGCGGTGGCCGCGCGGAAGCTCGAGGCGGGGGAGCCGCTCGAGCGTGCCTACAACCTCGGCAGCGGCGACGGCGTGAGCGTCCGGCAGATCATGGACGCGATGGCGTCGGGCACCGGGATCGCCTTCGACCCCGAGATCGCACCGCGGCGCCCCGGCGACCCGGCCCGCATCGTCGCGACCGGCGAAGCCGCCGCCCGTGACCTCGAGTGGGCCATGCGGCACTCCCTGGACGAGATGGTGTCGAGCGCCTGGGAGGCTCGTCGCAGCGCCTCCTGAGCGCCTGAGGACGAGTCAGTTGTCCCCCGGAAGGCCCACCCGAGCGGTGCGACACGCCCAAACGGGGGACATGACACGCTGGAGCGGTCAGTGCCTTCTATGATCCGCGACTTGACTCAGGCGAATGACACCGCTGTAATTACAGGCAACGGCCGCAAGAGTTGGGGTTCGTTGTCGAGGCGGCAGGGGTGATCAGGGTGAACGGTTCCGAGTTCCACGCCGGAGTTCCGGAGGACTGGCACGTCGATCCCGTGGCGCTCGGCGTCCCGAGTGTCCGACGTCCGGAGACCGACGACGAGGAGAACCCGCTCGCCTGGCAGGTCGACTCGCTCTGCGCGCAGACCGACCCCGAGGCGTTCTTCCCCGAGAAGGGCGGCTCCACGCGCGAGGCGAAGAAGATCTGCACCTCGTGCGAGGTCCGGGCACAGTGCCTCGAGTACGCGCTCGAGAACGACGAACGCTTCGGCATCTGGGGTGGCCTCTCCGAGCGTGAACGCCGCAAGTTGCGGAAAAGGGCGTAGGAGCGTTCACGGCGCGCCAGCGCTGTGCGACTGCGCCCCTGAGGAGCCTGCGACGAAGGCGCCGGAAGGCGACCACCTCCGCCCGTCCCGCACCGCGCAGTGAGCGCATCCAAAGGTTCACGGCGCGCCGCCGTCCGCAGCCGACACCGCGCCTCCAGACCGTAGAGTGACGCCCGTCATGCAGCCCAGAGTCACCGCGATCCTCGTCGCCGCCAACGGGGCGGCCCACCTCGACCGGACCCTGGACGCGCTCGCCGCCCAGACCCGCCACCCCGAGAACCTGGTGGTCGTCGACGTCGGCACGACCGACGGATCGACCGCCGAACTGTCCTTCGGCGGGTCCGCGCAGCTCGTCCGGCTGCCCGCCGGCACCGCGTTCGGTGACGCCGTCCGCCAGGGCGAGCGCAGCGCGCCGCCCGCGGCGACCGACGAGCCGGTCGACGAGTGGCTGTGGGTCCTCGGCCACGACAACGCGCCGGCGCCGACCGCACTCGCCGACCTGCTGTCCGCCGTCGAGATCGCGCCCTCGGTCGTCGTCGCCGGTCCGAAGCTCGTCGCCGACGACGACCCCTCGCTCATCCGCGCCTTCGGCGAGAGCATGATGCGCTTCGGCCGGTCGATCGTGCTGGTGCAGGACGAGCTCGACCAGGGCCAGCACGACCGCAACACCGACGTGCTCGGTGTCGCCGCGGGCGGCATGCTCGTGCGCCGCTCCGTCTGGAACGAGCTCGGCGGCTTCGACCCGGCATTGCCGGACGTCGACGCGGCCCTCGACTTCTCGGTGCGGGTCCGCCTCGCCGGACACCGTGTCGCCCTCGTGCCGGAGGCCAAGGTCACCAGCGCCGGACCGATCGAGGAGTTCGGCCGCAAACGCGTGTCCGAGGCGCGGCGCGTCCGGATGCACCGGCAGGCGCAGCTGCACCGCCGGATGACCTACGCGCCCGCCGCGCTGGTCTGGCTGCACTGGCTCACGCTCGTGCCGTTCGCGATCGGCCGCGCGCTCGGTCACCTGGTCGCGAAGCACCCCGCCGCCGTGGTCCCCGAGCTCTCCGCCGCGTTCGCCGTCGCGTTCGGCGGCGGCACGGGGCGGGCGCGCAAGAACCTCGCCCGCACGAAGAAGCTCGGCTGGGCCGCCGTCGAACCGCTCCGTGTCAGCTGGCGTCGGGTGCACGAGCACCGCACCACCTCGCGGGACGTCGAACTCGCCCGTGCGGAGGACGCCCCGATCGCCCGGGCGTCGTTCCTGAGCGACGGCGGCATCTGGGTGGTCCTGGCCGCCGCGGTCCTCAGCGTCGTGACGCTCTACCCGCTGCTCGGGTCGCCGGCCCTGACCGGCGGGGGACTCCTGCCGCTCTCCGCGACGCCGGGACAGCTCTGGCAGAACGTCGGGTACGGCTTCCACTCGCTCGGCACGGGCTTCACCGGCCCGTCCGACCCCTTCGCCGCGGTGCTCGCCGTGCTCGGCTCGATCGTGTTCTGGTCGCCGTCCACCGCAGTCGTGCTCGTCATGCTCGTCGCGTTCCCGCTGTCCGCACTGGGGGCCTGGTTCGCGGTCCGCAAGGTCACGACCCGCACCTGGGTGCCGGTCATCGGTGCGTCGCTCTACGCGATCGCCCCGTCGCTCGTCGGAGCCGTGACGACCGGACACCTCGGCGCCGTGATCGCGCACCTGGTGCTGCCGTGGCTGTTCGTCGCCGTGCTCGAGGCGCACCGCTCGTGGGCCTGGGCCTCGGGAGCGTCGCTCCTGTTCGCCGTCGTCGCCGCCTCGGCGCCGTCGCTGCTGCCGGTCCTGCTGGTCGGCTGGCTCGTGGCGCTCCTGGTCGGCTGGCGCCGGGCCCACCGTCGCCTGTTCATCCCGGTGCCGACCGCGGTGCTCTTCCTGCCGCTGATCCTGGCGCAGGCGGCACGCGGCAACCTGCTCGCGGTGTTCGCCGACCCGGGTGCGCCGTCCGCGACCCGGGCGCCGTCCGCGCTCCAGCTCGCCATCGGACAGCCCCTGCCCGACTGGAGCGGCTGGCTCCCCGCGACGTCCGGACTCGCGCTGGTCGCCACGGTCCTGCCGATCGTGATGGCCGTCCTCGCGCTCCCCGTGGCCGCCGCCGCGATCGGGGCGATGCTCGGCCACCGCTGGGCGGTCGCGGGCTCGGCGCTCGTCATCGCGCTCCTCGGCTTCGCCACGGCCTTCGCCGCCACCCACGTCACGGTCACCGGTGTCGGGTCGACCACCACCATCGTCTGGCCCGGCAGCGGTCTGTCCGTGTACTGGCTCGCTCTCGTGGTCGCGGCCTGCATCGGCATCGACGTGCTGCCGAAGGCCGCTCCGGTCACCGGGCTGGTCGCGACCGTGCTCGCCGGTGTGGCCGTGGCTCCGGCCTTCGCGGCGTTCTACCTCGGCACCGCCACGATCGAGCCGACCACCGGCCGGGTGCTCAGCGCGTACGTGAACGCCGAGGCCCAGGCGAACCCGGACGTCGGCACGCTCGTGGTCGTCCCGCAGGACGACGGTTCGCTCGCCGTCACGCTCGAGCGCGGGCAGGGTTCCACCCTCGACGACCAGTCGACGCTCGACGCCACCGCACTCCGGCTGAGCGAGTCCGGCGCACGGCTGACGACGCTCGCCGGCAACCTGGCGAGCCGCAGCGGGTACGACCCCCGGCCGGCGCTCCGCGAGCTCGGCGTGAGCTTCGTGCTGATCGACGACGCCGGTGACGACCCCGAGGCGCAGACGGTGCACGACCGGGCCGCCGGTGCGATCGGTCAGAACGCGCTCTTCACGAGCATCGGCGAGACCACGAACGGCCAGCTGTTCCACTACGAGGGCGAGGTCGACCGCACCCGCTCCGGCTCCGCGGCGACCCAGGCCACCCACGTGCTGTACCTCGTCGTGCTCGGCGTGGTCTTCGGCGCCGCAGCACTCCTCGCGGTCCCGACGGCCCCGCGCCGCCGCCGTGCCACCTCGAACGTCATCGAGGCCGAGGAACCCGCCACCACCTTCGACGAGGAGCGCGACGAATGAGCACCAACCCGTCCTCGGTCCGGCGCTGGATCGTCCGCGGCACCGCCACGGCCGTCGCCGTCGTCGTCGCCGCGGGTGCCGTCACCGCGGCGCACGCCATCGGCACCGAGTCCGAACCGGGTCGACCGGCCGGGCGCACCGTCACGCCGGTCCCCGCCGCCGCCGAGCGTGTCTGCGCCGGCAGTGCGCTGCGCCTGTCCGACGACGCCGGCAACGACGCGACGCAGGCGAGCACCGTCGGCACCGCGACCGTCGCGACCGCGACGACCGGTTCGACGGTCGAGCGGTCCTCGCTCGACTCCTCGACCACCGGCGGCAGCGACCCCCGACTCCTGACGGCCCCCGCCGGCGAGACGACGCCGCAGGTCGCGGGCAGCAGCTTCCAGAGTGTCTCGAGCGGCGACCTGGTGGGCGCCGGCGCCGCCTCGTGCGACGACCCGACCCAGTCCACGTGGCTCGTCGGCGGCTCGACGGAGACCGGTCGGACGAGCCTCGTGACGCTCTCGAACCCGACCGACGTGAACGCCACGGTCGACCTGACGATCTTCGACGGCTCGGGGACGGTCAGCGCACCCGGGACCACCGGCATCGTCGTCGCGCCGAACACGCAGAAGGTCGTCCCGCTGTCGGGCTTCGTGTCCGACGCCGCCTCGACGGTCGTGCACGTCACGTCGTCCGGCGGCCAGATCGTCGCGCACATGCAGGAGTCCGTCGTCCGCACCCTCACCCCGGGCGGCTACGACATCGTCTCCGGTGGGGCCGCGCCGTCCCGCTCGCAGGTCATCCCCGCCGTCGCCCTCGCCGACGCGCAGGCCGCCCAGCGCGGCGACGACACGGCCGACGCGGCGCCGATCGTCCGGCTGTTCGTCCCCGGCACGAAGTCGGCGCGCGTCACCCTCGGCATCAGCACGGCCGACGGCGGCGGTACGACCGTCAACGCCACCGCCGAGCCCGGGGTCGTCACCGACGTCGCGCTCGACGACTTCCCGGACGGCCGGTACTCGTTCACCGTCACCTCGACCGAGCCGGTCGTCACCGGTGCACGCACCACGACGCCGACCGACGGTGCCAGCAGCGGCACCGACCTCGGGTGGTTTGCCTCGGCCGAGCCGCTGGGGGACCGGACGATCACCGCCATCGCCCCGGGCGAGGGCGTGCGGCTGAACTTCGTGAACCCCACCCGCCAGGACCGCTCCGTCACGGTGCGGTCGGGCGACGAGCGACGCACGCTGAAGATCCTGTCCGGCGCGACCGTGACGCTCCCGGTGCAGACCGCGAAGCAGCTCACGCTGACCGGGACGGAGGGCATCGTCGCGGGTGTGACCTACCGCGGGGCCGACGGTATCGCCGGCTTCCCGGTGCGCCCGGCGACCGACGTCTCCACCCCGGTCCGCGTCTACCCCTGACGCCGGGCGAGGTCCGCCCGGCTCACCAGTGCCGGTAGCGGTCCGGCGCCAGGTCCCAGGGGTCCTTGCCGATCAGCTCGCCGACCGCGCGGAACACCGCGGTCTCGATGATGATGCGGCGGTCGGAGTCGTCCTTCTCGGGGCTCCGGTTCACCCGCTCGACGGGGATCCGGAAGACGGTCACGCGGCGGGTGTCGCGGTCGATCCGCCAGCGCGGCATCTCGTCCGGCAGGGTCGTGTCGCTCGGCATGTCCGCCACCTGGAACACGACGCCGGAGAGCTCCTCGGGCCAGAGACCGAGCAGGTAGTGCGCGCTGTCGCCGACGATCCGGTCGAACGCCTCGGCGCGGGTGATGATCGGCGCGAGCTCGGGCCCGGTGACGCTCGAACGCCCACCGCGGCCGTGCCGGGAGCGCCCCCGACCGCGGTCGACCGGGGTGACGAGGCGAGGCTTCCGACGCATCCCCACATCGTACGCGGGGACGGGTGCGCGCCGGACGCTCCGCTAGGCTCCCTGTCGAGATGGACGTGCGGATCTGCAGCAAGGTGGCGTGTGCCAACAGCGCTTCGTCGACCCTGACGTACGACTACGGCGACTCCATGGTGGTCGTCGGACCGCTGTCGACCCGGGTCGAGCCGCACGGCTACGACCTCTGCGCCCGGCACGCTGCCGCCCTGCGCGTCCCGCGCGGCTGGCAGGTGGTGCGGCGCGAGCCGCTGCCGCGCGACGTCGACTGACGGCTCGCGTCCGCGACGTGGGTGCGGGGGTCGGTCTGGAGGCCCGGGGAACGTGACCGGGATCGGCTGGTGATCCGCGCCTCCCGGCATGGAAGACTGGTGGGCATGCCCACCGAAACCCGCACCGCTGCTGCGTTCCGCGTCGCCGACCTGTCCCTCGCCGAGGCCGGCCGGCACCAGATCCGCCTCGCCGAGAACGAGATGCCGGGCCTGATGTCCCTGCGTGACGAGTTCGCCGCGTCGCAGCCGCTCGCCGGCGCGCGCATCGCCGGGTCCCTGCACATGACGGTGCAGACCGCGGTGCTCATCGAGACGCTCGTCGCCCTCGGCGCGCAGGTGCGCTGGGCCAGCTGCAACATCTTCTCCACCCAGGACGAGGCGGCGGCCGCCGTCGCCGTCGGACCCACCGGCAGCCCGGACGCCCCCGCCGGCGTCCCGGTGTTCGCGTGGAAGGGCGAGACGCTCGAGGAGTACTGGTGGTGCACCAGCCGCATCTTCGACTGGAGCGACGAGGCCGCCGCGGCGGGTGCCGACTGGACCGGACCGAACCTGATCCTCGACGACGGCGGCGACGCCACGATGCTCGTGCACACCGGTGCCGACGCCGAGGCGGCCGGTGCCGCCCCGGTCGCCGAGCCGGACGCGAGCACCGAGTGGAAGATCGTGCTCGACACCGTCGCGCGGTCGCTCGAGACGTCGTCGGACCGCTGGACCCGCATCGCGGCCGACATCCAGGGCGTCACCGAGGAGACCACCACGGGCGTCCACCGTCTGTACGAGCTGTTCCGGAACGGCGAGCTGAAGTTCCCGGCGATCAACGTCAACGACTCGGTGACGAAGTCGAAGTTCGACAACAAGTACGGCATCCGGCACTCGCTGCCCGACGGCCTGAACCGGGCCACCGACGTGCTCATCGGCGGCAAGGTCGCCTTCGTCGTCGGCTACGGCGACGTCGGCAAGGGTGCGGCCGAGGCGCTCCGCGGGCAGGGCGCCCGCGTCATCGTCAGCGAGGTCGACCCGATCTGCGCGCTGCAGGCGGCGATGGACGGCTACCAGGTCGCGCGCCTGGCGGACGTCGTCGACACCGTCGACATGGTCATCACGTGCACCGGCAACCTGGGCGTCGTCGGGGTCGACGAGATGCTCGGGCTGAAGCACCTGGCGATCGTGGCGAACGTGGGGCACTTCGACAACGAGATCGACATGGCGGGGCTCGAGGCGCTGCCCGGCGTCTCGAAGGTCGAGATCAAGCCGCAGGTGCACGAGTGGCGGCTGCCGACGGGGCGGTCGATCCTGGTGCTGTCCGAGGGCCGGCTCATGAACCTCGGCAACGCGACCGGGCACCCGTCGTTCGTGATGAGCAACTCGTTCACGAACCAGGTGCTCGCGCAGATCGAGCTGCACACCCGGCGCGAGGAGTACCCGACCGGCGTGTACGTGCTGCCGAAGCACCTGGACGAGAAGGTCGCGCGCCTGCACCTCGACGCCCTCGGGGTGCAGCTGACGTCGCTGCGTCCGGAGCAGGCGGCGTACATCGGTGTGCCGGTCGAGGGTCCCTTCAAGCCGGACCACTACCGCTACTGAGCGCGGCGGGGCGGCCTGGGGCCGGCGGAACCTGGTTCCGGACACAGCACCGTGGATCTCCGCGGTGCTGTGTCCGTTTCGCAGTGTTGCGCGGGGGCAGTCAGCGCCGCGCCGCGCGTCAGCGCGGGAAGCCCGGCGGGGGCGCCGCCGCGGTCGCCCCCGCGGCGGTCAGCAGTTCGGCGCGGGCACCCAGCGCCCGGACGTCCCGCTGACGCCGCAGCACGACGACCCCGGCCAGGAAGACCTCGGGCGGGACGGGCGGCACCGGGTGCGCGAACGCGGACACCTCGGCCGCCAGGGTCTGCGCCGCCGCCTCGCGCAGTTCGGGTCGCATCAGTGCAGCCCCGCGGAAGAACGCACCGAGGCGGTTCTCCAACCGCTGCGGCAGCGCCGAGACGTCCGCGACACCGGCCCACGCCGTGAGCTCCGGGGGCAGCAGCACCTCGGGGTCCCGCTGCTTCGGCAGCCGCTCGTGCTGCACGATCGTGCCCGCCAGCAGGTCTCCGAGGCGCCGAGGCCGACTGCCGAACAGCGCGACGAGCAGGGCGACCGAGCCGAACGTCATCCAGAGCTCGAACAGGCCGACGAGCGACCGGGTGAAGGCGTGCCGGAACCCGATCGCGCCGCCGTCGAGCCGGACGACCCGGGTGCCGGTGGCGAACCGTCCGACGCTCCGCCCCTTCGTCACGGTCTCGACCGCCGCGGGCACCAGCACGAGCACGACGACGAGCAGCACGATGTTGAGCGCAGCACCCCAGGCCGGCTCGAGTCCCCTCGGCCAGAGCCGCCAGACGCCGAACAGCGCGAGCACGAACAGGACGAGGACGCACAGGCCGTCCAGCAGCGCGGCCGCGAGTCGCAGCACGAGTCCGGCGGGCTGGACGTCGAGCGCGACGCCCTCGCCCACCACCAGCTCGTCGGCGGTCTCGTCGAGGTCGCGCGAGAACCGGGCGTCGGCGAGGTCACGCGGCGTGCGGGGCTTCGGCATGGGATCATTCTGTCGGAGATCGCGCGACCTGAGGGGGAACACGTGGACCTGGATGCCTACACCGAGGTGCACCGTGACCGGTGGCAGGAGCTCGACCGTCTGGCGCGTGCCCGGCACCGGTCCGGCGCGGACGTCGACCGGCTCGTCGCCGGCTACCAGGAGGCCGCGACCGACCTCGCCCGCATCCGGGGCGCCGCACCGCGCACCGTGACCGGCGACCGGCTCTCGCTCACGCTGTTCCGCACCCGCCTGCGCTTCACCGGCACCCCCGTCGACCCGTTGACCGCCGTCGCCCTGTTCTTCACGCGGCAGCTGCCCGCGGCGCTCTACCGGATCCGCTGGGTGACGATCTGGGTCGCGCTCGCGACGGTGGCGATCGGGGCGATCGTCGCCGTCTGGATCACCACCACCCCGGGTGCGACGGCGACGTTCGGCAGCGACGAGGCCCTGCGCCGGTACGCCACGCAGGACTTCGTCGACTACTACTCCGACCGTGGCCTCGGGGCCTTCACCGCGCAGGTCTGGACGAACAACGCCTACATCGCCGCGACGATGGTGGCGTTCGGCATCACCGGGGTCTTCGTGCCGTTCTCGATCATGCAGAACGCCGTCAGCCTCGGGGTCTCCGCCGCGATCATGCACTCCCAGGGCCGCCTTGCCGACTTCTTCCTCTACATCTCCCCGCACGGGCAGCTCGAGCTCTACTCGGTGTTCCTCGCCGGCGGTGCGGGGCTGATGATCTTCTGGTCGTGGGTGGCGCCGGGGCCTGGACGCACGCGCGCCCAGGCCCTCGCCGAGGACGGCCGCGCACTCATCACCATCGCGATCGGCCTGACCCTGACCCTGCTGCTGTCCGGCATCGTCGAGGGCGTGGTGACGCGGCAGGACTGGCCGTGGCCGATCAAGATCGGCATCGGCACCCTCGCCCTGGTCGCGGTGCTCGCTTACCAGTGGGTGCTCGGCGGCCGCGCGTACCGAGCGGGGGAGCGCGGCGACCTCGAGGAGTTCGAGCGCGGCTCCACCGCCCTGGTGGCCGGCTGACGTCCGTCCCGGTTCAGAGCCGGCCGGTGGCCTTCGCCCGGATGTAGGCGTCGGCGACGAGCGGCGGGACGTCCGCCGGTGCGCCGCGCACGACCTCGGCGCCGGAGCGCCGTGCGACGTCGGCCGCACCGTCCGCGTCGAGCAGGGTGCGTTCGGCGGCCGCGCGTCGGTAGACGTCGCGCTCCGCGCCGGTCGGGAGGCCCGGCACCTTTCCGCCCCGCGCCGTGCGGATCGCCGTGGTCGGGTCCACCCCGCCGCGCGCCATCCGCTGGACGGCCGGGTCCTCGATGCTCGTCACGACGACCGCGTGCCGTCGGGACAGCCGGGGGAGCACGGCGAGCAGGTCGCCCGAGGCGCCGACGGAGTCGAGGCTCGAGGCGAGGACGACCATGGCGCGCGAGGTCGTGATCGAGTCGACGAGTGCGGGCACGGATGCCCAGTCGGTCGCGGCGAGCCCGGGTTCGGCCATCGCGAGTGCCTCGCCGAAGCGCTGCACGACGTCGGTGCGGGTGGCGCCGTGCACGCGGTCGTGTGCGGTGTCGTCGAGGACCACCAGGTCGACGCGGTCACCGGCGGCTGCCGCGAGGGCACCGAGGAGCAGCGCCGACTCGATGAACGTGTCGAGTCGGGGTTCGTCGGCGACGCGGCCGGCACCCGCCCGGCCCGCGTCGACCACGACGACCACGCGTCGGTCGCGTTCCGGACGCCAGGTGCGGACGACGAGGTCCTGCCGCCGCGCGGTGGCGCGCCAGTCGATCGACCGCACGTCGTCGCCGCGCACGTAGTCGCGCAGCGAGTCGAACTCGGTGCCGTGCCCGCGGAGCTGCAGCGTGGTCTCGCCGTCGAGCTCGCGGAGCCGTGCCAACCGTGACGGCAGGTGCCGCCGGGAGCGGAACGGCGGCGTCACGACGAGTTCGCCCGGTGCCGCGACGACCCGCTGCCGTGCGGCGAGGCCCAGGGGACCGAAGGACCGCACGGCGACCCCGGTGGTGCGGCGTCGACCACGACGGAACGGTGTGAAGCGCATCCGGGCCGTCCGTCGCTCCCCGGCGGGGACCGTCATCCGGATCCGACGGGGACGGTGGCCGGCCGACGGCTCCCACATGTCACGGACCACACCGCGGACCGTCCGGGAGCCGTCGTTGGCGAGCACGAGGGTGCCGTCCGCGGTGCTGTCGCGTCGAGCGAGCCGGGGCATCCGCCGCTCCACGCGGACCCGTCGCAGGTCGGCGGCGAGCACGACGTCGAGCGCCGCGGCGAGCAGCACCACCCCGACCCACGCCAGACCGGCCCACCCGCTGCCGAGCAGCACGGTGGGCACGAGGGCGACGGCGAGGAGCGCGACGAACCGGCCGGAGACCGCCACTAGATCGGCACCCGCACCTGCTCGAGCACCTGCTGGAGCACGCCGTCGGCACCGACGCCCTCGAGCTCGGCGTCGGCGGCGACCCGCAGGCGGTGCCGCCAGACCGGCAGGGCCATGGCCTGCACGTGGTCCGGCGTGATCGCGTCGTAGCCGGTGAGCCAGGCCCAGGCCTTGGCGGCCGCGAGCAGTGCCGTCGCTCCGCGGGGGCTCACCCCGACGCGGACGGACGGCGCCTGCCGGGTGGCCCGGGCGAGGTCGACGATGTACGCGAGCACGTCGTCGCGGGCCCCGACGCCGCGGACGGCACGCTGCGCACGGACGACCTCGTCGACGCCGACCACCGGGGTGATGCCGGCCGACCGGACGTCGCGCGGGACGAACCCGTCGGCGTGGCGCCGGAGCACCTGCCACTCGACGTCGCGCGGCGGGATGTCGAGCGTCAGCTTCATCAGGAACCGGTCGAGCTGCGCCTCGGGCAGCGTGTAGGTGCCCTCGAACTCGATCGGGTTCATCGTCGCGGCGACGAAGAAGGGGTCCGGCAGGGCCCGGGCGTCGCCGTCGACGCTCACCTGGCGTTCCTCCATCGCCTCGAGCAGGGCCGACTGGGTCTTCGGCGGCGTGCGGTTGACCTCGTCGGCGAGCAGGACGTTCGTGAAGACGGGGCCCTCGCGGAACGGGAACGTCCCGGTCGAGGCGTCGTAGACGAGCGACCCGGTGACGTCGCCGGGCATCAGGTCCGGCGTGAACTGGATGCGCTTCGTGTCGAGCGTCATCGCGGCGGCGAGGCTGCGGACGAGCAGGGTCTTCGCGACACCGGGGACGCCCTCGAGCAGCACGTGCCCCTGTGCGAGGAGTCCGACGATCATGCCGGAGACCGCGCCCTCCTGGCCGACGACGGCCTTGGCGACCTCGGTGCGGACCCGGCCGAACGCGTCGCGCAGGTCGGAGCCGGCCGCGGTCGCCGGGTCGTGCTCCGGTGCGGTGTGCTCGGTGGTGGCAGGGGGCAGGTCGGTCACGGTCGTGCTCCTGGTCGGTCGGGGTCGGAGGTCGGTCGGTCACCGGAGGTCGCCCGGCGGACGGCGCGTTCGAGGTCGTCGAGCGCGGCGGTGCCGTCGACGAGTGCACGGTCGTCGTCGGTGGTCCCGCCGACGAGCACGGCGCCGACACGCGTGTGCGGGATGCCGGTGGCCTGGGCCGCGGTCCGGACGACCTCGTCGACGTGGGCCGATCGGGGAAGTCCGAGCATCCGGCCGATGCGGCGGACGGCGGCGACGCGCAGGGTGTCGAGGGCGTGGGTGCGGTCACGGGTGCGGGCGTACAAGCGGGCGCGACCCTCGGTGGTCTCCGCGGCACGGACGACGACGGGCAACCGCTCGACGACGAGCGGGCCGAGCCGTCGGCCCCGCCAGACACCGGCCGCCACGGCGACGAGGGCGAGCAGTGCGAGGGCGCTCGGGACCCACGGCGGGGCGAGCTCGCCGAGGGTCGGTGCGGCGTCGGGGGTGCCGACGGCCGGGGTGTACCAGACGAGTCGCTCGTCGGCGCCGAGCAGCCCGAGGGCGAGCGCGGCGTTCCCGGCGGTGGCGATCGTGTCGTTCCGGAACGCCGAGGTCGTGCCGAGCAGGGTGACGTCGCCGCCCGGGGTCGTGGTGCGCACGAGGCCCCAGACCCGGGAACCGCCCTCGCCCGTCGGCGCGCACCGCTCGGCGGCGTCGTCGTCCACGGTGTACCCGGAGCCGGCGGTCGTCACCCGGGCAGCCGAGGCCGCCGCCGGGATCCCGCACGAGGCCGTCGAGACGGTGGCGTCACCGTCGATCTGGGCGGGCGGGTCGACCGGGACCCCGAGCAGCGCATCGAGGCCGGCGCCGCTCGTCCCGACGACCACGACGTGCCGCGCCGTGCGGGCGATGCGTTCCGCGACGGCGGGGTCGAGCGCCCCGTCGGCGTCGTCGATGAACACCGTGCCGCCGTCGATCCCGCCGACGCCGTCGACGGTGTCGGTGACGGAGACCGCGGTGCCCCGCTGTTCGAGCACCCGGACCAGCGCGACAGAACCACTGGCCGTCGTCGAGGTCGGGTCGAGTGCGCGCGGTGCGTCCGGGTCGGTGCCCTGCACGACGGCGGTCAGCGCGGCGAGCAGGACGCCGACCAGGACGATCGCGACCCAGAACCCGATGCGGAACCGGCGTCCCTCGGCCGGAGCCGGAGCCCGAGCAGGAGTCGGTCCGGCGCTCGTCCGCGTGGCGGTTTCGGTCGTCATGCCGGCACCACCGGTCCCTCGGCCCGGGCGGGCCGGGCCTGCCGGACGGTCCGCTCGGTGTCGAGCACGCGCAGGGCCGCGGCTTCGTCGGCGTCGGCACCGAGGTACCGGACCGCGTCGAAGGCGGTCGCTGCCGCGTCGAGTGCACCGGCCGACGCGGGGAACGGCACGGCGCCCCGTGCGGCGATCGTCCGCGCGGTGGCTCCGGGCACGTCGGGCACCA
Source organism: Curtobacterium sp. MMLR14_002 (assembly GCF_001864975.1). Taxonomy (NCBI): domain Bacteria; kingdom Bacillati; phylum Actinomycetota; class Actinomycetes; order Micrococcales; family Microbacteriaceae; genus Curtobacterium; species Curtobacterium sp. MMLR14_002. The sequence continues at coordinate 24,589 of NZ_MJGT01000065.1, forward strand.
GGTCGCGCTCGCCGAGACCCCTGGCGATCGCGCGGAACCCGTCGAGCACCGCTGCCGACCAATCGGCGCGACGGACGGCGGCCTGGGCCGCTTCGAGGAGTTCCCGGGCGGAGCGCAGGTCGTCGGCGTCGAACACCCCGCCGGTGTCACCGTCACCGGCCCGCGCGCGCCGGCGGGGGAGTCCGCGGGCGACGACGACGAGCACGACGACCGCGACGAGCACCACGATCGCGATCACCAGCGCGGTGCGGGCCGCCGAGGGGGAGTCGATGCCGTCGGCGCGGAGCGACCCGAGCCAGTCGAGGAAGGAGCGCGAGGCACGGTCCCACCACGTCGGCCGGGCACCGTCGTAGGCGGACCGTTCGAGCTCGCGCTCGAGCAGGCGACGCGCCTCGTCCGGGTCGACCGCCGTCACGCGGAGCCGTTCGGCGGTGCCTGGCCCGGACCCTGCTGCCAGGGTTGCTGCTGCTGGCCGGGCTGCCAGGGTTGCTGCTGCTGACCGGGCTGCCAGGGTTGCTGCTGCTGACCGGGCTGCCACTGCTGCTGCCCGGGCCACGGCTGCTGCTGCGCCTGCCACTGCTGGCCACCCCACTGCTGCTGCGGCGGCCACGGCGGGCGTGCGACGGGCTCGGACGGGGCGAACGGGTCGGTCGGCTGCCCGGAGTCCAGGTGCGACGCGATCCGCTGGTCGAGCGCCTCGGTGCGGATCCGCCGGTCGATGGCGAGGAACGTCGTGATCGAGGCGCTCAGCACGTCGGTGATGCACTGCACCGCGATCGCGAGCAGGCTCCCGACGACGATGGCGATGACCGCACCGGTGCCGGCTCCCGACGTGCCACCCGTCTGCCCGAGCGGGTCGAACGTGCCCCCGACGAGCACGGCGCCGATGGTGAGCGGGATCGACGCGATGGACGCCGCGAACCCGAACATCAGGTGCACGAGCAGCAGGATGCCGAAGGTCCGCCAGAAGGCCCCGCGGGTCAGGCGCCACGACTGTGCGGCTGCGGCGAAGACCGGCCGGCCCTCGAGCGCGATGGTCGGGACGGTGAGCACGAAGCGCGTGGCGAGCCACACGACGACGACACCGATGCCGAGCACGAACAGCACGAGCACCAGCACGAACCACCCGGTGCCGGAGTCGGCGGCGCCCATGGCCGCGAACACCCCGAAGAACACGAGCCCAGCCAGGAGTGCGAGGACCACACCGGCCCCGATCTGCACGAGCATCCACGCGACGACGGACCACCGGCGGCCGGCGAGCAGCGCCCACAGCCCCCGGAACGTGGCGCGACGGCCGAGGACCCGCTGCCCGGTGTCGGCGGCGACCGGCGCCACCAGGAACCCGCGACCGAGGTAGGCGAGGAACGGCAGCACGACCGAGAGCAGTGCCGTGAGCGTCAGCGTGCCAGCGACCACCGAGTCGGCACCGCTGCCGCCGTCGAGGGCCGAGAACATCCGCGACTGCAACGCCCGCTGCCCGAAGGTGCTGGCCAGCGTCGAGAGCAGGCCGAGCACACCGCTCAGCAGCACGCTCCAGAGCAGCAGCACGCGGGCGTTCCGGCGGAAGACCGTGAACGCGCCGGCCAGGATGTCCCCGAGACCGAGCGGGCGCAGCGGGATCACCGGACGCGAGCCACTGGACGGACCGCCCGGTCGCCCCGGACCCGGCCCCGGGGCGGGCTGCGGCGGCACGGAGAAGCGGGGCGGGCCTCCAGGCTGGGGTCCTGGTCCTGGTCCTGGTCCCGGCGCCGGTCCGGACGCCGGCGGCGTCGGCGCACCCTGCTGCCCACCGCCCGGTGTGTGCCAATCGGACATGACTCCAGCCCCCTCGTCGTGTCGGACCGAGCCAGCGTTGCACGGTCCACCCCCATCCTGGCGGAAAACCCGGCGCGGCGGGGCCTCGGCTATCGTGTGGGGACACGTGCCGACCACGGCACCCGCACGCCACCCGGAGTCCAGATCACATGACACCGCGCATCCTCGTCGTCGACGACGACCAGGCCCTCTCCGAGATGATCGGCATCGTGCTCCGCTCCGAGGGGTACGAACCCGAGTTCAGCGCCGACGGCAACGACGCCGTCGACGCGTTCCACGCCACCAAGCCGGACCTCGTCCTGCTCGACGTCATGCTGCCCGGCATCGACGGCATCGAGGTGTGCAAGCGCATCCGTGCCGAGAGCGGCACGCCGATCATCATGCTCACGGCGAAGAGCGACACCGCCGACGTCGTCCTCGGGCTCGAGAACGGTGCCGACGACTACGTCGTGAAGCCCTTCAACCCGAAGGAGCTCGTCGCGCGCATCCGGACCCGCCTGCGGCCGAGCGCGTCCGACGCCACCGTGCTGCACGTCGGCGACGTCACGGTCGACGTCGCCGGGCACGAGGTGCGCCGCGGCGACACCGTGATCGCGCTCACGCCGCTCGAGTTCGACCTGCTCCGGGCGCTCGCCGAGAAGCCGAACCAGGTGTTCACCCGCGAGATGCTGCTCGAGCAGGTCTGGGGCTACCACTACAAGGCGGACACCCGTCTGGTGAACGTGCACGTGCAGCGGCTCCGCGCGAAGATCGAGCACGACCCGGACAACCCGAAGACCGTCACCACGGTCCGCGGCGTCGGGTACCGCGCCGGAGGAGCCTGAGCACCGTGCCGCCCTCGACGCGCCCGCCGGGCTCGGCACGCTCCGGCCGGGTCGGCGGCGCCGGCCGGGCCACCGGCGCCGGTGGGTCCGGCGGTGCGGGTGGGGCCGGCAGCACCACCGTCTCGATCGGCGTCGTCGACCGCAGCCGTCGCCGGATGCGGCGCTGGCTCCGACGCGCCTGGCGTCCGATCGCCTACCTGTGGCGGCGCTCGCTCATGTTCCGCTCGGTCGCCATCACCGTGATGACGACCGGGCTCGCGGTGGGGATCATCGGCACCGCGGTCATGGTGAGCATCTCGACGAACGTCTACTCGCAGCGCCGCGACCAGATCGAGTCCGAATCCGCACGGGCCACCATCGTCGCCCAGGGGATCTTCGACGCGGCGACGGCGGCCGAGGACAACAACCAGTCCGAGCTCGAGACCCTGCAGAACGAGGCGCAGCAGGCGATCCTGTCGAACACGACGAGCCCGGGCGGCACGAGCATCGCCATCGAGCGGAGCCCGGACCAGTCCACCCCGCAGACGCTGCAGACGATCGCCAGCCAGGACTTCCCGGACGCGGTGATCACCGACGCCCTGCGCAAGGAGGTCGCGCAGAACACCGGTCGGCTCAGCCTGCAGCCCGTCGAACTCGACGACGACGGGCGCCGGGTGCCGGGCCTCGCCGTCGGCTCCACGCTGCAGATCCCGAGCGCCGGCCAGTACGAGCTCTACCTGGTCTACGACCTCTCCGACGCGCAGCAGACCCTGGACTTCGTCTCCCAGACGCTCTCGATCGGCGGTGTGGCCCTGATGGTGCTCATCGCCCTGGTCACCTCGCTCGTCGTCCGGCTCGTCGTCGTGCCGATCCGCGGTGCCGCCGAGACGAGCCGGAAGATCGCCGCGGGGCGCCTCGACGAACGCATCCCGGTGCGCGGCCAGGACGACCTGGCGACCCTGGCACGGAGCTTCAACGGGATGGCCGAGGCGGTCAGCCGCCAGATCACCCAGCTCGCCGAGCTCTCCCGCGTGCAGCAGCGGTTCGTCTCCGACGTGTCGCACGAGCTCCGTACCCCGCTCACCACGATCCGGCTCGCCGGCGACATGCTCTACGACTCCCGGCACGCGTTCGAACCGTCGGTCGGCCGGTCCGCCGAGCTCCTGCACGCCCAGGTGGAGCGCTTCGAGATGCTCCTCGCCGACCTGCTCGAGATCTCCCGGTACGACGCCCAGGCGGTGCAGCTCGACACCGCACCCGTCGTGCCGGCCTCCCTCGCCGCGGACATCGTCGAGGAGTTCCGCCCGCTGGCCGAACGCGCCGGCATCGACCTGCAGCTCGCGACCCCCGGCGGCCACACCACGATGCGGCTCGACGCCAAGCGGGTCCGACGGATCCTGCGCAACCTCGTCGGCAACGCCATCGAGCACGGCGACGCGAAGCCCGTGCAGGTCGTCGTCGACAGCGACGCACGCACCGTCGCCATCGCCGTCCGCGACCAGGGCGTCGGCATGCCGCCGGAGGACGCCGCACGGGTGTTCGACCGCTTCTGGCGGGCCGACCCGAGCCGCAAGCGCACCATCGGCGGCACCGGCCTCGGCCTCGCGATCAGCCTCGGCGACGCGAAGCTCCACGGCGGGCGCATCGACGTGTGGTCCCGACCGGGCGCGGGATCGACGTTCGTGCTCACCCTGCCCCGCAACGAGCAGGGCACCACCGCCACCTCGGCCATCCCGCTGCCCGAGCTCGACGAGTCGTACGACGGCCCCCGCGCCGTGCGAGAGGAGTCCTGATGCGCCACCGGATCCGCCACGTCCTCGCCGTCGCGCTCGCCGCGGTCAGCCTGCTCGCGGTCACCGCCTGTGCGGCCATCCCGACCGACGGTGCCGTGCGCACCGGGCAGACCATCAAGGACGAGTCGCTCTCGGGCGTCGACTTCCGGCCGGACAAGCCGATCACCGGGTCCGACCAGACGGCGATCCTCCGCGGGTTCATCGCCGCCGCCACCGGTGCCCAGGACAACTACGCGATCGCCCGGCAGTTCCTGGCCGCCGACTTCGCCCAGCGGTGGAACCCCCGGCAGGGCGTCACGATCCGGGACGGCAGCGGCACCGTCGAGCGCGCCGACGACCGCGAGCTCACCTACACGATGACGGCCAGCGCCACGGTCGACTCCGACGGGGAGTACACCCAGGCGGTCCGCCCGACCTCGTCGACGCTGACGTTCCAGTTCGTCCGCGAGGACGGCGAGTGGCGCATCGCCTACGCCCCGGACGGCATCATCCTGTCGCCGGTCAGCTTCGAGTCGGTGTTCCAGGCACACGCCCTGTACTTCTACGACCCGACCTACCGCTTCCTCGTGCCCGACCAGCGCTGGTTCCTCGCACGCTCCTCCACCAGCACCCGCATCGCCAGCGCCCTGCTCGCCGGCCCCGCCGACTGGCTGAAGGGCGCCGTCGTCTCGTCGTTCCCGGAGGGCACCCAGCTGTCGCTCAACGCCGTGACGATCGACAGCGGCACGGCCCTGGTCGACCTGTCGAGGGACGCCCTGGGCGCGAGCACCATCGACAAGGTCCGGATGCGCGAACAGCTCAGCAAGTCCCTCGCCTCGGTCGCCACCATCTCGTCGGTGTCGATGACGATCGAGGGCGCGACGCTGTCGGTGCCGGACTCCGGGGGAGCCGACGCCCAGCAGAACCCCGACGTCGACCCCCGACCCCTGGTCGACGAGGACGGCGTCGTCGGCTACGCCGCCTCGGGCACCGGCAAGGTCGCCGAGCTCGGCAGCGGCGTCGGGGCCGCGATCGCCGGCCTCGACCCGACCTCGATCGCCCTGTCGGCGTCCGGCACCACCGCCGCCGTCGGCAACCGGGACGGCGTCGTCGTCGTGCGCGGCAAGGACCGCCTGCGCGTCGACGCCCGCGAGGACCTCGTCGCCCCCGCCGTCGACGACCTCGGCTTCGTCTGGGTGGGGCAGCAGTCCGACACCCGTCACATCACCGCGTACGGCCTCGGCGGCGACCCCCACCAGGTGCGCACCACGTTGCCGCGCGGCGACCTCGTGTCGTTCCAGGTGTCCCGCGACTCCACCAGGGCCCTCGCACTCATCGAGACCGCGGACGGCCCCGGCCTGTACGTGATGGCGATCATCCGCGGGTCCGACCGGTCACCGACCTCGTTCGGCGCCCCGGTCCGCGTGCAGGCCGCCAGCGGCACCGCGGTCGACGCCGCGTGGGTGAACGACACCGACGTCGCCTCGGTCGGGCAGACGCCGACCGGTCCGAACATCGTCCGCACCACCATCGGCGGCAAGTCGAGCACCCTGCCGAAGCCCGACGGGCGCGCCACCGCGATCAGCGGCGGCAGCGGCGGCGCGCTGCTGCTGCGGATGTCGAGCGGCGACGTCCTGCAGTCCACCGGGGGCGGCTGGGACTCGACGGGCGTCACCGCCGACGTGCTCGGCGTCCAGCGCTGACGCCACCGTCCTCCACACCCCGCCCTGCCTGGAGGCCCGTCCACCGTCCGGCACGCCGGCCCACCGCCGTCGTCCGGTCACCACCACAGTCGTGGGCATGCCCCCTGACGACGCCCCCACCCCGTGGCGTGACGCCCTGCTCGCCGTGCTCGGGCTCGTCCTGCCGGTCGCCTGCCTGGGCTGCGGCCGCCCGGACCGCGCGCTCTGCCCACCGTGCCGCGCGGCGCTCGACGCACGGCCGAGGCGGGTCCGGCTGGTCGCCGGCGTCCGGCTCGACGCGGCCTTCGAGTACGAGGGGCTGGTCCGCACCCTGGTCCTCGAACTCAAGCTCCGGGGCCGGGTCGACGTCGCACGTCCGCTCGGCGTCCGCTTCGGTGCCCTCGTCCGCGCGGCGCTCGCCGCGGCCCCGGACGGCACCGTGGTGCTCCGGGTGCCGCCGTCCCGCGCGGGTGCCCGCCGCCGTGGGTTCGACCCGGTGGTGCTGCTGCTCGCCCGCGGCGGTGTCCGGCACACGGGGTGCCTCGGCCGGACCCCTGCCGGACGACGGCGATCCGGACCGGGGCAGAAGGAGCGGTCGGCGGTGGAACGCGTCGCCGCGACCGTCGGGACCCTGCGGGCGACCGGTGTCGACGGCCGCGACGTCGTGCTCGTCGACGACGTCGTGACGACGGGCGTCACGATGGCCGAGGGCGTCCGAGCGGTGCGGGCGGCGGGCGGTCGGGTGGTGCGCTGCGTCGCCGTGGCGAGCGTCGACGACTGATGATCGGTGAACACCCGGTGGCCGCTGTGTGTCCGGTGAGTGTCCGACGGACTCGCCGCCTCCCCGTGACGCCGAGGGTGCGCCGGGTCTAGCCTCGCGACAAGGCGTTCGGGTCGCCGGACGGAGGCGACGCGCCGACACTGGATGGGAGCCGCCACATGGACGTGACGATCACGGGCCGGAACGTCGGGGTCACCGACCGTTTCCGCACCTACGTCGAACAGAAGTCCGAGAAGATCGACGTGCTCGCCGACCGCGCCCTCGCCTTCGAGGTGCGCATCAGCCGCCACCACGAGAAGTCGAGCGGCAGCCAGGGCGAGGACCGCGTGGAGCTCACGCTGATCGGACCGGGGCCGCTCGTACGGGCCGAGTCCGCGGCGTCGGACAAGTACGCCGCCTTCGACCTCGCCTTCGCGCGGATCATGGAACGCCTCCGTCGGGCGCGTGACCGCCGCAAGGTGCACCACGGGCGGCACCGCCCCACCTCGGTCGCCGAGGCCGCCGGCAGCGGGTTCGACGGCATGGGCGTCGTCCCGGCCGACGGCAAGCTCATCGAGGACGTCGCGACCGGTGCCGTCCCGGTCGTCGACCAAGAGGCCGCCGAGGACGAGAACGAGGTCTACAGCCCGGTCGTCATCCGGCACAAGGTCTTCGAGGCCGCCCCGATGACGGTCGACGACGCCCTGTACTACATGGAACTCGTCGGGCACGACTTCTACCTGTTCCTCGACGCCGAGACCCGCCGTCCGAGTGTCGTGTACCGACGCAAGGGCTGGGACTACGGCGTGATCGGCATCGACGAGGTGCCCGCAGGCCAGGCGCCGGCCGCGGTCGACACCGACGCGGAGCGCGCAGCCGCGATCGCCTGATCCGACTCGGGGCCTCCGGCCCCCCACCGTGTGCGCGGTCCGTTCGCGGGCCGCGCACACCCGTGTCCGCGACAACCGCGCCGCTCACAGCGCCGTGGGTTCGCGGGTTGCTAGCATGACTGGTCGATCGGGCGTGCAGGTCGCGCGCGACGACCTCGTAAGGAGTTCACGTGGCAAACGTGCTGGAGAAGGTCCTCCGCATCGGCGAAGGACGAACCCTCCGCCGGCTGAAGGCGTACGCCTCGGCCATCAACGACCTCGAGGACGACTTCTCGAGCCTCACCGACGAGGAACTCCACGACGAGACCAAGGAGCTGCGCGAGCGGTACGCCAACGGCGAGACCCTCGACGACCTCCTGCCCGAGGCGTTCGCCGCCGTGCGTGAAGCCGCGAAGCGGACCCTGGGCATGCGGCACTTCGACGTGCAGCTCATGGGTGGCGCGGCCCTGCACCTCGGCAACATCGCCGAGATGAAGACCGGTGAGGGCAAGACCCTCGTCGCGACGACCGCCGCCTACCTCAACGCGATCCCGTCGCGCGGCGTGCACGTCATCACGGTCAACGACTACCTGGCGTCGTACCAGTCCGAGATCATGGGCCGCGTCTTCCGCGCGCTCGGCATGACCACCGGCTGCATCATCGCGAACCAGACCCCGGCCGAGCGCCGCGAGCAGTACGCCGCCGACATCACGTACGGCACCAACAACGAGTTCGGCTTCGACTACCTGCGCGACAACATGGCGTGGCAGGCGTCCGACATGGTGCAGCGTGGTCACTTCTTCGCCGTCGTGGACGAGGTCGACTCGATCCTCATCGACGAGGCCCGCACGCCGCTCATCATCTCCGGTCCGTCCTCGGGCGAGGCCAACCGCTGGTTCACCGAGTTCGCCTCGATCGCCAAGCGCCTCACCCCGGGCGAGGACTACGAGGTCGACGAGAAGAAGCGCACCGTCGGTGTCCTCGAGCCCGGCATCGAGAAGGTCGAGGACTACCTCGGCATCGAGAACCTGTACGAGTCGGCGAACACCCCGCTCATCTCGTTCCTGAACAACTCCATCAAGGCCGTCGCCCTGTTCAAGAAGGACAAGGACTACGTCGTGATGAACGGCGAGGTGCTCATCGTCGACGAGCACACCGGCCGCATCCTGATGGGCCGCCGCTACAACGAGGGCATCCACCAGGCGATCGAGGCGAAGGAAGGTGTCGAGGTCAAGGCCGAGAACCAGACCCTCGCCACCGTCACGCTGCAGAACTACTTCCGCCTCTACCAGAAGCTCTCCGGCATGACCGGTACCGCCGAGACCGAGGCGGCCGAGTTCATGTCGACCTACAAGCTCGGCGTCGTCCCCATCCCGACGAACAAGCCGATGCAGCGCATCGACCAGACCGACCTCGTCTACAAGAACGAGAAGGCGAAGTTCGAGCAGGTCGCCGAGGACATCGCGGAGCGCCACGAGAAGGGCCAGCCCGTCCTCGTCGGCACCACGAGCGTCGAGAAGTCCGAGTACCTGTCGAAGCTCCTCGCCAAGCAGGGCGTCAAGCACGAGGTCCTCAACGCGAAGAACCACGCACGTGAAGCCGCGATCGTCGCCCAGGCCGGTCGCTTCGGCGCCGTGACCGTCGCGACGAACATGGCCGGTCGTGGTACCGACATCATGCTCGGTGGCAACGCGGAGTTCCTCGCCGTGCAGGAGATGCACGCCAAGGGCCTGTCGCCGACCGAGACCCCCGACGAGTACGAGGCCGAGTGGGACGACGTGTTCGCCCGCGTCAAGGCCGAGGTCGAGGAAGAGGGCGACAAGGTCCGCGCCGTCGGCGGCCTGTACGTGCTCGGCACCGAGCGCCACGAGTCGCGCCGCATCGACAACCAGCTGCGTGGTCGTTCCGGCCGCCAGGGTGACCCGGGCGAGAGCCGCTTCTACCTGTCGCTGACCGACGACCTGATGCGCCTGTTCAACTCCGGTGCCGCCGAGAGCCTGATGGGCCGCTCGAACGTGCCGGACGACCTGGCGATCGAGAACAAGCTCGTCGGCCGTGCGATCCGTTCCGCCCAGGCGCAGGTCGAGGGCCGCAACGCCGAGATCCGCAAGAACGTCCTGAAGTACGACGACGTCCTGAACCGCCAGCGCGAGGCGATCTACAGCGACCGCCGCCACATCCTCGAGGGCGACGACCTGCACGACCGCGCGCAGTCGTTCCTCAAGGCCGTCATCGACGACGTGATCGACAGCCACACCGGCGAAGGCTCCCCGGACGACTGGGACCTCGACGCCATGTGGACCGAGCTCGGCACGCTCTACCCGATCTCGATCTCCATCGACGAGGTCATCACCGAGGCCGGCTCGAAGGGCAAGGCATCGCGTGACTTCCTGGCCCGCGAGATCCTCTCCGACGCCAAGCTGGCCTACCAGCAGCGCGAGGAGCTCCTCGGCGACGAGGCGATGCGTGAGCTCGAGCGTCGTGTGGTGCTCTCGGTGATCGACCGCCGCTGGCGCGACCACCTGTACGAGATGGACTACCTGAAGGACGGCATCGGCCTCCGCGCGATGGCGCAGCGCGACCCGCTGGTCGAGTACCAGCGCGAGGGCTACGCCCTGTTCCAGACGATGATGGGGCAGATCCGCGAGGAGTCCGTGGGCTACCTCTTCAACCTCGAGGTCCAGGTGCAGTCCGACGGCGAGAACGCGGTCATCGAGGCCAAGGGCCTCGGCGAGGACGAGGTCTCCGGCCTCGAGTACTCGGCACCGTCGATCGACGGCGAGGTCGAGGTCCGCGACGAGAAGGGTCGCCTCGAGCAGGCCGCGACCGCTCGTGCGCAGCGCGCCCAGGCCGAGGCTGAGGCCGAAGCGGCCGCCGAGCCGGAGCAGGGCTCCGCGTTCGGCAACGCGGCCACCGCCTCCGGTCAGGCCGCGGCGAGCAACCGCGCCGAGCGTCGCCAGGCGGCCAAGAAGAACTAGCGTCCGCGCGCGAGCGCATCGTGAGCAGAAATGGTCGGGTCCCACGTCGGGACCCGACCATTCCTGCTC
>NZ_MJGT01000065.1:35799-38941 GCF_001864975.1 Curtobacterium sp. MMLR14_002
CAGCTGGCACCGGGCCTCCCGTCCGTCCGCACCCCGGCTACAGGACCCCGATCGCGGTCGCCTGCCACCGTCCGTGTCGCTCTTCGAGCCGCATGGCGACCGCTCGCGCGTGACTGCGCGCGTGCACGACCACCGTCGCCTCGGCGACGCCCGCCGCGGGGCGGCAGACGAGCACGCTGCCGACCCGGAGCACGGGGCGCCCGCGTGCCCGCCGACCGGAGCCCCGGGCGTGCGCTGCCACCGCGGCCCGCTGCTGCAGGTGCCGCTGCACGTCGTCGCTGATCCAGCGGGCGATGCTGTCGACCTCCCGCGCGCCGGTGAGCACCTCGGCGACGCAGAGTCCGAGCGCCCGTGCGGTCGTCGCCGGGTCCGGGGGATCGGTCGCCACGGCGGGCTCCGGCGCCGGTTCGACGATCCGCAGCGGCGGTGGGTGCGCCGTCGTCGTCTCGTGATCGATGCGGCGTGCCTGCTCTGCCACCCCTGCCCCTTCCGTCGTTGGAGCGAGCGTATGGGGCGTGCGACATACGAAATACACGCCGGTCTGCCCTGTGGAGAGGGCGACGTTCTCCACAAGGCGGCGGACCTAGACTGGCTGGGTGTCGACCCTCAGTGACCTCGTCCTCGCGCAAGGCCGTTCCTCGGAAGCAGACGTGGAGTGGCTCCACCTGCTCGTGGGGGACTGGCAGCTCCTCGCCGACCTGTCCTTCGCCGACATGGTGCTCTGGGTCCCGACCGCCGAGGACGGCTCGTTCGTGGCCGTCGCACACGCCCGGCCGAGCTCCGCGGCGACGCTGTTCTACCGGGACATCGTCGGCCAGGAGATCCGCGAGGAGTGGCGCGGCCAGGTGACCGAGAGCTTCGCCGGGTCACGGGTCGTCGACTCCGCTGAGCCGGACTGGTACGAGGACACCCCGACCCGCGTCCGCGCGATCCCCGTGCTCCGCCGCCTGAGCGCGAAGAGCGCCGAGACCACCGAGCGACCGATCGCCGTCGTCACCCGGCACTCCAACCAGGACGAGATGCGGACCCCGAGCCGCCAGGAACTCAACTTCACCGCGAGCGCGAACGACCTGTTCGGCATGATCGCCACCGGTGACTTCCCCGACCTCGGCGCACCGGCGGGCCCCCGTCGTGGCGCGCCCCGTGCCAGCGACGGCCTGCTGCGGCTCGACACCGCCGGCATCGTCACGTTCGCGAGCCCGAACGGCCTGAGCGCGTTCAACCGCATGGGCTTCGAGGGCGAGCTCGAGCGGAAGTCCCTCGCCGAGGTCACCACCGAGCTCATCGGGGCCCAGCTCGACGTCGACGAGTCCCTGCCGCTCGTCGTCACCGGCCGCGCACCCTGGCGGGCGGACATCGAGTCGAAGGGCGTCACGGTGTCGCTCCGCTCGATCCCGCTCCGCGACCACGGTGAGCGCATCGGTGCCATCGTGCTCTGCCGCGACGTGTCCGAGCTTCGGCACCAGGAGCGCGAGCTCATCACCAAGGACGCCACGATCCGCGAGATCCACCACCGCGTGAAGAACAACCTGCAGACCGTGGCGTCCCTGCTGCGGATCCAGGCGCGTCGTACGCACTCGGACGAAGCGCGGACCTCGCTGCAGAACGCCATGCGCCGCGTCGCCGCCATCGCCGTCGTGCACGACACCCTGTCGAGCGGGCTCAGCCAGACCGTGGACTTCGACGAGGTGTTCGACTCGGTGCTCAAGCTCGTCACCGAGGTCGCCGCGTCGCACAACACCACCGTGCACCCGAAGAAGACCGGCGAGTTCGGGGTGCTGCCCTCCGAGGCCGCGACGCCGCTCGCCCTCGGCCTCACCGAGCTCGTGACGAACGCCGTCGAGCACGGGTTGGACGGCCGTGACGGCGAGGTCGAGATCGTCGCCCGCCGCTTCGACGACCACCTGGAGATCGAGGTCCGCGACAACGGCGCGGGGCTCCCCGAGGGCAAGGTCGGCTCCGGCCTCGGCACGCAGATCGTCCGTACGCTCATCCAGGGCGAGCTCGGCGGCACCATCGACTGGCACACCCTGACGGGCAGCGGCACCGAGGTGACGATCACCATCCCGTTCCGCTGGCTGACCGCCCCCGCCGCCTGACGCCGCACGCACGACGACGCCCGCCGTCCCCGAGGGGACGACGGGCGTCGTGGTGTCAGACGACCGGGGTCAGGACGCGCGGCGAGCGCGGGCGGCGCGACGCTTCAGCGCACGACGCTCGTCCTCGCTGAGACCACCCCAGACACCCGAGTCCTGGTTGTTCTCGAGTGCGTACTGCAGGCACATCTCGGTGACCGTGCAACGCGCACAGACCGACTTGGCCTTCTCGATCTGGTCGACGGCGGGCCCGGTGTTCCCGACGGGGAAGAAGAGCTCGGGGTCTGCGGTGAGGCAGGCAGCCTTGTCACGCCAGTCCATGTGTGGTGCTCCTTGATGTCGATGCTCGAACGGCAGGCCGGGGCCGTGGTTCGGGGGATCGGACCGCTGACCATGCATGCGGCATGGAGGGGACAACTGTGGGGAGGAGTCCGCAGGAAGCGTGTCTGACGCCCGCGAGACGCTCGGGGGAGGAGCGATGAACCACGGGAGACGCACACCACATCGTGCCGTCCAAACGACCTCCAATATCGTTCCATACTGGTAGGGCCAAATCAAGGGTTCCGATGCTGGAGGATCACTGTGCACGACGACACCCCGAACGACACCGAACCCTCCGCACCCGTCGCGCGCCGGTCGCCGGCGATGCTGGGGCTGCTCGCCGTGGTCGGCCTCGAGTTCCTCGCGCTGGTGGTCGTGACCGTCGTCCTGGTCGTCGAACTGGTCGTCGCCCCGGCCACGAGCATCGCCTCCGGCATCGCCCTCACCGTCCTCGTCGCCATCGCTGCGCTCTGGCTCGGTGCGCTGCTGAACGGCCTGTGGCAGGGCCGGGCGTGGGTGCGCTCCGGGATCATCGTCTGGCAGGTCCTGCAGGGCGCCATCGCGATCGGGGCGTTCCAGGGCGTCTTCCGCGTCGCCGCGGTCGGCTGGGTGCTGCTCGTCCCCGCCTTGCTCGGCATCACGCTGGTGCTGTCGCGGTCGGTGACGGCCGCGCTCGCGCGTCCGGCCGAGTAGACGGTCTGGTCCGCCACGCACTGGAGGCCCGG
>NZ_MJGT01000065.1:39434-49416 GCF_001864975.1 Curtobacterium sp. MMLR14_002
CCGGGCCTCCAGTGCGTGGCCGGCCCTCAGACCAGGCCGAGCTTCTTCCGCAGGCTCGCCACGTGCCCGGTGGCCTTGACGTTGTAGAGCGGCAGCTGCACGGTGCCGTCCTCGTCGACCACGATCGTGGACCGGATCGTGCCGGTGACGATCTTGCCGTAGTTGTTCTTCTCACCCCACGCCGCGTAGGCCTTGTGCACGGCGAGGTCGGGGTCGCTCAGCAGCGGGAAGGTCAGTGCCTGCTCGTGCTGGAACGTCTTGAGCTTCGCCTGCTCGTCCTTCGAGACGCCGAGGACCTCGTAGCCGGCGGCCTGCAGCGAGGACATGTTGTCGCGGAAGTCGCAGGCCTCGGTGGTGCAGCCCGGGGTGGACGCCGCCGGGTAGAAGTACACGATGACCTTCTTGCCGCGGAGGGCAGCGAGGGAGTGCTCGACGCCGTCCTGGTCGGGCAGCGTGAAGTCGGGGGCGGTGTCGCCGGGGACGAGACGGTCGGTCATGGTGCTCCTGTTCGCGTCGTGCGCCCGCGAGTGGTCGTGGGCGCGCGAAACCCATGCTATTGTTGATTCCCGTTGCGGCACGGAAGCCGGAACATGCACCTCTAGCTCAATTGGCAGAGCAACTGACTCTTAATCAGTGGGTTCTCGGTTCAAGTCCGAGGGGGTGCACCGCAGGACGAACGCCCCGGCTCATCGAGTCGGGGCGTTCGTGCGTTCGCGGCAGGTTTCCACGCCGATGCGGAGACACGCCCGAGGTGTGCAGGAACCGCGAATTCAGTCCGCGGGGACGTCAGCCGGCGCGGACGTCGACGATCCGCTCCTCGCCGATGACGGGTTCGAGCGAACCGGCCGACGCGGCGGCGAGGTCGGCGGTCAGGGCGCCGAGCGCCTCGTGGGGGACCCACACCTCGAAGGTCGCCGCCTGCCCGTACTCGGTCGGGCCGAGCGTCGCGTGGTGGTGCCGGACCCAGTCGCGCAGCACGTTGTCGAGCCGCCCGGCGTCGGCGTGGTCGACGTCGAAGCGCACCTGCGTCAATGCCTCGCGACGGACGAGGACCGCCGTGTCGAGCGCCTCGGACACCGAGGTCGAGTAGGCCCGGACCAGTCCGCCGGCACCGAGCTTGACCCCGCCGAAGTACCGCGTGACGACCGCGACGACGTCGGTCAGCCCGCGGCGTCGCAGGACCTCGAGCATCGGGACGCCCGCGGTGCCGGAGGGCTCCCCGTCGTCCGAGGATCGGGCCTGGTCGCCGAGCACGCCGGTGACCATCGCCGTGCAGTTGTGCCGGGCGTCCCAGTACCGCCGGCGGACCTCGGCGATCACGCGGTCGGCGTCCTCGACGCCGGACACCGGCGCGACGGTCGTGATGAACCGCGACTTCGTGATGACGATCTCGTGCTCGACCGGTGCCGCGACGGTGGCGGGGAAGCGGCGGGGCATGCCCACGAGGGTAGCGGCGCGCGTGCCGGGCACCCGCGCTAGCATGGCGTCCACGCGCCGGACCCACAGGTCGCGCGGACACGGCTGGGGAGGAGTCCGAGATGGACACGGGTGATCTGAAGGGCGGGGCGCTCGACGCCGCCGAGCTCGCGCGCCGCCTCAACCTGCTCCTCGACTTCGAGGAGTCGCAGCGTGGCGCTCCGGTGCCGTTCTCCTCGATCGAGGAGTACGTCGCGGCGCACGGCGGTTCGCTGTCGCGGGCGAAGTGGACCTACATGCTCTCCGGCGACGGCCGCCGTAACCGTGACACCGAGCTCCTGCGCCTGCTGGCCGGGTACTTCGAGGTCGACGAACGCTTCCTGCTCGAGGACAGCGAGGTACCGGAACGGATCGGTGCCCAGCTCGCCCTCGTCCGGTCTCTGCGGTCCGCCCGCGTGAGCGGCTTCGCGGCCCGGACCTTCCCCGGCGAACTCTCACCCGACGCGCTGCGGCGCATCGCCGAGGTGCTCGAGGAGGAATCACAGCGGGGGAGCGTCGCATGACCGACGCCCTCGTCGAGGCGTTCTGGGCTCGTGGTGCCGCCGAGGGGTGGTCGGACGTCGACCAGGCCGTCGCTGCCGCCGCTGACGTCGTCGGCAAGCCGATCGTGGTGCGCGAGGAGTCGTTCCTGGCCGCCGAACCGGTGTGTGGCTTCGTGGCCACCCTCGAGCACGCGCACCTGGTGATGATCTCGCCGACGACCTCGCCGACGTTCCGCTCGTTCGTGATCGGGCACGAGCTCGGGCACGTCCTGCACCGGCACCAGGAGCACGCCCCGCAGAGCGCCTACATCCGTGACGTCATCCCCGACCTGCCCGAGTACAAGGTCGAGCGTGCGCTGGCCCGGGGGATGTTCTCGAACACCTACGAGCACGAGGCCGAGGTCTTCGCCGACCGCCTGGCCACCGTGATCCGCCAGCACCGCGGCCGCCCGAGCGCCTTCCGCGGGGTCTTCGGGTGATCATCGCCGTCGTCCAGGCGGTGCTGCTCATCGTCGGGACGATCGTGCTGTTGGTCCTGCAACGCGGGCAGGACCGCACCCTGGCGTTCACGTTCCTGCTCTTCGCCGCCACCATCGTGACGAACGTCGACCCGCTGTACCGGTGGCTCGACCCGCTGCTCGGCGGGTTCAACGTCGTCACCGTCATCAGCGACTGCCTCATGGTGGCCGGCACGAGCACGCTGCTGTGGGGCGTGGCGAAGGCGGTCGGCGCGGCGCGGCCCTGGCTCCGGAACGCGGTCGTGGTGTCGTTCGCCGTGGTCGTCGTGGTGGTCGTCGTCGCGTTCACCGTGCTCGACAAGCCCGCGACGACGACGACCTTCATGCTCGACGCCGGCTCGCACCCGGCTGCCACCGTCTACTCGATCGCGCAGACCGTGTACCTCGGAGTGGCCCTCGGCGCGACGGGGCTCATCTGCGTGCTCCGGCTGCGGGAGGCCCGGACGACCACCGACCTGGTGGGGCTGTGGGTCCTGGTCCTCGGCGGGGTGCTCGGGGTCGTCCGCATGGTCGTGGTCGTCGTGATGGACGTCGCACACGTCGCCGGCGACCTGGACGTCACGCACGCGCTCTCGCTGCCCTACGACGTCACCACGCCGGGAGCCGTGCTGTGCGTGGCGTCCGGCATGCTCCTGCTCGTCGTCGGGCACCGGATCTCCCGCCGCCGCCGTGCCCGCCGTGTGGACGATGCGCTCCGCCGCCTGGCACCGCTGCACGAACGGATCGGCGTGGACAACGCCTACCCGCCGACCGACGACCCCGCGACCCGGCTCAGCCGCCGCATCGTCGAGATCAACGACGGCGTCCGGGGTGCACGGGCGTCCCTGACCGACGCCGAGCGTGCCGCCCTCGCCGACGCCGAGGCCGCGCTCGAGACGGCGTAGTCCCTCGACGCTGCCGAACAGGCCGTGTACAGTCTGTAGCAAGTGCTACAGATCCTGTGGCCTGCCGGGTCGGGACTCGGCCGCGTTGGGGGCGGCCGAGCACCACCCGCCCGGCATCGTCGTCGCCGACGTTCACTAGGATCGTCCCGTGCTCGTCTTCGCCGCAGTCGTCCTGTTCATCGGCGCCGTCTTCAACGTCGTCACCTGGCCGCGCTTCTTCCAGCGTGTCGCGAAGGACTCCCGTGCCCGCGACGCCGCCGGCAAGCCGACGACGTTCTACACGGTGCACCTCGTGCTCCTGCTCATCGCGCTCGCGATCGCCCTCGCGTCCGTGATCGCCGGGATCCTGCTGCTGGTCTGAGCACGCCGGGTCGGCGCGGCCCTGGTCCGGACCACTGCCGGACGGGAGGCCCGTGGCGGCGCCGCCACGGGCCTCCCGTCCGCCCCGGTCACCGTCGCGAGCCGCGCTGGCGGGCCGCTTCAGCCCTGCTTCAGCGGGGCACGGCAGGATCGACCGCATGCGTGTGCTGGTGGTCGACGACGAGGTCCGGCTCGCCGACGGCGTGCGCCGCGGCCTCGAGGCCGAGGGGTGGGCGGTCGACGTCGCGAACGACGGCGTGGACGGTCTGTGGCACGCGCGTGAGTTCCGCTACGACGCGATCGTGCTCGACCTGATGATGCCCGGCCTGAGCGGCTGGGCCGTGTGCGCGCAGCTCCGCGCCGACGGCGACTGGACCCCCGTGCTCATGCTGACGGCCAAGGACGGCGAGTGGGACCAGGTCGAGGCGCTCGACGCCGGGGCCGACGACTACGTCACCAAGCCGTTCTCGCACCCGGTGCTCGTCGCACGGTTGCGGGCACTCGTCCGGCGGGGTGCCCGTGAGCGCCCGACCGTGCTGACGCTCGGCGACCTGGTGGTCGACCCCGCGGCGCGCACCGTGACCCGCGGCGAGACCCCCGTCGAACTGACCAGCCGCGAGTTCGCCGTGCTCGAGTACCTCGCACGGCACCCGGGACAGGTCCGGTCGAAGCGCGACGTCATCGAGAACGTCTGGGACGTCGACTTCGAGGGCGACCCGAACATCGTCGAGGTGTACGTCGGACACCTCCGCCGGAAGCTCGACCGACCGTTCGGGCGTACCGCGATCGAGACGGTCCGTGGCGCCGGGTACCGCTTGGCGGCGGACGGTGGCTGAGCGGCCGAAGCCCGGTGCGAGCGGAGTCGCACCGGTCCGGCCACGGCGCGCCCGGTCGGTCCGGGCCCGCACCACCCTCGGCGCCGGGCTCGTCGTCCTCGCTGCGCTGGTGATCGGTGCCGTCGCCTTCGTCGTCGTGCTGCGGCTCGTGCTGCTCGACGGCGTGCGGACCTCGGCCGAGGCCGGTCTCGAGCAGGTGTCCTCCCGGGTCGAGGCGGACGGTGCGGCCGCGGTGACCGGCTACGAGGACGTCCTGGTGCAGGTGATCGGCGACGGCGGTGCGGTGCTCGCACACGGCGAGGACGCCGACGGGGACGCCCTCCCGACCGCCGACGAATCCCGGTGGACGCACGACGGCGAACGCTGGCTGCTCGTGGCGGACGACGTGGACCTGCCCGGCGGCGGTGAGGCGACGCTCGTCTACGGCGCCACGCTCGACCAGGCCGACACCGCGGTCCGCACCGCCGTCGTGCTCCTCGCCGTGGGGGTGCCCGTGCTGGTGCTCCTGCTGGTCGCGGTGACCTGGGCCGTCACCGGACGCTCGCTGCGGCCGGTGGAACGGATGCGCACCGAGGTCGAGACGATCCGGGCCGCCCGTCCCGACGCCCGGGTCGAGGTGCCGGACACCGGCGACGAGGTCGCCCGGCTCGCGAGCACCATGAACGCCATGCTCGACCGCCTCGAACGGTCCGCCGAGAGCCAGCGGCGCTTCGTGTCCGACGCCTCCCACGAACTCCGGTCACCGATCGCGTCGATCCGGCAGCACGCCGAGGTCGCCGTCGCGCACCCGGAGCGGACCGAGGTGGCCGACCTCGCCGACGTCGTCCGGTCCGAGGCGGTGCGCCTGCAGGACCTGGTCACCGGGCTGCTCGAGCTCTCCCGCCTCGACGAGGGCGGGATCCGCACGCGGCGCCCCGTCGACCTGGACGACCTCGCGCTCGACGCGGTGGCCCGCGCGCGAGCACGGTCGACGGACGGTGTCGCGCCCGAGCGGCACGGCGACGCCCCGGCGGTGCGGGTCGACGGCTCGGCGATCTCGGCAGCGCGGGTCCTCGGCGACGAGCGCGTGCTGGCGGGGGTGGTCCGGAACCTCGTCGACAACGCCGTCCGGCACGCGAGCACACGCGTCGCCGTCTCGCTCACCGAGCACGACGGGTCCGCGGTGCTCACGGTCGACGACGACGGCACCGGCGTCCCCGAGGACGAGCGCGAGCGCGTCTTCGAGCGGTTCGTCCGTCTCGACGAGGCCCGCAGCCGGGACGCCGGCGGTGCGGGGCTCGGCCTCGCCATCGTCCGCGATGCCGTGCGGGCGCACGGCGGCGACACGACCGTGGTCGCGTCCCCGCTCGGTGGCGCACGGTTCGTCGTCCGCATCGCACTCGGCGGCTGAACAGGCGGCTTCAGGGCTGCTTCAGCACCCCGACGCGATGCTCGTCCACATGAACTCCCGTACCCAGCACCAGAAGCCCTCCGCCCGCCGCATCGCCGCGTTCGCCGCCCTGCCGATCGTCGCGGCGCTCACACTCACCGGGTGCGCCAGCGACGACTCCGACGACGACACCGGCTCGGCCGGCTCCGGTTCGGTCGGTTCGTCGGCGACGGACCCGGCCGGCACCGGCACCGGCACCGGCACCGGTTCGTCATCGTCCGGCTCGGCGTCCGTCGGCTCGAACACGGCCCTGCTCGCCGCCGTCGCCACCGCACGCGGCGAGGTCGGTTCGGGCACCGTCATCTCGGTCGAGCAGGAGCAGGGCGCCTCCGCCTACGAGGTCCTCGTCGTGACCAAGGACGGCACCGAGCACGAGGTGCACACGAACGCCGACGGCACCTCGGTCGCCGGCACCCCGCAGACCGAGGCCGCCGACGCGGACGACAAGGCCGAGCACGAGCGCTTCGTCGCCGCCGCCGACCTGAGCGTCAAGCAGGCCGTCGACGCCTTCCAGGACCTGCACGCGGGGACCGTGACCGAGCTCGGCCTCGACGACCACGTCGGCACGGTCGTCTGGGAGGGCGACGTGCTCGACTCGTCCGGCACCAAGCACAGCGTGCGCATCGACGCCGGCTCCGGTGACGTCGTCACCGACCGCGTCGTCACCGACGACTGACCCGGGCACCCGGGCACCCGGGCAACGGGGCAGCGGGCCCCGGCACCGGCGTCCTCAGGACTCCAGCGGCGGGCCGAGCACCTTCCGGATCGCCAGCGCAGCGAGCTGCTCGTCCGAGGTGTCGAGCAGCACCCGGTAGGTGTCCTGCCCGGCGAGGAACTCGACGCAGACGGCGTCCTCGTCGCACGGTCCGAGGCGCCACCCCTGCACCGCGTCCATCGGCACTGCGGTGCGGGTCTCGCGCTGGTAGTCGGTCTCGGCCTCGAGACGATCCGCGAACACCCGGAGGCGTCCGTAGGCACCTCGCCAGCTGAGCTGCAGGTCGAGGGTGGGAGAAGGAGAGCGGTCCGGCACCCGCTGATGGTAGCGACGGGTGCCGGACCGCTCGTGTTCGGCGCCGGGGGCCTTGCGTTCCGGGGACAAGCGGAGCGCTAGCTCCCGTCGCCGTCGCGTCGCACCGAGGCGGCGGGGTCGCGGACACCGATCGGGTAGGGGCCCGTGACGCCCTCGCGCAGGGCGGCGATGCGCAGGATGCGGTCACGCTGCAGGAACCAACCGACGACGAGCAGCGGGATGATGATGACGAGCGACGCGATCGTGTACGTGCCGACGGGGTAGTCGATCGCCATCAGGACGATGACCGAGGCGAGGAACGCCAGGGTCAGCCACGCCGTGACCGGCGCCCCGGGGAGCTTGAACGAGGGTTCCTTCGCGAGCCCCTGCTTGGCCCACTGGCGCAGCCGCATCTGGCACAGGATGATCGTGCCCCACGCGGTGATGATGCCGAGGCTGGCGATGTTCAGGGCGATCTCGAACGCCTGCTTCGGGACGAAGTAGTTCAGCACGACGCCCGCGACGGTGAACGCCGCGGTGAGCAGGATGCCGGCGTAGGGGACGCCGCCCTTCGACATCTTCGTGGTCCACTTCGGCGCCGAACCGTTCATGCCCATCGAGTGGAGCGCGCGTCCGGTGGAGTACAGGCCGGCGTTCAGCGACGACAGGGCGGCGGTGAGCACGACGAAGTTCATGATGCCGCCGACGATCGCGCCGACGTGCGGGTTGCCGAGCGACGAGAAGAACGTCACGAAGGGGCTCTCGCCCTCCTTGTAGGCCGTGTACGGCAGCAGCAGGGAGAGCAGGACGATCGACCCGACGTAGAAGACCGCGATCCGGAAGACGACGGAGTTGATCGCGCGCGGGATGACCTTCTCGGCGTTCTGCGTCTCACCCGATGCCGTGCCGACGAGCTCGATCGCGGCGTAGGCGAAGACGACACCCTGGATCACGATGACCGCGGGGAGCAGCCCGTTCGGGAACAGCCCGCCGTTGTCGCCCCAGATCGAGAAGCCGGTGCGCACGGCCTCGCCACCGGCCTCGACCGGGAACGCGAAGACGAGCCAGATGATCGCGACGACGAGGAACGCCACCAGTGCGGCGACCTTGATCAGGGCGAACCAGAACTCGAGCTCGCCGAACACCTTCACGGCGACCATGTTCGCCGCGAGGACGACGATCAGGGCGATCAGCGCCAGCAGCCACTGCGGCGCCGCGGTGAAGGCCGACCAGTACTGCAGGTAGATCGCGACGGCGGTGGTGTCGACGATCGAGGTCATCGCCCAGTTCAGGAAGTACATCCAGCCGGCGGCGTACGCGAACTTCTCGCCGTAGAACTCGCGGGCGTACGAGATGAACGACCCCGAGGACGGGCGGTGCAGCACCAGCTCGCCCAGGGCCCGCAGGATGAAGAAGGCGAAGATCCCGGCGATCAGGTAGGTCAGCGCGAGCGCGGGGCCCGCGGTGTGCAGGCGTCCACCGGCACCGAGGAAGAGGCCGGTGCCGATCGCGCCGCCGATCGCGATCATCTGCAGTTGCCGGGGCTTCAGACCGTGCTGGTAGCCCTCCTGCTCGTGCGAGAAGTCGTTCGCCGGCGCTCGGTTGCCACCCGTGTCGTTCTGCGCTGTCATGCGAGAGAACCTACATGCGCACCGGACCGGGGCGTCACGCAAAACCCGGTTCGGTCGAACCGCGGCGACTGAACGTCCGCACAGCCGACGGCGGCCCGAACCTGAACGACGACCGTCGTCCGTTGCTTGCATGGAGGGATGGACATCCTCCTCCGACTCCTCGTCGCGATCGGGTTCGCCCTGCTCGTCACCGCCGTCGTCGCCCTCGTCCTGCACCTGGTCCTCCGGGCGATCGCGCGCCGGGAACGCTGGGCCGGCGTGCTCTCGCGACGGACGAAGCACCCCTTCCGCACCGTGCTGCTGGTGGTCCTGCTCGGGATCGCGTTCACGTCGAGCATCCCGCGGAACCCCGACGCCTACCCGTGGCGCGACGAGGTCGCGCACGCCTTCCTGATCGTCACGATCGCGACCGGTTGCTGGCTCGCGTGCCAGGTCGCGATCTTCCTCGAGGACCTCGGGCTGCACCGCTTCCGCATCGACGTGCCCGACAACCGGCAGGCGCGTCGCATCCGCACCCAGGTGCTCATCATCCGGCGGCTCACCGTCGCCGTGCTCGTCATCATCGCGGTCGGCGCGATCCTGCTGACCTTCGACGGGGTCGAGGCCGCGGGCGCGAGCGTGCTCGCCAGCGCCGGCCTCATCTCCGTGGTCGCGGGCCTCGCCGCGCAGTCCACGCTCGGCAACGTGTTCGCCGGCATGCAGCTGGCGTTCTCCGGGTCGATCCGCGTCGACGACGTCGTCGTGGTCGAGCAGCAGTGGGGACGGATCGAGGAGATCACGCTGACCTACGTCGTCGTGCACCTGTGGGACGACCGTCGGTTCGTGCTGCCGTCGACGTACTTCACGAGCACGCCGTTCGAGAACTGGACCCGGACCGGCAGCGAACTGCTCGGTGCCGTCGAGTTCGACCTCGACTGGCGGGTGAGCCCGGCCGACATGCGGGCGGAGCTCGACCGGATCCTCGACACCTCGACGATCTGGGACCGCCGGGTCAAGGTGCTCCAGGTCACGGACGCCGTCGGGGGACTGGTCCGGGTCCGCATCCTCGTGACGGCACCCGACGCCGGAGGCCTGTTCGACCTCCGCTGCTACGTCCGCGAGGAGATGGTCGAGTGGATCCAGCGCACCCACCCGGACGCCCTGCCGGTCCAGCGGGTGCAGCTCACCGAGCCGGGTGCGGCGGCACCGCGCCGACGCGGACGTCCGGCAGAGGGGGACTCGCAGCTGTTCGGTGACGACGAGCGCGGCGCGCTCTTCACCGGACCGATCCAGACGTCCGGCATCCCGGAGTCCGAGCGCTGACCCGGTGACGTGACCGCGTGCCGTGCACGGGACTGACGACGGACGGGAGGCACGG
>NZ_MJGT01000066.1:0-15026 GCF_001864975.1 Curtobacterium sp. MMLR14_002
ACCGGGCCTCCCGTCCGTCATGTGCGGACGCCGGGCCGGGGGGGGGGGGCGCCGTCGTCACGGGCTGGGCGACACCTCACGTGCTCACGTCCGCGTGGTCTGTCGCTCAGCGCGAAACACCTTCCAGCCCCCGCTATGGACCGGGCGCACGACGGATGGGAGGTGGGCCCTATCCGCCGGTTCCGCCGTCACGCGCCAGCGGCACGACGGCCGTGCCGGGAGGGACGGTGCCAGCTGGCACCGGGCCTCCCGTCCGTCCCGTGGTGCGCCGGGTCGGCGGCCCCCGCCGAGAATCCGTTCCGCGGACAGGCTGCGGGTGCCGGGACGCGCGGTCTGCCCAGCGGGGCGAGACTCGGCCGGCCGCGGCCGCGGCCGCGGCGACGGCGACACGCACAACGAGCAACGCCCCGACCGGACCGGTCGGGGCGTTGCTCGTGGTGGTGCCGATCAGCGGATGATCGAGATGTTGTCCGCCTGCGGGCCCTTCTTGCCGGGCCCTATCTCGTACTGCACGTGGTCGTCCTGGGCGAGCGGCCGGGAGCCGGTCGCCGCGACGATGCTGGAGAAGTGCGCGAACAGGTCCTGGGACCCGTCGTCGGGGTGGATGAAGCCGAACCCCTTGCTGTGGTCGAACCACTTGACGGTGCCCGTGGGCATGGCGGTCAGCACGGCGTCAGTGCATGCGCAGCTGCGCGACCATGGGGCACGCGAAGGGGTCGCGGGCGGCGAGGCCGACGCGGTTGAGGTACCGGACGACGATCCCGTACGAGCGCAGCAGCGTGGTCTCGGTGTACGGCACGTCGAGGGTGTCGCAGTGGTCACGCACGAGCAGGCGAGCCTGCTTCAGCGCCGGACGCGGCATCGACGGGAACAGGTGGTGCTCGACCTGGTAGTTCAGGCCACCCATCAGGAACGACACCCACCAGCCGCCACGGATGTTGCGCGACGTGCGCACCTGACGGGAGAAGAAGTCGACCTTCGCGTCGTGCGCGATCGTCGGCATGCCCTTGTGGTTCGGGGCGAACGAGGCACCCATCATCACGCCGAACACGGCCAGCTGCACCCCGAGGAACGCACACGCCATCCCGAACGGCAGGAACCAGAACACCACCGTCAGGTAGATCGCGAAACGGGCAACGAGCAGGGCGCCTTCGATGAGGCGGTGCTTCTTGTCGGCCTTGGTGCCGTTGCCGGTGACGATGGACATCACGGCGTAGCGGTGCAGGTTCAGGCCCTCGAGCGTGAGGAGGGGGAAGAAGAGCCACCCCTGGAAGCGCATGAAGGTCTTCATCGCGCCGCCCTTGACGGCGGCGGCGTCCTCCGGCAGGAAGCGGATGCCGTCGGGGGCGATGTCGGGGTCCTTGCCGACGGTGTTCGGGTTGCCGTGGTGACGGGTGTGCTTGTTCATCCACCACGAGTAGCTGAGGCCCACGAGGAACGTACCGAGCCAGCGGCCCGCGCGGTCGTTCCACTTCTGGGACTCGAACACCTGACGGTGCGCGGCTTCGTGCGACAGGAACGCGAACTGCGTGAACAGCACGCCCAGCGCACCGGCCACGATCAGCTGGAACCACGAGTCACCCAGGAACGCGAACGCGACCCAGGTGAGGGCGAGGCTGCCGACGAGTGCGCCGAACAGTGCCCAGTAGAAACCGGTACGACGGCGCAGGAGGCCGTTCTCCTTCACCTGCGCCAGGAGCGCGGAGTAGGTCGAGGTGCCCTTGCGGGCCCCCGTAGCGGGACGAGTGCGGGTGTAACCCGGAGCGAGCGGAGTGGTGGTCATGTGGACCGCCTTCCGGTACGGATCGGTCCTTCAACCGGTTCGAGGGAGTTCACGCGATTGCGCTTGCGGCGACCCTAGGGGCCGAACTTGCGTGTTCACCGTGGTGTCCAGAACACGTTGCGCAGTGCACGAACTCAGCCCGCGTGGCGCTCCGGACCGTCCGCGCACCGACCGGACGATGCGCGCAACGTCTGTCCCGGGTACTCCCCGAACCGACGGAAGTACGTGCCCGAGAACCGCCCCAGGTGCCGGAAGCCCCAGGCCATCGCGGCCTCGCTCACACTCGTCTCGTGCCGGCTGCTGGACTCCAGTGCCGCGCGCACCCGATCGAGCCGCATCCGCAGCAGGAACGTCATCGGCGACACACCGTGCTCCCGCATGAAGGCCGTCTGCAGGGTCCGCGGGCTCACGCCCACGGCGTCGCAGATGTCGGCCAGGCACAACGTCCGCTCGCAGTGTCCTTCGAGGTAGGCCTCGGCGAGCTCGACCGTCGACGGCGTCACCGCACGGCGGAGGACCGCGGGCGTCCGCACGCCGAAGGCTCCGAGTACGGCCTCGACCAGCGCGACCTGCGCACCGGTCCGGGCACCGGACGTGAACCCGTCGCGCGTCGCGGTGACGGCCACCTGCTCGACGCACCGGCGCAGGTGTTCGAGGGCAGCGACGGCGGGCTCGGCACCCCGCGTCGGCAGTTCGGACGCTGCTCCCAGCGACGAGCGCACCTGGTCGAGGAGCGACCGGTCGATGCTCACGAGCTGCAGCGTGCCCTTCGGGGCGCGCACCGAGAACTCCCCGGACGTCGGCATCAGGACGGGCGTGCCCGGGCGGGTCTCGAGGACGACGCCGTCCTCGACGGCGATGCGGACACCTCCGGTGCTCGACCACCCGACGACGATGCGGTCGATGGGCTCGAAGACCCCGGAGAAGCCGGAGGTCGCCGACGCCGTGACGAGGCTCACGCAACCGTCCCGTCGGGTCCGGTAGCGGAACCGGAACGGCAGCCGGAAGGCGTCGTCCTCGACGTCGAAGCGCACGTCACGGCCGTGCCCGGCCTGGGCGAGCACGCGTGCGGCGAAGGCCCGGTCGGTACCGGATCGTTCGGTGCGGCGTCGCTGCGCGTCGATCCTCGCGGTGACGGTCCGGGCGGCGTCGGTCCCGTGGACCGCGGTCAGCACGGTGCCTCGTCGAAGCGCTGTCCGCAGCGGTGTTCGAACCAGGCGCGGGCGTCCTGCAGGCTCGCTCGCCGGTCGTGCTCGTGCAGCGCCGCCATGAGCGTGCAGTCGAACCCGTCCACCGTGCGCTCGATGAAGCCGAGGAGCATGTCGGGGTCCCCCCATGCAGCTGCGGCGTCGACCACCCGCCAGCACCCGGCGTCGACCGGCTGGACGCGGATGTCCGTCGGGTCCGTCGCGGCGAGCGCACGGATCCGATCGGTGTGGACGACCTGCTGCCAGACGGCGGCCTCGGTCATCACGGTCGTGGATCCCTGGCGGTGTCCCATCGCGCCCTCCCTGTCGGTTCGATGTGGCGCATCGCTTCGACCGCGATGCACGAGACACTTTCAGTATCGACAGGACGATTCCGGTCATGTCAGGGGTTGACTTCGCACCGCGCAAGGTGGACCATCCGTCGCCTCGATCGGTGCCCTGGGAGCGCGCCATCGGCGGGTCCCGTACGGTCGGCGCATGAGCGACGGGAGCAGCGCGACCCAGGACGGCCCGCCCCGACTCTCGCGTGCGGTCCGGGATGCGATGCGGTTCGTCCACGAGCAGGCTGCGGCCCACATCACCGTCGCCGACGTCGCCGCGGCCGTGCAGCTGTCGCCGCGGAGCCTGCAGAAGCGGTTCCAGGCCGAGATCGGGCAGTCCCCCGGAACCTTCCTGCGCGCCGTGCGCCTGGAGGGTGTCCGTCGCGACCTGCAGGAAGCCTCCGGTGCGCCGGACCGGCGGACGATCGCGGAGATCGCCGAGCGCTGGCAGTTCAGCAACGCGGGCCGGATGGCTGCGGCGTTCCGTGCGGCGTACGGCATCGCGCCCTCGTCGGCGCTGCGGTCCTTCGTTCCCGAGGACGACGAGGACGGCGCACCGAGCCTGTCGGACCGGAACCAGCGGCGCTTCCGCCTGGTGCTCGACTGCGAGGTCGACGTCGACGACGCGAAGGCGGTGCTCGCCGGTGCCCTGCAACGCGCGGGGACCGGTCCGTGGCGGGACTACCGGCCGGACGGCGGCAGCGAGGACCTGATGGCGTTCCTGCTCGGCAACGCGGTGCGGACGGTGGTGCGTGAGACCTCCGGCGTGACGCTGGTGGCCCTGGACGCGATGCTCCGGGTGCAGGACGAGCAGGGGTCGTACCCGCCCGCAGAGCTGCCGGCCTGGCGCGCCGGCCCACCGCCGAACGTGCCTGCACCGTCCGGATCGTCCGACACCGACCAGCGCGTAGGATCGAGAGACGGCAGGGAAGGCGCCCATGGATGACGCATTCGAGCGTGCACTCCGTGCGCTCCGGTCGGCAGAGATCGCCGACGACGAACTCAGTCGGCCGTTCGCGCTCGCGCTGCCGATGGGCGGTGTCTCGATCTCGACCTTCGGTGACCTGTGCCCGAGCGAAACCGTGTCCGCGACGGACGAGGTCGCCACTCGCGTCGACGAGATCCAGTTCGACCTGTCCGAGGGACCCTGCTGGGCCGCGCTCGCGACCGATGCTCCAGTGCTGGAGACGGATCTCGTGCAGCGTCCGAACGCCGCGTGGCCTGCCTTCAACGATGCCGTCCGGAGCGAACCCGTCGGCGCGGTCTTCGCGTTCCCGGTCGCCTTCGGGCCGTTCCCGCTCGGCGCGGTCGACGTGTACGTGCCGGAGCCCGCGACGATCGAGGACGACACCGTGCGGCAGGCCATGACCCTCGCCTCGGCCGTCAGCCGCCGGGTCCTGCGCCGGGCGCTCCGCTCCATCGCGGACGAGGACGACGCCCTGCTCGACCGCAGCCCGTCGTCGCGGCGCGTGGTGCACCAGGCCACCGGGGTCGTGCTCGCGCAGCTCGACATCAGCCCCGAGGACGCCTACCTGCTGCTGCAGGGCCACGCCTTCGCCCGCCGGACGACGATGCGGCGGGTGGCGGAGGAGATCCTCGACGGCACGGTCCGGTTCGAGAAGCGAGGCGACCTGATCGAGGAGGTCCAGTGACGACGGCAGGCCGAGAAGCCCGGATCCTGGAGACGTTCACGTCGCTCGCCGACACCCTGGTGGACGCCTACGACGTCGTGGAACTGCTGCAGACCCTGGTCGAGACGTGCGCCGACGTGCTCGGCATCGACGCCGCGGGCATCCTGCTGGCGAACGACGACCAGGAGCTCGAGGTCGTGGCCTCCACCTCCGAGGCGACGCGGCTCGTCGAGGTGCTGCAGCTCGACGCCGAGGCCGGCCCCTGCATGACCTCGTTCGCGACCGGACGGGTCGTGACGTGCCCGGACATCGAGGTCGCCCCGGCGGAGTGGGCGATGTTCCGCACGGGTGCGCTCGCGCTCGGGTTCCGGTCGGTGCACGCCGTCCCGCTCCGGCTGGGGAGCAACGTCATCGGCACGCTCAACCTGTTCGGGGCCGGCGTCGGTGCCCTCGCGGAGTCGGACCTGCGCGTCGCCCGCGCCCTGGCGGACGTGGCGACGATCGGCATCCTGCACGAACGGTCGCTGCGCGAGCACGAGGTCGTCCGCGCGCAGCTGCAGCGGACCATCGGGTCGCGCGAGGTCATCGAGCAGGCCAAGGGCGTCGTGTCGTACCTGCGCGGTGTCTCGATCGAGGACGCCTTCGCGGTGATCCGTGGGTACGCGCTCGAGCACCACGAGCCGCTCTCCGAGGTCGCCCGCGCGATCGTGCAGCGCCGACTCGTCCCCTGACGACCGCGGGCGAGCAACCCCGACCGCGGGCGAGGACGCACGACCGCGGACGAGCAACCACGGCCCCCTCCGCCCGCTACGGTGAGCGGATGGGCAAGGTCACGCTGCAGGACGTCGCCGCGCACGCCGGCGTCTCGATGAAGACCGTGTCCAACGTCGTCCGTGGCTACCAGCACGTCAGCGACCCGATGCGCAGCCGGGTGCAGGCCGCCATCGACGAGCTCGGGTACCGCCCGAACGTCTCGGGCCGGTCCCTGGCGACCGGACGCTCGAACATGCTCGCCTTCGCGTTCCCCGACCTGCGGCGTCCGTACTTCGCCGAACTGGCCCACGTGTTCTCCCGGGTGTGCGCCGACCGCGGCTACCAGCTCCTGCTCGAGGAGACCGGCGGCGACCCCGACGGTGAACGCTCAGCGGTGCGGGGACGCGAGGCCGGTGTGGTCGACGGGGTCGTGATCCACCCGCAGGTGCTCACGCCCGAGGCCATCGACCGGATCCGCGGGGACACCGCCGTGGTGTTCCTCGGCGAGGACGTCCGGCCCCCGCACGCCGACCAGGTCGTCATCGACAACGCCGGGGCCGCCACCGAGGCCGTCGCGCACCTCGTGGCGCTCGGCTGCCGCCGCGTCGGGTTCTTCGGGCACGAGACCGGCCCGTCGTCGCGCACGTCCGGACTGCGTCTGGACGGCTACCGCGCCGGACTCGTCGCCGCGGGCCTGCCGCTCGACGACGCGTTGCTGGTCCCCCGCGAGGTCGGCGACGCCGCCGGTGCCGAGGTCGCCTTCGGCGCCGCGCTCGACGCCGGACTCCGCGTCGACGGTCTGCTCTGCCGCGACGACCTGGCTGCACTCGGGGCGCTCCGGGCGATGCGTCTGCGCGGCCTGGACGCCCCCGGCGACGTCGCCGTCGTCGGGTGGGACGCGGTCGGCCTCGGGTCGAGCCTGGTGCCGAGCCTGACCTCCGTCGCGCCCGACACGGTCGCCCTCGCCGACACCGCGCTCGACCTGCTGGTCGAGCGGATGGACGGCTCCGACGTGCCGGGCCGGCTGGTCACGGTCGGCCACCGCCTGCTCGTCGGGGAGAGCGCGCCGTACGCGGACGGCACGTCCGACCGGGCGGCGCACCAGGGCGCCTGACGGCGGACGGGAGGCCCGTGGCGGTGCTGCCACGGGCCTCCCGTCCGAAGTGTGGCCGACCCCAGGTCACGTGGCGGCGCCGCCACCCCTCCCTCGCAGGCTCGGTCGGCGCGGCCCGCGTGTCGCTGGCGCGACACCGCTGAGCGTGCCGCGCCCGTCCGCAATCCCCCCCGTCGCGTGCCGTCAGCGGCCTGCGGGAGCCGACTCCCCCGGGTGCACGCTGCCGAGCAGCTCGACGACGACGTCCCGCAGGGCGTCGGGCAGGCCGACGGTGCCGAGCTCGACGATGCGGTCCGCACGCGGCAGGTCCTTCGCCACGACCTCCCACGCCTCGAGCTTCTCCGGGTTGCCGGCCTGCGCGCCCTCGAGGACCCGCCGCACGGCCTCCCGCGCGTCGACACCGACGACCGGAGCGCCGACCAGCGTGACCGATCCGCCCGACGCCGAATCGACGGACAGGTCGACCGAGAACCGGTCGGCCGAGCGTGCCGATGTCGGTTGCCCGTCGGCCGGTGCGGCGAGGAACGTGATCCGCCAGTCGCGGTGGGCGGGGACGACGTCGAGGGCTCCGGTGGTGGCGTGCACCCGGAACTCGGCGTGCTCTGGGTCCCAGGTCAGGCGGGTCCGGGCGGTGCGGCTGCCCTCGCCCTCGTGGTCCTCGACCAGGGTGAAGTCACCCGTCGCACCCGGTGCGACGAGGACCTCGAACGCCGTCGGGTTGACGGTGGCGTCGAGCTGGTCCTCCGCGGCGAGCGGCAGGATCCCACCGGCGCGCAGCAGGACCGGCACCGTGTCGAGCGTGCGGTGCAGGTCGACGAACCGGTCGCCCGCGTACACCGTGCCGGTGAAGACGTCGGTCCAGGTGCCCGGCGGCAGCCAGGCCCGGGCCACCCCGTGCCGGCTGACCGGGTCGCTCGGCGCCACGATCGGGGCGACGAGCAGCTCCGAACCGAACGCGTAGGTGTTCGGCACCCGGTACGCCTCGTCGCGGCGCGGCTCCAGGTGGTAGAGCGGCCGGACCAGCGCGGTGCCCTCGGCGGTGCCGTGGTTCATCGTGTGCAGGTACGGCACCAGGCGGTGACGGAAGCGGAGTGCCTCCCCCATCGCGGCGCGGGCCTCGGCGGGGAACGCCCACGGCTCCTTGCGGATGAACGGGTTGTTGGCGGAGTGCAGGCGCATGATCGGCGAGAACACCCCGAACTGCACCCAGCGGGTGGCGAGCTCGTCGTCGCGGACGCCGCGCGTGTGGCCGCCGATGTCGTGGCTCCACCAGGGGTAGCCGATGTTGGCGGCGGTGGCGGTGAACTCGGGCTGGAACGCCAGGGACGCCCACGACACGACGGCGTCGCCGGAGAACCCGACGGCGTACCGGTGGCTGCCGGGGCCGGCGTAGCGCGAGAAGGTCATGCCGTCGACGGGGGCCGGGACCGCGGTTGCGTCGGTGTCGGTCTCGGCGTCCGCGGTGGTGTCGGTGTCCGCGGTCGTGTCGCCGGTTGCGTCTCCGCCCGACGGCGCGTGTCGCGCCGAGTCGAGCAGGTGGAAGTGGTTGAGCAGCCACAGCGGGTCGACCCCGGGCAGCCCGGTCTCACGACCCTGCTGCCAGTCGATCCACCAGAAGTCGACTCCCTGCTCCTCGAGCGGGCGGTGCAGCTGCTCGAAGTAGGCCTGCAGGAACCGCCGGTCCGTCGGGTCGAACGGGATCGGCTGCTCGGTCTCCGGGTCGACGCCCATCGCCCGCGCCACCGCGGGGTAGGCGTCCTCGAACGCCCGCACGCCGTCTGCCGGGTGCAGGTTCAGCGTCGTGCGCATCCCCCGGCGGTGCAGCTCGGCGAGGAAGGCCTCGGGGTCCGGGAACAGCGACGGCTCCCAGGAGTACCCCGTCCAGCCGTTGCCGAAGCGCGGCGGGACCGAGTCCACCCGGTGCCAGTCCATGTCGATGACGGCGACCGAGAACGGCAGGTGTTCGGCGGCGAAGCGGTCCAGCAGCTCGAGGTACGAGGTGTCGCTGTACGGGTGGTACCGGCTCCACCAGTTGCCGAGTGCCCACCGCGGCATCCGTGAGGGCGGCCCGGAGACGGCGTGGTACGTGCGGAGCGCGGCGTCGTAGTCGCGGCCGTACGCGAAGACCGTGACGTCGCGGCGCCCGGGGACCCGTGTGCCGATCCAGCCGTCGTCCGCGAACAGGAACGACTCGCTGTCGTCGAGCGCGGTGATGCCGTCGCGGGCCAGGATCCCCGACTCGAGCGGCATCCGGCCGTCGACGTCGTCGAGGGTGCGGCCGGTGCCGCCGAGGTCGCGCGGCTCCTGCCCCCAGCGCCAGCGGTTGGCGTCCGGACCGGTGGTCTCGACGACCAGGCCGCTCGGGCTGAAGGGGCGGCCGTCGTAGCGCAGGCGGGCGCGGTCCGTGGTGACGACGACGCCGGCGGCGGTGCCGGTGCCGTCGGCGGCGGCCGTCCGCTCCACGGTGAACGCCGGCACGGGCAGGCGTCGGCGCATCGCGAAGGTCGACGCCCGGTCCTCGAACCCGCCGTCGTCGCTCCACTCGATGCGGAACGCCCCGGCGTCGAGCACGGTGATGCGCCAGTGGTCGCCGGTGACGACGGCTGCGGGGTGGGCGACCGGGTCCGAACCCGGGAACGGACGGATGGTGGGGAGGACGGCGCCGGTGGTGCCGGTCGTGCTGGTGCCGGTGGTGCTGCTGCTCACGTGGTGCCTCTCAGCTCTTGACCGCGCCCTGCGTCACGCCGCTGATGACCCAGCGCTGCGCGAACAGGTAGACGATGATCGTGGGCGCCATCGCCATCAGGTACGAGGCGAAGGCGACGTTGTAGTTGGTGCCGAACTGACTCTGGAAGATGTTCTGCACCACGGGCAGGGTCTGCAACCCCGGATCCGCCGTGATGAGCGACGGCATCATGAAGTCGTTCCACGATGCCAGGAACGCGAAGATGCCGACCGTCGCGTTCATCGGGCCGAGGAGCGGCAGGATGATCCGCCAGAAGATCTGCCACGTGGACGCCCCGTCGATGCGGGCGCTCTCCTCGAGTTCGACCGGGATCGACCGCAGGTACGCCGAGTAGAGCAGCACGCTGAACGACAGTTGGAACATGGCGTGCAGGATCCCGACGCCGATCGGGTTGTCGAGGCCGATCTCGGCGGTCAGCTTGATCTGCGGCAGCGCCACCACCGGGAACGGCAGGAACATCGCCGCGAGCAGGTAGACGAACGAGTACCGGAAGAACCGCTTGTGCCAGTTCCGGACGATCGCGTACGAGGCGAACGAGCTGAGCAGCAGCGTCGCGACGACGGTGAGCGCCGCGACGCCCAGCGACACCGAGAAGGACACCGGGAACCGGGTCAGCTGCCAGGCCTCGGCGAACGAGCCCGGGTTGAACGGGAACGGCAGCGAGAGTGCATTGCCGTCGACGGACTGCTCGGTCGTCTTGAAGGCCATCGAGAGCGTCACGTACAGCGGGATGAGCACGGTCAGTGACGCGAGGCCGAGGACCACGGTCAGCGTCCAGTTCGTGCCGCCCAGTCGTCGGCGGGGGCCGCGGCCGGAACGTCCGCCGCCGCCGGTGGTCACGGCGCGGGTGTCGGTCGGGGGTCGTGTGTCGATGGCGGTCATGCGAGTCGCAGGTTCCTTCCGCGGGTCGCCGCGAGCTGCAGCACGGAGATGAGGACGGTGATGATGAAGAACACGGTCGCGTTCGCCATCTGGTAGGCGTAGTCGCCGCCGGTGAAGCCGCCGAAGATGGTCATCGCGACGCTGCTCGTCGCGCTGCCGGGGCCGCCGTTGGTCAGACCGACGATCACGTCGTAGGCGCCGAGGTAGCCCTTCACACCGAGCACGGTGTTGATGACGATGAAGCCACCGAGCAGCGGGAGCGTGATCGAGCGGAGCTGCTTCCAGCCGGTCGCGCCGTCGAGCGCACTGGCCTCGTACAGCTCTTCGGGGATGGACGTCAGGCCCGCCGTGTAGATGAGGAGCGCGCCGGGCACGGTCTGCCAGGCGGACACGATCACGATCGCGAGCCAGGCGAGGTTCGGGTCGCCGAGGATGCTCTGCTCGAGCGGGCCGAAACCGACGCTCGTGGCCAGGGCCGGCACGGTGTTCGAGAACAGGAAGTTGAACACGTAGGCGACGATGATCCCCGAGATCACCATCGGGATGACGAACACCGACCGCAGCCCGGCGGCGAACCGGATCTTCTTCGCCAGGGCGATCGCCAGGGACAGCGCGACGACCTGCGTGACGACGACGGTGACGGCCGCGAAGCCGAGCGTGAAGCCGTACGACGCCAGGATCGCCGGGTCGGAGACGAGCGCCTTGTAGTTCTCGACGCCGATGAAGTCCCACTGCCCGAACCCCAGGTAGTCGGTGAAGCTGTAGAAGACGCCGACGCAGGCGGGGGCGACGACGAACGCCGTGAACAGCACGAGGGCCGGCACGAGGAACAGGTAGTACATGCCCTCGGTGCGGCTGAGTGAACCGACACCGCGGGAACCCACACGCCGGTGCGTGCGGGCTGCGTCGGTCGCCGGTCCGGAGGTCGCCGGGTCGGTGTCGCGGGAGAGCGGGGTCTGCATGGTCATGGTGGCTCCTGTGTCCTGGTCCGGCTCAGACCGTCGCGGAACGGCCGGCGAGCCGCCGCCAGTCCGAGTCGAGCCGCTGCAGCATCGAGGTGAAGTCCCCGCTCCGGATCGCCGACTGCAGGTAGTTGCCGAGCGGGATCGACGTGGGGATGAAGGTGCCGGCGCCCTGGTAGAACGCGGCGTCGTCGACGTACTGCTGCAGGCCGGCGAGGCGCTCGTCCTGCTGCGGTGGTGCGTCGATGCGGGGCGAGTACGCCAGGTTGTCGCGGTTGTAGGCGTCGATGACCTCGGGCTGCATGAGGAACTCGACGAGCTCCTTCGCCTGCTCCGGGTGCTCGGACGCCGTGGGGATCCAGAGCCCGAGGTCGATGTTGACCCGGGCCTTGCGGTCGGCCGGGTCGTTCGACACCGGCAGGGCGAAGGTGCCGACGGGCAGCTTGTCGTCGATCAGCGCGATCTGCCCGAGCGCCCACGGGCCCTGCAGGTACATCGCGGCCTCGCCCTTGCCGAACGCCAGGTTGCCGTCGGCGTAGGCCCGGGTGGCGTGGTCGCGGTTGAAGAACGACGAGATGGTCTTCGCGCGCTCCATCGGCACCGCGAAGTCCTTCTCGAACGACACCTCGGAGTCCGGGCCGACGTCGGCGCCGAGGGCCTTCATCTTGCGGAAGAACGAGCCGGTGTCGACGAGGCTGCCCACCGAGTAGTCGAACAGGCCCTGCCAGAGCGTCCAGGTGTCCCGGTCGGTGGCGTAGATCGGCGTGATGCCGGCCTTCTGCAGGGTCCGGCAGACCTCGACGAACTCGTCCCACGTCGTCGGGACCGGCAGGTCGTGCTCGGCGAAGATCCGCTTGTTGTAGATCACCCCGGCCGCGGCGAGCGAGTACGGCAGCACGCTCGTGCGGTCCTCGAACTTGGCGTACTGGTTCGTGAGGGTGTCGATGTCCGGGCGGACCCGCGCCGCCGACGGCAGGTCACCGAGGTCGCTGAGCACGCCGCGCGAGATGTACCGGGCGAGCTCGAGGTTGTCGTTGAAGCAGCCGACGTCCGCCGGTTCACCGCGGACGAACTGCGGGGCGATGGCCGCCGTGCTGTCGTGCACGACCGACAAGCCGGTGTGCTCCCCCTCGAACTTCCGCAGCAGCTTGTCGAAGTACGCGATGACCTCCTGCTTCTGCTCGTAGAAGCGGAGCGTCGTGGCTCCACCGGCGGCACGCCCCGGAGTCGCGCACCCGGCGAGCGCCATCGTGCCGAGTGCGATGCCACCGGCCGCGCCCGCGAGGAACCCCCGCCGGCTCACCGCCGCCTGGAGTGTTGCGGTCCTGCTTCCCACCATCGGGTCTCTCCCTCGTCGCGCATCGTCGCGCAGGCTCCTGTTTACAGCGCTGTAAAGCGTACGTCAACGTTGTAATCGCATGTGGCAGTGGTCAGTGCGCCCCACGGACGGGAGGCACGGTGCCAGCCCGCCCCGCGCCTCCCGTCCGCCGCGCAGCGCGTCCACCGCCGCGCGCCGCCGCTTGGTGCGAGGTTGCGCACTCCGTGCGAGGGCCGGAGCGCCGCACCGAGTGCGGAACCTCGCACGGAGCGCGCCGGGGGCGCACCACGGCAGCGCCCACGACACGCCTGGGCGAACACACAGGAACGCGAGCAGGCACCATGGACTGCATGGCAAGCACCACTCCTCCCCTGCCCGGACCCGTGACCACGACACCGCAGTTGCGGCGGTGGGTGTTCTGGCCCGCCGCCGTCATCGTGCTGGGGTTCGTGGCCTTCACCCTGATCTCCCCCTCCACCGCCGAGGCGCTGTTCCTCGGTCTGCAGGACGGCATCGTCAAGAACTTCAGCTGGTACTACGTGCTGATCGCCGCGTTCTTCGTCGGCTTCTCGCTGTTCGTCGGCTTCAGCCGCTTCGGTGACATCAAGCTCGGCAAGGACCAGGACGAGCCCGAGTTCTCGACCGGTTCGTGGTTCGCACTGCTCTTCGCCGCCGGCATGGGCATCGGCCTCGTCTTCTACGGCGTGTCCGAGCCCCTCAGCCACTTCGCCTCCCCGCGCCCCGGCGTCACCGGCACCGAGAAGGAGCTCGCGCAGCAGGCACTGACCCAGACGTTCCTGCACTGGGGCCTGCACGCGTGGGCGATCTACGTCGTCCTCGGCCTGGCCCTGGCGTACGCGATCCACCGCCGGGGTCGCCCGGTGTCGATCCGCTGGGCCCTCGAACCGCTGCTCGGCAACCGCGTCCGCGGCGGCTGGGGCAACCTGATCGACGTCATCGCCCTGGTCGGCACGCTGTTCGGTGTGGCGACCTCGCTCGGCCTCGGCGTCATCCAGATCGGTGCCGGACTCGAGAGCGCCGGCATCGCCGAGAGCAGCATCGTCAGCCAGATCGCCATCATCGCGGTGATCACCGCCGTCACGATCGTCTCGCTCGTCACCGGTGTGACCAAGGGCATGAAGATCCTGTCGAACTTCAACCTGCTGCTCGCCGCCGCGCTGCTGCTGTTCGTGCTCATCGTCGGCCCGACGCAGTTCCTGCTGCGTGACTTCGTGCAGTCGATCGGCTCCTACCTGCAGAACATCGTCGGCCTGTCGTTCAACGTCACCGCGCAGCAGGGCGCCGAGGGCGAGGCCTGGCAGGGCGCCTGGACCACCTTCTACTGGGGCTGGTGGATGTCGTGGGCCCCGTTCGTCGGTGTCTTCATCGCCCGCATCTCCAAGGGCCGCACGGTCCGCCAGTTCGTGTTCGGTGTCCTGCTGGTGCCGACCGCTCTCACGTTCCTGTGGTTCGCCGTCCTCGGTGGCACCGCGATCCACCGCCAGACCGACGGTTCGGGTGGCCTGATCGGCTCGGACGGCTCGGTCGACATCGAGGGCTCGCTGTTCGCGGTCCTCGGCGACCTGCCCGCCGGCATGGTCCTGACCTACGGCGCGATCCTGCTCATCGGCGTGTTCTTCGTGACCTCGTCGGACTCCGGGTCGCTCGTGATGGCGATGATCGCGTCGGGGGGTGACATCGAGCCGAAGAACTGGCTGCGGGTCTTCTTCGCCGGTGTCGCTGCGCTGCTCGCCGTCGCCCTGCTGCTCAGCGGTGGACTGAACGCCCTGAAGACGGCGGCGATCACGACCGCGTTGCCGTTCAGCATCGTCCTGCTGCTCACCTGTTGGTCGACGATCATCGCCTTCACCCGTGAGCGCCGTGCCTACGACAAGGCCGAGCGCGAGGTGTTGCTCGAGCACGTCGGCGCCTACTACGGCCTCGAGGTCGAGGCACCGACCGAGCGTCCGGCACGGTCCGGCCTCGGCCGCCCCTGGGCCGCGGTGAAGAACCGCGTGCGCGGCGGCCGCGGAACCGCGGCACCGACGGTGGGCGCGGGCGCGCTCGAGGACTTCCCGGTGCGGCCCGAGTCGATCTCGGCCGACCCTGCGGTCGACCCGAGCCTCGACGCGCGACCGGCAGCGGACGACGGGCCCGCGACGGAGCAGCCGGAGCGCTGACGCGGCGCGCCACGCGCCGCGCGCGGTGTGGTGCGAGGTTCCGTAGTCGGTGCGACGAACGTGCCCTCGCACCGGAGACGGAACCGCGCACGGGCCGTCAACGCGACCACCTGACGGACGGGAGGCACG
>NZ_MJGT01000067.1:0-20676 GCF_001864975.1 Curtobacterium sp. MMLR14_002
AAAGGAATTGCTTCATGACCTGATCAGCAAGCCGACCAGGCACGAGGTCAATCAATAAATTGGCATTGACAATGTGCACGCTGTTGAGTTCTCAAGGACCAGACGCACTCCCCGCTCGACCCCGAAAGGTTCCGCCAGAGAGGCATTCGTCTTGTACAACATCCTGGGCGCACAACCAGAGGTCGTGTTTCCGAGGAGTTGGTTGCCTGAGCGGGACCCCGTCCGGACTGCATCTCCAGGTATTCAACCCGGTGATCGTCTCGGCCGTTCCGTTCTCCGCCTCAGCGGCAACGAGTGATTACTTTACGCAGAGGTGAACGGCAGCGCCAAGCCGGCCCACATCCCGGGCGTGTCGCCCTCTGCGCCGCTGTTGCGTACTCCCCCGGCAACGACGAACGGCCCGCTCCCCACCTGGGGGAACGGGCCGTTCGGGAGCGCTGTCAGTGCCGCGCGATGACCGGGTTCTTGAGCGAACCGATGCCGGAGATGGTGACCTCGACGATCTCGCCGTCGCGGATCTGTCCGACACCGGCCGGAGTGCCCGTCAGGATGACGTCACCGGGCAGGAGGGTCCAGATCGAGGACACGAACTCGACGAGCGACGGGATGTCGTGCACCATCTCGTTCGTCGAGGCCGCCTGCCGGAGGTCACCGTCGACGCGGGTCTCGATGCGGATGTCCGACGGGTCGATCTCGGTCTCGATCACCGGGCCGAGCGGGCAGAAGGTGTCGAAGCCCTTCGCCCGGGTCCACTGGCCGTCGCGCGCCTGCAGGTCGCGGGCGGTCACGTCGTTGGCGATCGTGTAGCCGAGGATGACGCTCGCGAAGTCCTCACGCCGGACGTTCTTCGCGAGCGAGCCGATCACGATGGCGAGTTCGCCCTCGTGGTCGACGCGTCCGATGTCGGCCGGGAGGCGGATGGGTTCGTCCGGACCGATCACCGAGGTGTTCGGCTTGAGGAACACCACCGGGTCGTCGCCGGCACGCTCGTCCATCTCCGAGGCGTGCTCCGAGTAGTTGAGCCCGACGCCGATGACCTTCGACCGCGGGATGACGGGTGCGAGGAGCTTGGCGTCGGCGAGTGCCACGCGCTCCCCCGTGGTCTCGAACCCCTGGTACATCGGGTCTCCCGCGAGCACCACCAGAGCGCGCTCGTCGAGGATGCCGTACCGGGGGTCTTCACCCTTGCTGCTGAACCGTGCGATCTTCACCGTTCGACCCTACCCACGCCCGCCGGTCGATCAGGACGCGTCGGTCAGCTTGGTCATCCACCCGTGCGGGTCGGGACGACGGCCGTACTGGATGTCGGTGAGTTCATCGCGCAGGGACATCGTGAGTTCCCCGGCCCCCACGGTCGGCGAACCGATCGTGAAGCCGTCACCCCGGAGTTCGGCGATCGGGGTCACGACGGCGGCGGTCCCGCACGCGAACGCCTCGGTGATCGAGCCGTCGGCGACGCCGTCACGCCACTCGTCGAGGGTCACGCGGCGCTTCTCGACGGTCAGGCCGCGGTCCTCGGCCAACTGCAGGATCGAGTCACGCGTGATCCCCTCGAGGATGGAGTCGGAGTCCGGCGTGACGAGGGTGCCGTCGGACTTGACCAGGACGACGTTCATGCCGCCGAGCTCTTCGAGGTACTTGCCCTCCACCGAGTCGAGGAACATCACCTGCTGGCAGCCGTGCTCGTAGGCCTCTTGCTGGGGCAGCAGCGACGAGGCGTAGTTGCCGCCGGTCTTCGCCGCACCGGTCCCGCCCTTGCCGGCGCGCGCGTACTGCGTCGACAGCCAGATCGACACCGGCTTCGGGCCCGAGGTGAAGTACGCACCGGCGGGGCTCGCGATGCAGTGGTACGCGACGGCCTGTGCCGCGCGGACCCCGAGGAACGACTCCGTCGCGATCATGAACGGCCGCAGGTACAGGCTGGTCTCGGGCGCCGAGGGCACCCAGTCGACGTCGGTCTGCACGAGCTGCCGGATCGACTCGACGAACGCCTCGACCGGGAGCTCCGGGAGCGCCAGGCGTCGGGCGGACCGCTGGAAGCGTCGGGCGTTGGCGTCCGGTCGGAACGACCACACCGAGCCGTCCGCGTGCCGGTAGGCCTTGAGCCCCTCGAAGATCTCCTGGGCGTAGTGCAGGACGCTCGCGCTCGGGTCGAGGGACAACGGCCCGTACGGGTGGATCGACGCACTGTGCCAGCCGTCGTCGAGCGTCCACTCGACCGTCGCCATGTGGTCGGTGAAGTGCTTGCCGAAGCCCGGGTCGGCGAGGATCTGCTCACGCTCGGCAGCCGCGCGGCGGTCGGCGGACGGGGTGCTGGCGAACTCGAGTCCGAAGGCGGTGTCGGTGCTCATGGGGAGGACTCCTTCTCAGGCGGTGGTGGTGCGTGCCGTGGCCGCGGCGGCGATCGCGTCGCCGATCTCGGCCGTGCGACGCGGCGTGGTGCCCCGGTCGGCGAGGTCGGACTCCACCGCAGCCGTCACCGCGGCCGCCAGGTCACCGCGACCGAGGTGGTCGAGCAACAGGGCGACGGAACGGATCGCGGCGGTGGGGTCGGCCAGCTGCTGACCTGCGATGTCCGGCGCGGAACCGTGGACCGGCTCGAACATGCTGGGGAAGGTGCCGTCCGGGTTGATGTTGCCCGAGGCCGCCAGACCGATGCCGCCGCTGATCGCGCCGGCCAGGTCGGTGATGATGTCGCCGAACAGGTTGTCGGTGACGATGACGTCGAACCGTGCGGGGTCGCGGACCATGTGGATGGTGACCGCGTCCACGTGCTGGTAGTCGACCGTGACGTCCGGGTACTCGGCGCCGACGGCCGCGACGGTGCGCTGCCAGAGGGCTCCGGCGTGCACCAGGACGTTGCTCTTGTGCACGAGGGTCAGGTGGCGACGCGGGCGTCGGTCGGCCAGCGCGAAGGCGTACCGCACGACCCGTTCGACACCGAAGGCGGTGTTCAACGAGACCTCGGTCGCGATCTCGTGCGGGGTACCGGTCCGGATGGCGCCGCCGTTGCCGACGTAGGGCCCCTCGGTGCCTTCGCGGACGACCACGAAGTCGACCTCGCCGGGGTCGGCGAGCGGCGTCGGGACGGCCGGGTGCACCGTCGTCGGCCGGAGGTTCACGTAGTGGTCGAACGCGAAGCGGAGCTTGAGGAGCAGCCCGCGCTCGATGATGCCGCCGGCGAGCCGCGGGTCACGCGGGTCACCGCCGACCGCTCCGAGCAGGATCGCGTCGTGCTGCGCGATCGCTGCCATGTCGTCGTCGGTCAGGATGTCGCCGGTCTCCAGGTACCGTGCGGCGCCGAGGGAGAACGGGGTCTCCTGCACCACGAGGTCGTCCGGCAGGACCGCGTGTAGGACCTTCAGGGCCTCGTCGACGACCTCGGGGCCGATGCCGTCACCACGGATGACCGCGAGTCGGATCGTCTGCGCGCTGCTCATGTCCGCCACTCCCCTAGAGCGTGATGTCGATCTCGCGGAGCGAGGACGCGTCGATCGCCGAGCGGACGTGCTCGAGGATCTCGGCCGGCACGGGCGAGTCGACCGTCAGGACGCTCAGTGCCTGGCCACCGGCGGCTTCGCGCGAGATCTGCATCGCGGCGATGTTGATGCCGGCCTGGCCGAACTCCTTGCCGTAGACCGCGACGATGCCCGGACGGTCGGTGTACTCCATGACGACGTGGTGCCGGTCGA
Organism: Curtobacterium sp. MMLR14_002; assembly: GCF_001864975.1. Classification (NCBI taxonomy): domain Bacteria; kingdom Bacillati; phylum Actinomycetota; class Actinomycetes; order Micrococcales; family Microbacteriaceae; genus Curtobacterium; species Curtobacterium sp. MMLR14_002. The sequence continues at coordinate 3,693 of NZ_MJGT01000067.1, forward strand.
GCGGCACCTCGACGTCGTGCCCGTTGATCTCGACGAGCTTCTCGACCTGCTTCGGGCCGGTGAGCGTGCCGGAGACGCTGATCGCCGGGCCATCGGACTGGGCGCCGCGGATCGTCAGCACGTTGCGGTACTCGGGGCTGTCGGTCTCGGTGATGAGGCGGACGGTGACCCCGCGCTGCTCGGCGATGAGCGGAGCGTTGACGTAGGAGACCTGGTCGCTGACGACGTCGGTGAAGACGCCCTTGAGCGCCGCGAGCTTCAGCACGCTGACGTCGTACTCGGCGAGCTCGCCGTGCACCTCGACGTCGATGCTCGTGACCGGCGAGGTCGCGAGGGCGGTGAAGACCTGGCCGAGCTTCTCGACGAGCGGGATGCCGGGGCGCACGTACGGGTCGATGACCCCGCCGGCGACGTTGACCGCGTCGGGCACGAGCTCGCCGCCGAGGGCGAGACGGACCGACTTGGCGACCGAGACGCCTGCCTTCTCTTGCGCTTCGTCGGTGGAGGCGCCGAGGTGCGGCGTCACGACGACGTTCGGGAGTGCCAGGAGCGGCGAGTCCTTCGGGGGCTCGGCGACGAAGACGTCGAGGCCGGCGCCGGCGATGGTGTTCGACGTGAGGGCCCGGTGCAGGGCGTCCTCGTCGATCAGGCCACCGCGGGCCACGTTCACGACGAACGCGGTCGGCTTCATCAGGGCGAACTGGTCGTCCGAGATCATGCCGAGGGTCTCCGGTGTCCTCGGCATGTGGATCGTGGTGAAGTCCGCCCGACGCAGCAGGTCCTCGAGGGAGACGAGCTCGACCCCGAGCTGCTGCGCACGTGCCGTGGTGACGTACGGGTCGTACGCGATGACCGTCACGCCGAAGGCCTGCAGCCGCTGGGTGATGAGCGCGCCGATGCGGCCGAGGCCGATGATGCCGACGGTCTTCTCGTAGAGCTCGACACCGGTGTACGACGAGCGCTTCCACGCACCGGCGGCCAGCGAGGCGTGGGCGGCCGGGATGTGCCGTGCGAGCGACAGGATGTGCCCGACCGTGAGCTCCGCCGCCGAGATGATGTTCGAGGTCGGGGCGTTCACCACCATCACGCCGGCGGTCGTCGCGGCCTTGATGTCGACGTTGTCGAGGCCGACGCCGGCGCGGGCGACGACCTTGAGGACCGGTGCCGCGGCGATCGCCTCGGCGTCGATCTTGGTGGCGGACCGCACGAGGACGGCGTGCGCGTCGGACAGCGCCGCCAGGAGCGCCGGACGGTCGGTGCCGTCCACGTTCCGGATCTCGAAGTCGGGCCCGAGGGCGTCGACCGTTGCGGGCGAGAGTTCTTCGGCGATCAGGACGACCGGCTTCGACACAGCAGCTGTTTCCTCACTCGAGACGGTTGGTATCCCACCATGCTATCGACGCGGGCCGGTGGTTACGACCGCGGGAGCGGTCCTGTGGAGAACCACACGACGGCCAGGAGGGGCGGGGCGGGGCCGCACCGCGCCTCCTGGCCGTCGGCGGGTCGCGTCAGAAGTCCAGCAGCGTCGGGACGAACAGCTGGAGGTCGAGCCAGAGGGCGCCGGCGCCCGCGAAGGCGACCACGAACACCGCGATCGTGACGGGCAGGCTCGAACGCCGGGTGATGACGATCGCCCCGACGAACGCGACCGGCGCGATGAGGATGTCGAGCACGAGCCACAGCCACGGGGTGCTGGTCTGCAGCGAGTCGCCGCCCGAGGTCGTCTGGAGGAACGCGTTGAAGGCGTCCACCCGCTGGTTGATCTGCGTCAGGTTGCCGACGGCCTGCACCGTCATGTACGCGAACAGCGCCGCGAACACGACCCAGACCACGATCTTCGCGACCACGGGGGCGCTGTTCCGGCGGGTCGTCGCCGGCACTGCCCCGGTCACCCGAAGCTCCGCGTCAGGAGGAACGGCCAGGGGAAGAGCACGACGGCGCCGAGGAGCATCCAGAGCAGGCGGGTCCGCGTGCGGCTGCTGCGCGCTGCCCAGAGCACCACCGTGAACCAGAGTGCCGGCGCGAGGATCGCGAGGAAGCGGAGCACCTCGACGAAGAGCGTGAGGACCGTGTCGACGCCGGAGACGTACGCGGTCGACGCGGTGAGGAGCCAGGCCACCGTGTAGAGGAGGTAGAGGCCCCCGAAGACGCCGAACCCGACGAGCGCGCCGGAGGTCTCGGGCGCCGCGGGGTCCCGCTCGCCGCGCTCGCGCACCGCCACCGGGTTGTGCGCCGCGTCGACGTGGGTGGCGTCGTCGGCGTCACCCCAGCTGAGGGCGGCGTCGTCGGTGTCGACGGCGTTCGGCACGTCCGGGTCGATCGACCCGTCTGGTGGGGATGCTGCCGTGGTCATGCCCCGATTCTACGAGGGACACGACACCGGGAGGACCAGCGACGGCCGGGAGGCCGACGTCAGACGTCGGCCGGCTGCGTCGCGAGGACCTCGGCGACGACGTCGCGGACGGCCGGGAAGAGCGGGTGGCTCTCCATCAGGCCCGTGAGGATCTCGGTCAGCGCGTGCGCGGTCGCCCCGGAACGCAGGAGTGCGTGCAGCTCGATCGACTCCGGGTCGTTCTCGTCGTCGAAGGCGAGCGCCACGCGGACGGCACCCAGCAGGTGCTCGACGGGCAGGCCGCGCTCGGCGAGCTGCGACGCCGGGCCGACGAAGCGTTCACGACGGCCGAGCTTGCGGAGCGGGTTGCGTCCGACGCGCGCGGTGGAGTCCGGCAGGTGCGGGTTCGCGATGCGGGAGAGGTTCGCGGCGACGTAGCGCGCGTGGTCCTCGGGGTCGAAGCCGTGCTTCGCGATCAGCAGCGCGGTGGTCTCGGCGAGCACCCCGTCGACCTCGGCGCGGACGGCGTCGTCCTCGAGTGCTTCGCGGATGAGCCGGATGCCCCGCACGTAGCCGTGGTAGGCGGCGGTGGCGTGCGCCGTGTTGACCGTGTAGAGCTTGCGCTCGACGAACGGCTGCAGGTCGTCGACCCAGGTGACGCCCTCGATCGTCGGCGGTTCGGCGTCGGAGCCCAGGAACGGGGTGCGCTCGATGACCCACTCGTAGAACGGTTCGAGCACGACGTCGAGGCCGCCGGACTGACCGAGCACCCCGGACTGGTCCGGGACGATGCGGTCGATCGCGCAGTTCGCGAAGACGGCGGCGATGTCGCGGTCTTCGAGGATCGGGGCGCGGCGGATGCTGGCGTGCAGCGAGTCGGTCGCGTTGAACGCGTTCTCGCAGGCGACGATCGTGACGTCGCCGCGCTCGAGCGGGCGTGCCGCGAGGCCTTCGGCGATGAGCGGCGCGACGAGCGGGAGCGTGCGTGCGCCCACGGCGGTGGTCACCACGTCGGCCTCGGCGATGGCCTGCACCACACGCTCGCGGTCGGTCTTGCTGCTGAGCGCCCGGAACCCGTAGACGAGGTGCTCGACCGGCATCTCGCCGACCTCGTGCACCACGAACCGGCCGGCTTCGTTCAGGGCCGAGACCACGCGTTCGTCGACGTCGACGAAGGTGAGCTCGTAGCCGCTCGCCACGAGGAACTGGCCCACGAACCCGCGCCCGATCTTGCCGGCGCCGATGTGGACCGCTCGCTTCGTCACCGCCATCGAACGATCATCCCATGCTGGTCGGGGCGGTCCTGACCGCGGGTGCGCAGCACGGCCGACGGGTGTCGGGAATCGTCCGCGCGCACGGCGGAGGGACGCCGGTCCGCGGCGTCGGGGCTGGAGAAGAGCTGCTGCATAACGTTCGGGTCACATCGCGAGGCGGCGGTGCAGGTGCACCGCCGCCTCGCAGGTCGAGTGGTTCTCGGAAGACTACCGCGCGGCCGAGCCGTCCACGTAGTCGCCGTCGTTCTGCTTCCACGCGAAGAGCGCGCGGAGCTCGCGGCCGGTGGCCTCGATCGGGTGGCCCTCGCCCTTGGCACGGAGCGCCTTGAACTCCGGTGCGCCGGCGTCCTGGTCCTCGATGAAGCGCTTCGCGAAGGCACCGTTCTGGATGTCCGCGAGCACCGCCTTCATGTTCTCCTTGACGTCCGGCGAGATCACGCGCGGTCCGGAGACGTAGTCACCGAACTCGGCCGTGTCGGAGATCGACCAGCGCTGCTTGGTGAGGCCGCCCTCCCAGATGAGGTCGACGATGAGCTTGAGCTCGTGCAGGACCTCGAAGTAGGCGATCTGCGGCTGGTAGCCCGCCTCGACCAGGGTCTCGAAGCCGTACTGGATGAGCTGCGAGGTGCCACCGCAGAGGACGGCCTGCTCGCCGAACAGGTCGGTCTCGGTCTCCTCGGTGAAGGTCGTCTTGATGCCGCCGGAGCGGAGGCCACCGATCGCCTTGGAGTACGACCATGCGAGGTCCCACGCGGAACCGGACGCGTCGACCTCGACGGCGACGATCACGGGGACGCCACGGCCGGCCTCGTACTCGCGGCGGACGGTGTGCCCCGGGCCCTTCGGCGCGACGAGCGACACGTCGACGCCCTCGGGCGCCTCGATGTAGCCGAAGCGGATGTTGAAGCCGTGGCCGAAGACGAGCGTCGCGCCCGGCTTGAGGTTCGGGCGGATGTCCTCGGCGTAGACGATGCGCTGGACCTGGTCCGGCGCGAGGATGACGACGACGTCGGCCCAGGCGGTGGCGTCGCCCGGCGTGTGGACCTCGAAGCCCGCCTCTTCGGCCTTCTGCCGGCTCTTCGAGCCCTCCTGCAGGCCGATCTTCACCTCGACACCCGAGTCACGGAGGTTGAGGGCGTGGGCGTGGCCCTGCGAGCCGTAGCCGATGACGGCGACCTTCTTGCCCTGGATGAGCGTCAGGTCGGCGTCGGCGTCGTACACGATGTCAGTCACGAGGGTGTGTCTCCTTGGTTCTGTGGTCGGTGCCGGGCACCATCGGCGCCCGGGAAGGGTGTGACGGGCGCTCAGCGCACCCGGTCGGTGATGCTCTTCGGTCCGCGGCCCATGCCGAGGAGGCCCGCGCGGGCGAGCTCCTTGACGCCGTAGGGCTGGAGCACGCGGAGGATCGCCTGGATCTTGCCGGGGTCGCCGGTCACCTCGACGATCAGGGAGTCGGTCGCCACGTCGACGACCTGGGCACGGAACAGGTTCACTGCTTCGAGCACCGCCGAGCGCGTCTGGTTGTCGACGCGCACCTTCACGAGCATGTGCTCGCGCTGGACCGACTGCGAGAAGTCCAGTTCGACGATCTTGATGACGTTCACCAGCTTGTTGAGCTGCTTCGTCACCTGTTCCAGCGGGAGGTCCTCGACGTCGACGACGACCGTGATCCGGCTGAGGCCGTCCACCTCGGTGTTGCCGACGGCGAGCGACTCGATGTTGAACCCGCGGCGGGCGAAGAGCCCGGCGACACGGGTCAGCAGACCGGGCTTGTCCTCCACGAGGAGGGAGAGGACGTGGCTCATGCGGTTTCTCCCGTCATGTCGGCGTCCTCGTCGTCCCAGGTGGGCGCGAGTGCCTGGGCGTACTCGATGGACGAGTTGCTGACGCCCTGCGGGACCATCGGCCACACCATCGAGTCACGGCTCACGACGAAGTCGATCACCACCGGGCGGTCGTTGGTCGCGAGGGCGAGCTCGATCGCGGCGTCGACCTCGTCGGCCTTCTCGACCCGGATGCCGAGGGCACCGTAGGCGTCGGCCAGCTTCACGAAGTCCGGCACACGGCGCGAGGCGTGCCCCGTCTCGAGGTCGGTGAAGGAGTGCCGGCCGTCGTAGAACAGCGTCTGCCACTGCCGGACCATGCCGAGCGACGAGTTGTTGATGATCGCGACCTTGATCGGGATGTCGTTGATGACGCAGGTCGCGAGTTCCTGGTTCGTCATCTGGAAGCAGCCGTCGCCGTCGATCGCCCAGACCACGCGGTCCGGCTGGGCGACCTTCGCACCCATCGCCGCGGGGACGGAGTAGCCCATCGTTCCGGCGCCACCGGAGTTGAGCCAGGCGTTGGGCCGCTCGTACTTGATGAACTGCGCGGACCACATCTGGTGCTGCCCGACACCGGAGGCGTAGACGGCCTCGGGACCGGAGAGCTCACCGATGCGCTTGATGATGCCCTGCGGCGCGAGGAGCCCGTCGGTCGGCTCGGCGTACCCGAGCGGGAAGTCGGTCTTGAGCTGGTGGAGCTTCGCCCACCACTCGTCGGTCGACGCGCGGTCCTCGACGGCGATGCCGCCCCACGCGTCGAGCAGGTCGACCAGGACCTCGCGGGCGTCACCGACGATCGGGACGTCGGCGAAGCGGATCTTCGAGATCTCGGCCGGGTCGATGTCGACGTGCACGACCTTGGCGTCCGGCGCGAACTCGTCGGCCTTGCCCGTCACGCGGTCGTCGAAGCGGGCACCGAGGGCGACGATGAGGTCGCTGTCCTGCAGGCCGAGCACCGCGGGCACCGTGCCGTGCATGCCGGGCATGCCGAGGTGCTGCGGGTGCGAGTCCGGGAACGCGCCGCGCGCCATCAGGGTCGTGACGACCGGCGCCCCGGTCGCCTCGGCGAAGCGGAGCAGCTCGGCGGTCGCGCGGGAGCGGATGACCCCGCCGCCGACGTAGAGCACCGGGCGCTTCGACTCGGACAGCAGCTGCGCGGCCGCGGTGATCTGCTTGCCGTGCGCCTTGGTCACCGGGCGGTAGCCGGGCAGGTCGATCTTGGGCGGCCACACGTAGGGCGCCGACTTCTGCTGGGCGTCCTTCGTGATGTCCACCAGCACTGGGCCGGGCCGACCGGTCGTCGCGATGAGGTGCGCCGCAGCGAGGGTCGCCGGCACGTCGGCCGGGTCGGTGACCAGGAACGAGTGCTTCGTGATGGGCATTGTGATGCCGACGATGTCGGCTTCCTGGAACGCGTCGGTGCCCATCAGCGTCGAGAACACCTGGCCGGTGATCGCGATGAACGGCACCGAGTCCATGTAGGCGTCGGCTATGGCCGTGACGAGGTTCGTCGCGCCGGGGCCGGACGTCGCGATGGCGACCCCGACCTTGCCGGACGACGAGGCGTAGCCCTCGGCGGCGTGGCCGGCGCCCTGCTCGTGACGGACGAGGATGTGGCGGATCGTGGTCGACGCCATCAGCTCGTCGTAGAACGGGATGATCGCGCCGCCCGGCAGGCCGAAGACGTCGGTGATCCCGAGGTGCTCGAGCGTCCGGAGGACGGCTCCCGAGCCGGTGAGGATCTCCGGCGACCGGCGTGCACCGGCGGCCGCGGACAACGGAGTTGCTTCCGTGGGCATGAGTGGTCCTTGCCTGAGTGGTGGCGGTGGTGCGGGTGTCGGACGCTAGCCCGTGACCGCGCCCTGGGCGGCGGACTTCACGAGCTTGGCGTACTTCGCGAGGACTCCGCGGGTGTAGCGCGGGGGCAGCGGGGCCCAGCCGTCACGGCGGGCCTCCAGCTCGGCCGGGTCGACCAGTAGGTCGAGCGAGCGAGCCGCGATGTCGACACGGATGCGGTCGCCATCACGAACGAAAGCGACTGGACCTGCGTCCACTGCTTCCGGTGCGATGTGGCCGATGCACAGGCCGGTTGTGCCGCCTGAGAATCGACCGTCGGTCAAGAGTAGTACATCCTTGCCGAGGCCCGCGCCCTTGATGGCCGCGGTGATGGCGAGCATCTCGCGCATCCCCGGGCCGCCCTTGGGGCCCTCGTAGCGGATGACGACGACGTCGCCCTTCTCGATCTTGCCCTCGGTCAGGGCGTCCATCGCCGCACGTTCGCGGTCGAACACGCGGGCGGGGCCCTCGAAGACGGAGGCGTCGAAGCCCGCGGTCTTCACCACGGCACCCTCGGGGGCGAAGGAGCCCTGCAGGACGGTGAGGCCACCGGTCTCGTGGATCGGGTTGTCGAGCGTGCGGAAGACCTCGCCGTCGAGTGCCGGCGGGTCGATCTCGGCCAGGTTCTCGGCGACGGTCTTGCCCGTCACGGTCATGCAGTCGCCGTGCAGCAGGCCCGCGTCGAGCAGCGCCTTCATGATCACGGGGATGCCGCCGTTGCGGTCGACGTCGACCATGACGTACTTGCCGAAGGGCTTCATGTCGGCCAGGTGCGGGACCTTGGAACCGATGCGGTTGAAGTCGTCCAGCGACAGCTCGACCTCGGCCTCGTAGGCGATCGCGAGCAGGTGCAGGATGACGTTGGTCGAACCGCCGAGGGCCATCGCGACGGCGATCGCGTTCTCGAAGGCTTCCTTGGTGAGGATCTGGCGGGCGGTGATGCCGTGCTCGAGCATGTTCACCACGGCCTCGCCCGAGCGGTGCGCGTAGTAGTCACGGCGACGGTCGGCGCTCGGCGGAGCGGCGGAGCCCGGGAGCGACATGCCGAGGGCCTCGGCGACGGAGGCCATCGTGTTCGCCGTGTACATGCCACCGCAGGCGCCCTCGCCCGGGACGATGGCGCACTCGATCTTCTTGAGCTCTTCCTCGCTCATGGTGCCGGCCTTGCAGGCACCGACGCCCTCGAAGGAGTCGATGATCGTGACTTCCTTCATCGTGCCGTCGGCCTGCTTCACGTAGCCCGGCATGACCGAACCGGCGTAGAGGAACACGCTCGCCAGGTCGAGTCGCGCGGCGGCCATCAGCATGCCGGGGAGCGACTTGTCGCAGCCGGCGAGCAGGACGGTGCCGTCGAGGCGCTCCGCGTTGACGACGGTCTCGACGCTGTCCGCGATGACCTCACGCGAGACGAGGGAGAAGTGCATGCCCTCGTGGCCCATCGAGATGCCGTCCGAGACGGAGATGGTGCCGAACTGCAGGGGGTAGCCGCCACCGGAGTGCACGCCCTCCTTCGCACCCTGTGCGAGGCGGTCGAGCGACAGGTTGCACGGCGTGATCTCGTTCCACGAGGACGCGATGCCGATCTGCGGCTTGCTCCAGTCCTCGTCTCCCATACCGACGGCCCGCAGCATGCCACGTGAGGTGGTTGCTTCGATCCCGTCGGTGACGACCCGGCTGCGCGGCTTGACGTCGATATCAGGCATGGGATGAGTCTAGGACGCTTTGGGATACCAGCCGTGCACCCCCGTGCATTCTCATGCTCGGGGGCCGCGATCAGCGGGTGGCGCGGAGCCTCGCCAGCTGCTTCAGGACCCCGGTCAGGGCCGCCGGGTCGGCGATGCGGTACCCGGCCCGGGTCTCCCCCGGCCCGACCTTCACCCCGACGTCGCCGTCGCCGAGCACGCGGAAGGCGTCCTCGTCGGTGACGTCGTCGCCGGCGAAGAACACCGCGTCGGCACGGTGCAGCTCGCGGAGCCGGGCGATCGCGTCGCCCTTCGTGACGTGGCGCACCGCGAACTCGGCGATGTCCTTGCCACCGCGCTCGAGCACCTCGGGGTCGGCCTCGTGCGCCGCGCGGCTCGCCGCCGCGTTCGCCTCGGCCGCGACCTCGGCGGAGACACGGCGTGTGTGCACCCCGTGCCCGGCGGGCTTGTGCTCGATCACGACGCCCGGGAACCGTTCGCCGACCTCGTCGAGCGCCGCACCGATCCGTGCCACACGCTCCACCTCGTCGTCACTGAGCGCGGCCTCGTCGTGGCCGTCCACGCGCCACTCGACGCCGTGCGAACCGACGAGCGCCATGTCCTCCGGCGCGTGGGTCACCGCGGCCAGGCTGCCGAGGGGACGCCCCGACACGAGCACCACCTCGGTGTCCTTCGCACGGTGCAGGGTCAGGACCGCGGCCCACGACCCGGGCAGCGCCCCGACCTGCGAGGGGTCGTCGGCGAAGGGGGCCAGCGTGCCGTCGAAGTCGAGGGCGACGATCAGTCGCGGCGCAGCCGCGAGCGTCTCGAGGGCCGCGTCGATGGCGGACTGGTCGGTGGTGGTCTCAGTCATCACGTGCCTCCCGGGTGTCCTCGGCAGCCCTGGCGGACTGGGCGTCCTGGTCGAAGATCGACATGTTGTCGGTCTGCGCCTCACGGTGCTGTTCGCGCGGGTCGGCGGCGGACGGGTCGATCTGGGCGTTCCGCGGCGCGTGCCGGTCGAGCGCCTCGAGGAACGAGCGCGACCAGCGCGCCACGTCGTTGTCGCGGACGCGCTTGCGGAGCGCGCGCATACGCGTCGACCGCTCGCGACGCGGCATCTGGATGGCGCGCTCGATCGAGTCCTTGAGCGCCCCGATGTCGTGCGGGTTGACGATCACGGCCTGCTTGAGCTCGTCGGCGGCGCCGGCGAACTCGGACAGGATGAGCACCCCGTCGTTGTCGAAGCGGGCGGCGACGTACTCCTTCGCGACGAGGTTCATGCCGTCGCGCAGCGCCGTGACGAGCATGATGTCGGCGGCCAGGTAGAGCGCCACCATCTCCTCGCGCGGGTAGCCGTGGTGCAGGTACGAGATCGGCTGGTGGCCGATGACGCCGAGGTCGCCGTTGATGCGGCCGACGCTCAGCTCGATCTCGTCGCGGAGCGCCGCGTACGAGTCGACACGCTCGCGGCTCGGGCTCGCGACCTGGATCAGGGTGGCGTCCTCGACCGCGATGCGGCCGTCCTCCACCAGCTCGCCGAAGGCCTTGATGCGGTGGCGGATGCCCTTGGTGTAGTCGAGCCGGTCGACGCCGAGCAGCACCGTCTTCGGGTTGCCGAGGCTCTCGCGGATCTCGCGCGCACGCTCCTGCACCTCGGGCTTGCGGGCGATCGCCTCGAAGCTCTCGGCGTCGATGGAGATCGGGAAGTGCCTGGCCTCGACGTGGCGGACCGTGATGCCCTTGCGGCTGCGCGGGGCCGCTGGGTCGTCCACCGGGACGTCGATCGTGGTGCCCTTGGTCGTGTAGCCCTTGATGTGGCGGACCGCTCGGAGGAAGTCGCTGGCGTCGTCGTGGCGCTGGAAGCCGATGACGTCGGCGCCGAGCAGCCCGTCGAGGATCTGCGCACGCCACGGCAGCTGCGCGTAGATGCCGACCGGCGGGAACGGGATGTGGTTGAAGAAGCCGATCGTCAGGTCGGGGCGCTTGGCGCGGAGCAGGGCCGGCACGAGCTGCAGCTGGTAGTCCTGCACCCAGACGATGCCGTCCTGCTCGACGATCTCGGCGATCTGCGCGGCGAAGCGCTCGTTCACGCGCTTGTACGCGTTCCACCAGTCACGGTGGTAGCTCGGGTGCTCGATGACGTCGTGGTACAGCGGCCAGAGCGTGTCGTTGCTGAAGCCCTCGTAGTACTCCTCGACGTCGTCGTCGGAGAGCGGGACGGGGACGATGTGGATGCCCTCGTTGTCGAACGGTGCGACCTCGACCTCGGCCTGCCCCACCCAGCCGACCCAGGCTCCGTCGTTCGCGCGCATCACGGGTTCGAGGGCGGTCACGAGGCCGCCCGGCGAGTGCCGCCAGCCCTCGTTGCCGTCCTGGTCGACGACGCGGTCCACGGGGAGTCGGTTGGAGGCGACGACGAACGAGTAGCGGGTCTGTTCGGTGCGGTCTGCAGGCATGGGGTGGTGTGATCTCCGTTCCGCCCGGCCGGGGCCGGGTGCGTCGGGTGCGTCGGTGCGTCGGGTGCGACGGCCGGCGTGGTGCGCCGGGTGGCCCGGCGTGCTGCGCCGGGTGCGCTGCCGAAGTTACCAGCGTGGGGACAGCGTATTCACGGCGGACCGGCGGTTCCGCTACGCTGCAGGCACGTGTCGGGGGGACACGGGTGCTGGAGTGCGGCGCCGGCCTCCCGGTCGGAGAGGACCCCCAGCCGTGAGCGAGAACCCGCCGAACCAGCCAGTCCCGCCGTCGCAGCCCGGTCCGGGCCAGCCCGGTGCCGGCCAGCCCGCCTGGAACGGCCAGCCCGCCTGGCAGCAGCAGCCTGGAGGCCCGCAGCAGTGGACGGGTCAGCCCGCCCCCGCCGCGCAGCCGTCCGATGCGTTCGGTCGCTTCCTGCGGTCCGTGTCCGGTCGCGACTGGCTGGCGGCCGTGCTCGCCGCCGTCGGCGGCTGGGTCGCGGCGTACGTCGTCGCCGGGCTCTCGCTGCTCATCACCGTCGGACTGCTCGCGTCGGGCGGCAGCGGGTCGGCCGCTCCGTCCGCCGGGTCCGGCACCGACCTCGGCGCGGGCTCGGCCCCCGACGTGGAGTCGCTGCTCTCCGGCGTGAGCGTCCTGCTCGGTGCGCCGGCGCAGCTCGTGGCCCTCGCCGACCTCGGCCGACTGCACCTGTCCGGGTCGATCGGGTTCCTCGGTTCCGGCTCGGGCTCGCTCGCCGTGGTGCCCGCGCTGGTGCTCGCCGCGCAGGTCGTCCTGGCCGTCGTGCTCACCCGCCGGATCCGCACGCGTGGCCTCGGCCGCACGCAGGTGCTCGTCACCGCGGCGGTCTCCGGCCTCGTCACCACCGTGCTCACGAACGTCGCCGCCGGCCTCTTCGCGATCCGGTTCCCGTCGGTGTCCGGCGCGGTCATCGAGCCGGTGCACGCCGTCGGTCTCGGCAGCATCATCGGTGCGTTCGTCATCGGGGCCCTGGCGGCACTCCTCGCCCGGCCCTCCGTCCTCGCCGGGCGCAACGTCTTCGCCGCCCGGCTGCTCGGCACGCTCCGCGTCGCCGCGTCGCAGCTCACGGTCCTCGTCGTGCTGGTCGCCCTCGTCGTCATCGTCGTCGCCCTGATCGCGCAGCCGTCCTACGGCTCCGCGTTGCCGCTGCTGCTCGGGAACGTCGCGATCGGACTGACCGCGCTCGGGTTCTTCGGTGGTGTGGGGACGTCCGGCTTCGGGTCCGCCAGCGACACCGCCTCGGTGTTCGGCGGAGCCGGCGGATGGACCTGGCTCGTCGTGCTGTTCGTCGTCGTCACCTCGGTCGCGGCCGGGCTCGCCCTCGCCGTCCGTCGCAACGACCGGATCCGCACCACGCTCGACTGGGTCGTCACGCCGCTGGTGTGGTTCGCACTCGGTCTGCTCTTCTTCGTCCTCGGCACCGGAGTCGTCTCGTACCAGGTGAGCAGCACGAGCTCCGTGGACGGCTCGGGGTCGATCGGCATCGCGCCGTGGACGCCGATCGTCTTCGCCCTGTGGGGCGGCGCGATCGAGGTCGTCGCCCGGTACCTCGCCCCGGTGCTCCTGCCCCGCCTCGGCGGAGCCGTGGTGCTCCGGACGTCCCGCCTGGTCGGAGCGGACCCCCGCCCCGTCGTGCCGCCGGCGTTCCCGGCCGGGCCCGCCGCCGGCCAGGGTGCTCCCGTCGCGCCCACCGCGACCGTCGACCCGGCCGCGCCCGGTGCGCCCGGCGCTCCCGTTGCGCCCGGCGCGCCTGTCGCCGCGGACGCGCCGGCTGCCGCCGCGTGGAACACTCCCCCGGCCGCTGACCAGCACGTGCCGTACCCGCCGGCCGGGCCTGCCCAGGAACCCGCGTACGGCGTGCAGTCGATCTCCGGCGCGCAGCCGGCGGCCGGGTCGCAGCCGCCCTACGGCACGCAGCCCCCGTACGGCGCACAACCGGCCGACGGGTCGCAGCCGTTCATCGGCGGTGGTGCCCCCGCTCCGGCACCGATGTCCCCGCGGGCCAAGAAGATCCTGGTCCGTTCGCTCATCGCCGGTGGCGCCGTGATCGTCGTCGTCATCGCCGGTGCGGTCACGACGAGCGTCCTCCGCGCCAACGTCTGGGGTCCGGCCCCGACGGTGAAGTCCTACGTGCAGGCCATCGCCAGCGGTGACGCCGACACCGCCGCCGACCTGAGCGAGATCCCCGACGACGCGGCGATGCTCGACTCGAAGGTGCTCGGGAGCGCGAAGGACCGCCCGTCGGACATCCGCGTCGGCCGGGTCGCCCGGACCGGTGACACCGCCATCGCCACCCTGAGCTACACCCAGGACGGCAAGAACCGCTCCGGCCAGGTGTCGCTGCGGCGCACGGGCACCTCGTTCCTGGTGAAGGACGAGTGGCGTGTCACGCAGCCGCTGGCCCAGCAGGTCACCCTGACGGCCTCCGACGTCCTCGAGGGCGCTCCGGTGACCGTCGGCGGCAAGGAGATCGGGAAGATCAGCGACGGCAAGTTCACGTCCCTCGCCTACCCCGGCACCTACCAGGTCTCGGTCGGCGGGACGAAGTACTTCACCGGCGGCACCGAGAAGGTCGCCGTGGGCGCGGTCACGTCGGGCTACGTCGACTTCGCGCCGAAGGCGACCAAGGCACTCGAGCAGGACGCCGAGCAGTACGTGACCGACCTCATCGACGACTGCGCCGAGAAGACCGAGCTCCGGGCCCTGAGCGGCTGCCCCTGGTACGGGCCCTACGACGCCGACGGCGGCGTGCAGTACGACGTCACGTCGATGCCCGATCTGGAGGTCGAGGCGTCCCGCGCTGGCACCGTGATGGTGACGAGCACGAAGGACGGGAGCGTCTCGTACGGCTACACCTCGTACCTGGGCGACAAGAAGCGCGGCGAGGACTCGTTCAGTGTGAACCAGTACCTGAAGGTGGAGGACGGCAAGCTCGTCTCGGCCTACTGAGCCGGAGCCGACCGAGCGGCTCCGCAGCACCACGACGGCCGACCCGGATCTCCCGGGTCGGCCGTCTCAGTAGGCTGACGAGCATGGTCAGGACACGGGCGTGGTGCAGGGGCGACACGGTCGAGCGGGACTTCCCCGTCGACCGGATCTCCGACCTCGTCGCCGATCCGGACACCTTCGTCTGGATCGACTACACGGACCCGACGTCGGCGGACCTCGAGCAGATCGAGGAGGAGCTCGGCATCCACGCGCTCGCGGTCGAGGACGCCGTCGAGCACGGACAGCGGCCGAAGCTCGACCGGTACCGGGACAGCCTGTTCCTGGTCGTCTACGACGTGGGCGGCACGGACGACGAGGGTGACCTGATCACGCACGAGGTCAAGGCCTTCGTCACCGAACGGGCGCTCGTCACCATCCACGGGTCCGACGTCGACACCACCCCGATGGAACACCGGCTCACGGCGAACTCCGACATCGCCGAACACGGCGTGCCCTGGCTCGTCTGGGCGCTGCTCGACGCGGTCGTCGACCGGGCCACCGACACCGTCGAGGACCTCGAGCGGCAGATCGATGCGCTCGAGGACGACCTCTTCGAGCCGGGCGACCCCCGCGAGCAGCAGATCCAGCGGCGGTCGTTCCGGCTCCGCAAGACCCTCGGGGTGCTCCGGCGGCTGGTCGTCCCGACGCGGGACAGCGTCGCCTCGTTGCTGCACGGTGACGCGGAGACGATCTCGAACGGCATCCGGCCGTACTTCCGCGACGTCGAGGACCACCTGGTCTCGATCGCCGACTCCGTCGAACAGCTCCGTGACGCCGTGTCGAGCGTGCTCGACACGACCCTGAACCTGGCGTCGAACCGGCAGAACACCGTCATGAAGAAGGTCACGAGCTGGGCGGCGATCATCGCGATCCCGACCGGTGTGACGAGCTTCTTCGGGCAGAACGTGAAGTTCCCGGGCGAGGGCGCCTGGAGTGGTCTCTGGGCCTCGCTCGCGATCATCACCGCGTCGTCGCTCGTGCTCTACCGCGTCTTCAAGACCCGCGACTGGCTCTGACCGCGCACGGCACCGGCACCGCCTCGGCACCGGGCTCCGCCGACGTCAGAGCGCGAGCGCCATGACCCCGGCGACGACTGTGAGCGGCGCGACGACGCACCCGAGCGCCATGTACCGGCCCCAGGACAGGTGCACGCCCTCGGCCGACAGCCGTGCGTGCCACAGCAGCGTCGCGAGCGAGGCCCACGGCGTGATGAGGCAGCCGGCGTTGACGCCGATGAGCAGCGCCGCGTACCGGACGGCCTCGTGCCCGGCGGCCGGTTCGAGCACCAGGTACGCCGGCAGGTTGTCGATGCCGTTCGCGGCGACCGCGCCCGCACCGCCGAGCAGCAGCAGCGGGCCGGTCCCGGTGCCGCCCTGCAGCGCGTGCACGATCGGGTCGGTGATGCCCGTCGTGTGCAGCGCCTCGACCACCACGAACAGCCCGGCGGCGAACAGCAGGGTCGACCACGGCACGCGGGACACCCGGAGTTCGGACGGTGACCGGAACGCCGCGACCACGACGAGCACCACGGCGGCCAGGACCGCGGCGATCCACACGGTCACCCCGGCCGTCAGGGCGACGACGAGCGCGACGAGCACCGCGGAGGCCGCCCAGAAGAACACCGGGTCCTTCGGCGTGCGGACGGACACCGGCGAGTAGCGGCCGAACAGCTTGCCGCGGAACACCACGAGCAGGACGACGCACGGCACGACCACCCCGGCGACCGCGGGCCAGGCCATCAGCCCGGCGAACGGCAGCGGACCGCCGAGCCCCATCCGGTCGACGGCGAGCAGGTTCGTCAGGTTCGACACCGGCAGCAGCAGCGAGGCCGTGTTCGCGAGCCAGACCGTGGTCAGGGCGAACGGCATCGGGGGCAGTCCCACACGCCGTGCGAGCGAGATGACGATGGGGGTGAGGAGCACCGCGGTGGTGTCGATCGACAGGAAGACGGTGCAGAGCACGGCGAGCACGACGACCGCGCCCCAGAGGCCGATGGTGCGCCCGCCACCGACCCGGGCGGCGACGTCGGCGAGGCGGTCGAACACCCCGGCGTCCGCGGCGAGCTCGGCGACGACGGTCAGCCCGAGCACGAACCCGAGGACCGGCAGGACCCGGTCGGCGAGCACGGCGAGGTCGTCGAGGGGCAGCAGCCCGAACACGACGCAGACCGCGCCGACCACGAGCAGGGCCGCTCCGATGACCGCTTGACGCACGAATACTCCTCCGGCAGACACCGCGGCAGGGTGACCGGCGGCGCTCCAATGTACGGGCCGGTAGCGTTGTCAGCACGACGACAGGAGGCCTCTGTGCGCAAGTTCATGTTCAACGGTGCGGTGTGGAGTTCGCTCATCAGCGGCTACAGCGTGCTGCAGACCACCCGCCAGGGACCGCGTGACTGGCGGCTCGCGCTGACCTGGGTCGCGTGGCTCGCCACGACGATCGTGGCGATCGGCACGGTCGTCGAGGACGACCGCGCGGTCAAGGCGCGCCAGTAGGTCCAGACGCGGCAGGGGGTCGCGGACGCGACCGGCCTGACGGACGGGAGGCACGGTG
>NZ_MJGT01000068.1:0-214 GCF_001864975.1 Curtobacterium sp. MMLR14_002
GGAGTCACCAGGTCGCAAAACGCCTGGCGGGGTTTCCCCATTCGGAAATCCTCGGATCACAGCTCGATTATCAGCTCCCCGAGGCTTATCGCAGATTTCTACGTCCTTCATCGGCTCCAGATGCCAAGGCATCCACCGTTTGCTCTTAGAAACTTGACCACAAAGATTAAAATTGCGATCCAACGTCACCAATCAGCAGCCCGAAGGCTGATCA
>NZ_MJGT01000069.1:0-10439 GCF_001864975.1 Curtobacterium sp. MMLR14_002
CCTCCCGTCCGTCGTGTGGTCGCGACTAGCGCGCGGCGAGCTCCGACACGATGCCGTCACCGGGTGCGGCCTGCACCAGGTCCGCCTCGATCTCGGCGCGCTCGAGGATGCCCTCGATCTTGCGGATGCGGCCACGCGGGACGATCGTCACGACCGTGCCCTCCTTGCCGGCACGACCCGTGCGGCCGGAGCGGTGCATGTACGCCTTGTAGTCGTCCGGGGCGTCCGCCTGCACGACGAGCGAGACGTCGTCGACGTGGATGCCGCGGGCGGCGACGTCGGTGGCGACGAGCACGTTCACCCGGCCGCTGGTGAGCAGCTGCAGGTTGCGCGTGCGGCGCGACTGGTTCAGGTCACCGTGGAGCGAGGTCGCGCGGATGCCGGCGTCCTCGAACTGGTCGGCCAGGCGCTCGGCGTAGGCGCGGGTCCGGGCGAAGACGATGGTCTTGCCGTCGCCGGCGACCAGCTCCTCGAGGAGACGGTCCTTCTCGCGCTGCTCGACCACGAGGACACGGTGGTCGATGGTCGAGGACGCCTGGTCCTCACCCGCGACCTCGTGCACGCTCGGCTCGTGCAGGAACTGCTCGACGAGCGCCGCGACCTGGGTGTCGAGCGTCGCGCTGAACAGCAGCTTCTGCGCGCGGTTGCCCTGCGGGGTGACCTCGGCCGTGGCGGAGAGGATCTCCTGCACCGGCTCGAGGAACCCGAGGTCGCACATGTGGTCGGCCTCGTCGAGCACGGAGATGATGACCTCGCTGAGGTCGAGCTTCCCCTTGTTCATGAGGTCCTGCACACGACCGGGGGTGCCGACGATGATGTCGACGCCGCGCTCCAGCGCGCCCTCCTGACGGCCGTAGGGGACGCCGCCGTAGATCTGCGTCGTGAACAGGCCGACCGAGCGGGCGATCGGCTGCACCGTGCGGTCGATCTGCAGGGCGAGCTCACGGGTCGGCGCGAGGATGAGCGCACGCGGGGCGCGGCCCATCTTGCGCTTGGTGCCGCCGCCGTGCTCCATGAGCTTCTCGACCAGCGGCGCACCGAAGGCGATGGTCTTGCCGGAGCCGGTGCGGCCACGGCCGAGGACGTCCTTGCCGGCGAGCACGTCGGGGATCGTCGCCGCCTGGATCGGGAACGGGCTCGAGGCGCCGAGCTCCTGCAGGGCGCGGGAGATGTTGCCACCGATGCCGAGGTCGCCGAAGGTCACGCCCTCGACGTCGGCCGCGATGGTGGCCTCGGCCTGCAGCTTCTCGAGCTTGACGTCGTCGGCGGGCACGAACTTGCCGCGCTCGGGATCGTCGAACGAGCGGCGCGGGGTGCGGTCGCTGCGGTCGTCGCGGTCGAACTTGCGCGGGGCGCGGTCGTCGTTGTCGCGACGCGGGGCGCGGTCGTCGCGGTTGAACGAACGCGGTGCACGGTCATCGCGGTCGAACGAGCGACGCGGGCGATCGTCGTTGTCACGGCGGAGCGCGCGGTCGTCACGGTTGAAGCTGCGCGGCGCACGGTCGTCACGGTCGAACGAACGACGCGGTCGGTCATCGTTGTCACGACGGGGCGCACGGTCGTCACGGTCGAACGAGCGACGCGGACGGTCGTCGTTGTCACGACGCGGGGCACGGTCATCACGGTTGAAGCTGCGCGGGGCGCGGTCGTCGCGGTCGAAGCGACGCGGACGGTCGTCGTTGTCACGACGGGGCGCACGGTCGTCACGGTTGAAGCTGCGGGGCGCGCGGTCGTCGCGGTCGAAGCGACGGGGACGGTCGTCGTTGTCACGACGGGGCGCACGGTCATCGCGGTTGAAGCTGCGGGGCGCGCGGTCATCGCGGTCGAACGAACGACGCGGACGGTCGTCGTTGTCCCGACGGGGCGCACGGTCGTCACGATCGAAGCGACGCGGGGCGCGGTCGTCACGGTTGAAGCCGCGACCACCACGGTCGTCGCGGTCGGGGCGACGCTGGCCGCCACTGTCACGCGGCTCCCAGTTCGGACGGGCCGGACGCTCGCCCTGCGACGCGCGACCGCGACGCTCCTCGGCGTCCCAGCGCTGCTTCTGGCGCGGCTGCGACGAGTCGGCGGCGCGGAACCCGCGGTGCTTGCTGCTGCGGGCGGCGGGGGTGCCGTTCGGGTGGCGGACGCGGTCGGAGGCGCGGTTGTCCGCGCCGCCCTTGTTGTACGGGGCCATGGCTGCTTTCTCGGGTGCGCAACGTACCGCAGCGCCCGACAGCGACATCGGCGGGGGCTGCTTGCGGAGAGGGGGTTCATCCCGTCGCGAGTCGACGTGATTCCAGCCCTCGAGCAACACACACCCAGCAGAATTTCCGTGATCACAATGTCACGACGTCGAAGGCCGACCGAGCGAGTCTACGCGAGCCGGTGCCCTGACGCCAGCCCCGATGCGAACGCAGGCCGGTCGAGCGGGGTGATCCGCGCCTCCTGGCCGCACCGGACGCGACGCGTCACGGCGAGCCCAGCCGGAACAGCCGCTGCAGCCCCCACCCGGTGACGCGCACGAGCGCTTCGACCACGATTCCACCGCTCATCTTCGACTCGCCCCGCTCGCGCTCCACGAAGGTGATGGGGACCTCGGCGACGACGGCACCTGCCCGGAGCGCGCGTCGGGCGAGGTCCACCTGGAAGCAGTAGCCGGCCGAGGCGATGCCCTCCGCGATGAGCGAACGGAGGAGGTCCGCGCGGATCGCGCGGTAGCCCCCGGTGAGGTCGCGGACCCGGACACCGAGCACGAGCCGACTGTAGAGCGAGCCGCCGCGCGACAGGGCGATCCGGTGCCACGGCCAGTTCACGACCGAGCCACCGCGCACCCAGCGCGAGCCGATGACCAGGTCGGCACCCACCGCCGAGCGCTCGAGCAACCTGCCGAGTTCTTCGGGCCGGTGCGAACCGTCGGCGTCCATCTCGACCAGGACGTCGTGGTGGCGCTCGAGCCCCCAGGCGAACCCCGCCAGGTAGGCGGCACCGAGACCGGCCTTCTCGGTGCGGTGCAGGACGTGCACACGCTCGTCGTCCCGGGCGAGGCCGTCCGCGATCGCGCCGGTGCCGTCCGGGCTGCCGTCGTCGACGACCAGGACGGTGACCTCGGGGCGTGCCGCGAGGACGCGGGCGACGACCGACTCGATGTTCTCGCGCTCGTCGTACGTGGGGATGACGACGAGCACCCCTCCATCGCCACTGCGAAGTTTCAAGGATTACCCCGTTGCCGTGCGGATCGAATTGGATATCAGAACAACATATACGCAACGACACCACGGAGGCCAGCATGCGAGACAGCACGGGGACCCGCACACTGCCCGATTGGCTCATCACCCTCGCGCTCTACGCACTCGCGCGGGTGGTGACGACCGTCACGTTCACGCTGGGGTTCGCGTTCAGCGACCCGGTCGGGTTCGGCGACCCGCACGGCTGGAAGGGGTTCTTCGAACGCTCGACCGCCTGGGACGGCCAGTACTTCCTCGAGATCGCGCGGCAGGGCTACCCGAGCACGCTGCCCGTCGACGACACCGGCGCCGTCCAGCAGAACGCCTGGGCGTTCTTGCCCGTGTTCCCGGCGGTCGTGCGGGCGGCCAGCACGACCGGCGCCGACCCCGCGGTGGTCGCGGTGCTGCTCGCGACGGCGTTCGGCGGCGCGGCGTCCGTCGCACTCATGGTCCTGGTCCGTCCACATGTCGGACGGACCACCGCGCTGTGGTCGGGCGTGTTCTTCGCCTTCGGACCGATGTCGTTCGTCCTGCAGCTCGCCTACGCCGAGTCGCTCGGCCTGCTGCTCGCGTTCGCCGCACTCATCGCGATGCAGCGGCGGCACTACTGGACGGTCCTGCCGATCGTCACGGTTCTCGCGTTCACCCGGCCCGGAGCGCTCGCGATCCCGTTGGCGCTCGCGCTGCACGCCGTGCTCCGGCTCGTGCAGCACGACCCGGTGCCCGTGCGGGAGCGTGTCGCGATCGTCGTCACCGGCCTCGTCACGGCGGCGGCCGGCCTGGCGTGGCCGGTCGTCGCGGCGCTCGTCACCGGGGTTCCCGACGCCTACTTGCAGACCGAACTCGCGTGGTGGCGGCTCCACCTCGACGTGCAGCACTTCGTGCCGCTGACACCGTGGTTCCTGCAGGCCGACCGGGTCGCGGGCGCGCTCGGCGTGGTCGCTGTGCTCGTCGCGGTCGGCGCCGCCGGGTGGTGGCTGTCGTCACGCTCGACCCGCCGGATCGGTTCGGTGCCGCTGCTCGGCTCGGCGTCGTACCTGCTCTACCTCTTCGCGACGTTCCTGCCCCAACAGAGCCTGCCGCGGCTGCTGCTGCCGGCGGCCCCGTTGCTCGGTGCGCCGATCCTGCACCGCACCGCGCTGCGACGGGGGGTCGTGCTCGGTGGCTGCGTGCTCGCGCAGCCCGCGGCGGTGTGGGTGCTGTTCCTCACCCACAATCCCTGAGCCGGTGGCTCAGGACTCCGCGAGCCGACGACGCTGCTCGGCGACGTCGAAGTCCGCCTTCGGCCACGACAGGTGCATGTCCTCCAGCGCCCGGAGCAGGAGCTGCTGCACGGCGAGGCGGGCGTACCACTTGCGGTTCGCGGGCACGACGTACCAGGGCGCCTGCGGGGTCGACGTGCGGTCGAGGGCGATCTGGTACGCCTGCTGGTAGCGGTCCCAGAGCAGGCGGTCGTCGATGTCGCTCGGGTTGAACTTCCAGTGCTTGTCGGGGCGGTCGAGCCGGTCGCCGAGGCGCTCGCGCTGTTCGTCCTTCGAGATGTGCAGCATCACCTTGACGATGGTCGTGCCGGCGGCGGCGAGGCCGTCCTCGAAGGCGGTGATCGCGCCGTACCGGCGTTCGATCTCGTCCGGTGCGGCGAGCCCGCGGACGCGCTGGGCGAGTACGTCCTCGTAGTGCGAGCGGTCGAAGACGCCGAGCTGCCCGGCTGCCGGCAGCTGCTTCTCGATGCGCCAGAGGAAGTCGTGCTCGCGCTCCTCGGCCGTCGGGGCCTTGAAGCCGGCGTAGTGCACACCGTTCGGGTCGACCGCACCGACGACGTGCGAGACGATGCCGCCCTTGCCCGCGGTGTCCATCGCCTGGAGCACGAGCAGCACCCGGCGCTCGTCGCCGGCCGTCGACGCCGCGTACAGGCGCTCCTGCAGGGCGGCGAGACGCGAGGCGCCGGCGGCGAGGGCCTCGAGGCCGTCGATCTTGCGGCCGGGGAAGCCCGGGGTGCCGTCCGGGTCCACCTGGTCGAGGCGGAACCCGGGTTCGACGCGGAGCAGTGGTTCGGGATCGGCGTTCCAGGCCTTGCGATTGCTCACGTGTCCTCCTGCGGTGCTCCGGTCGGCGGCTGCCGTGCTCATCCTCGCACTGCCGTCCTCCGCTCGGGTGACGTGGGCGGTCGCCGGGGCGGCTAGCGTGGACGTGATGAAGTCCGGCCGCCGCTCAGTGCTCGCGCTCGTCGCCGCGGTCGTGGCGCTCGGCGCGATGGCGTCCTGCAGCACGGACCCGGTCGGCGACGAGAACGCCACCGTGACCGCGGACAGCGTCATCTACCCGCTGTCGCTGCGGTACCACGGCATCGACGTGGTGGCCGACGTGCCCTACGGCACCGACCCGCTGCAGCGCCTCGACGTGTGCCTGCCCGCCGACAGCGACCCCGCGACGACGGCGACGCCCACTGCGACGCCGTCCGCCTCGGCCACCGCCGACCCCGATGCCGAAGCGGTCGAGGCCACCACCGGACGCCCGGCGGTCCTGATGATCCACGGCGGCAGCTGGTCGCACGGCGACAAGGCGACGGCCGCGTACCGGTCCGTGTGCAAGTACCTGGCGTCCGAGGGCTTCGTGACGTTCAACGTCGACTACCGCCTGGCACCGACGGATCCGTTCCCGGCCGGGCTCGACGACGTCCGCCGTGCGCTCGACTACGTGTTCCGTCCCGCGACGCTCGAGACCTACGACGTCGACTCCCAGCGTGTGGGCGTGTTCGGCGGCAGCGCCGGCGGCAACCTCGCCGCGATGCTCGCCGTCACCGATCACGACTCCGCCGCGTACGCCGACGGGGACCGGATCCGTGCCGTGGTGGACCTGAGCGGGCCGACGAACCTGACCACCCGGTCCACCGAGCCCGACGGGGTGTCCGCGGCCTTCCAGCGCAAGCAGCTGCTCTACCTCGGGTGCCGGTCGTACGCCAGGTGTCCGGCGGCCACGCGGGCGTCGCCGGAGTTCCACGTCACCTCGGACACCGCGCCGTTCTTCATCGGGCACTCCACGGACGAGTTCATCCCGATGTGGGAGTCGCAGGAGTTCGCCGCGACGCTCCGGTCCCACGACGTCCCGGTGACGTTCGTGGCGGTCGAGGGCACGGCGCACTCCATCGCCCAGCTCGACGAGGCGATGAGCCGCCGGGTGGTCACGTTCCTGCGGACGCAGCTGGGCTGACCGCGGGCGGCCGACCGGCGGCCGGCCGGCTGCCGGCTGCCGGTTGTCGCTTGTCGCTTGTCGCTTGTCGCTTGTCGCTTGTCGCTTGTCGGCGCAGGAGACCGACCGCGTGCCCCGGGTGGGTGCCACCCGGAGTCGGGACTGCCGCTGCCGACCCCCTGGCCGCAGACTTCGGGGGTGACCGACACCTCGACCCGCCCTGCCCGCGCCGCTGCGACCCGCTGGGACCGCCCTGCGCTGCAGACGTTCGGCGAGCTGCTGCTCGGGCTGTCGTTCCTCGCCGCGGTGTCGTTCGGCGGGTACGCCTCGGTCACCGGACAGCTGGCCGTCGTGTCACAGGTCGCCGCCGTGGTGTTCCTCGTGACGCTGACCCTCGTGCTGGTGTCCTGGTTCCGGGCCGTCGAGCGCGAGGAGCGGACCGAGCGCGTCGTCGTCTCGCCCCTCGCCGCGATCGACGCCGAGTACCGCCGCTAGGCAGCGCTGCCGGAACGCGCGGCTCGTCGCCGCTGTCGTTCCTGCCGGAGTTCCACGCGTTCCTGGCGTCGCTCAGCGCGCGCCTGCTTCCGGGTCTTGCCCGCGGCGATCCGGTCGTCGTTGCGCTCGCGAGCCCGCTCGACCACGAAGTACAGCGCCGGCAGCACCACGAGCGTCAGCAGCGTCGAGGACACCAAGCCGCCGATCACGACCAGTGCCAGCGGCTGCGAGATGAAGCCGGACTTGCCGGTCAGCCCGATCGCCATCGGCAGCAGCGCGAAGATCGTCGCCATCGCCGTCATCAGGATCGGACGGAGGCGTCGTGTGGCGCCCTCGATCAACGCCTCGCGCACCCGCAGCCCGCGCCGTCGGTACTGGTTGACGAGGTCGATGAGCACGATCGCGTTCGTCACGACGATGCCGACGAGCATGAGCAGACCGATCAGCGACGCGACGCCGATCGGGACGCCCGACGCGATCTGCAGCAGGATCGCGCCCGTCGCCGCGAACGGCACCGACACGAGCAGCAGCAGCGGCTGGAGCAGGCTCCGGAACGTCGCGACCATGATCACGTAGACGATCAGCACGGCGACCAGCACCGCGAGCCCGAGCTGCGAGAACGCCGACGACTGGCTGGCGGCGACGCCACCGATCGAGGCGGTCGCACCCTTCGGCAGGTCGAGCTCGTCGACGGCGGTCGTGACGGACTGCACGGCCGCACCGAGGTTCGTGGCGTCCGGCGTCACGGTGATCGTGGCGGTGCGAGCCGCGTTCGTCGTGGTGACCGTGGTGGGCCCCTCGGACTCCTCGACCGTGGCGACGTCGGACAGCGGGACCGTGCCGGTGCTCGTCGGCACGTCGAGTGCACGGAGCGCGGCGATGGTGGTCGGCGGCTCCGGGTCGGCGATGTAGACGTCGAGCGTCGCGTCGTCGATCTCGATGCTGCCGGTGTCCCGCGGCGAGACCGCGGCGGCGACGAGGCCACCCACCTGGGTCTCGGTGAGTCCGAGTGACGCTGCCTCCTGGCGGTCGACCCGGACGGCGAGGAACGGTTCTGCCGCGGACAGGTTGCTCGTGGCGCCCGTGGTGTCCGGGACCGACTGCATGGTCTTCAGTACCTGGCGCGACGCCGTCTCGAGCTGCGACTGGGTCGGCGCGGTCACGTCGACCTCGATGTCGCTGCTGCCACCGAACCCGCCGCCGGAGGACGCGATGGTGACCTCGCCGACGTCCTTGATCGCGCCGATCGACTTCCGGGCGTCGGCCTGGATCGTGGGCTGGTCGGCCTCGGCGTCGGTCGTGACGGCGTACTGCACCGAGGCGCTGCCGCCCCCGCCGAACGCCGCCTGGATCGACTGGCCGCTCGTGCCGATGGTGGTCTGCACGGTCTCGACGCCGTCGACGTCCTGCAGAGCCCGCTCGACCTTGCGTGCGGACTCGGACTGGACGGCGAGACTCGAACCGGCCTTCAGGTCCTGCGTGACCGTGAACGTGTTCTGCCCCGAGTCGCCCAGGTAGTTCGTGGTGACGAACGGCAGCGTGGCGACCGTTCCGCCGAGCACGATCACGGCGAGCAGGATGACGACGACCGGCTTGCGGACGACCCACCGGAGCACCGGCAGGTAGACGCGGCGCAGGCGGTCGACCCGGCCGGCGTCGTGCAGGTCCGCGGCGGAGGCGAGCGCACCCTCCGAGCGGTCGCCCTCGCGCGCGCGCTCGGCATCGATCGCCGACGGTGCCACTTCCGCGTCCGTGGGTGCTTCCGCTGCCGCTGCCGTCGCCGCGTCGCCCGGCTTCGCCTTCGGCGGGCGCAGCCACCAGTACGCCAGCACCGGCACGATCGTGAGCGAGACGAACAGCGACGCGACGAGCGCCAGGGTGACCGTCACGGCGAACGGTCGGAACAGCTCCCCCACGAGTTCTGCGACGAAGGCGACCGGCAGGAACACCGCGACGGTCGTCAGGGTCGAGGCGGTGACCGCTCCGGCGACCTCGCGAACAGCGTCCCGCACGGCCTGGCCGCGGTCGACACCGGGCAGCATGTGCCGCTTGATGTTCTCGATGACGACGATGGAGTCGTCGACCACGCGGCCGATCGCGATCGTCAGGGCCGCCAGCGTGATGATGTTGAGCGTGTAGCCGGCGGCGCGCATGCCGATCGCGGCGAGGAGCACCGACGTCGGGATCGAGATCGCGGTGACGAGCGTGGAGCGCCACGAGAGCAGGAACACCAGGATGACGAGCACCGCGAAGGCGAGCCCGAGCAGGCCTTCCTCGGCCAGGGAGTCGATGGACTGCTGGATGTAGGGCGCCTGGTCGAAGACGACGGTGAAGCGGGGGTCGCCCTCGATCTTGTCCTCGATGCCGGGCAGGGCGCCGCGGACGGTGTTCGAGACGTCGACGGTGTTGGCTTCCTGCGTCTTCGTGATCGAGATCGTCAGGGCCTGCTGGCCGTCCACGCGGCTGATCGAGGTGCGCGGCGACTCCGTGATGGCGACCTTCGCGACGTCGCCCAGGGTGGTGTCCGTCGGCGTGGCCGCGGGTGTCGACCCGCCCGTCGCGGCGTCACCCGTGGGAGCGGTGCCGGTCGCACCCGTGCCGGTCGCGCCCGTGCCGGTCCCGGTCGCACCGGCGCCGGTCGCCCCCGTGCCGGTCGCTCCCGCAGCCGTGCCGTCACCGGACGAGGCCGTCCCGTCTGCGCCGGCGGCACCCGACCCGGACCCGGACCCGTCCGAACTCGACGAGCTCGTCAGCGGCAGCGCGCGGATGTCCTTGAGCGAAGCGATCCGCTCGCCCGTCTGCACCGACAGGGTCGAGCCGTCCTCGGTGATCGTGCCGCCGGGGATCAGGGTGCCGTTGTCGTCGAGCGCGTCCGAGATCGCCGTCTGGCTGAGGCCGCGGGCGGCGAGCTCGTCCTGGTCCGGCGTGATGACGACGCGACGACCCGGGTTGCCGAAGACGTCCGCCTGCCGCACACCGTCGAGCTTCTCGAGGTCGGGGATCGCCGAGGCCTGCAGCCGGTCGACGAGCTGCTCCTGGTTGCCGGACGCCGAGACGGCGACCTGCAGCACCGGCAGGTCGTCGAAGGACCCGGTGACGATCTGCGTCTGCACCGAGTCGGGCAGCGACAGCGCGTTCACCGCTGTCTGGATCTTGTCCTCGGCGCTGGCCAGGTTCGATCCGTACTGGAACGACGCCGACACCACGCTCTGCCCGGTCGACGAGGTCGCACTGGTCGACTCGAGGTCCGGGACGACCTGGATCGCCTGTTCGATCTTGGTCGAGACGTCGTTCGACACGACCTCTGGCGTGGCCCCGGGGTAGGCGCTGACGATCGCGACCTGCGGGAACTCGACGCTGGGGATCAGCTCCTGCTTGAGGCTCGAGAGCGCGATGCCGCCGAAGACCGCGACCACGATCGTGACGAGCGCGATGAGGGCCCGGTTGCGCAGGCTGAAGACCGAGAGGAGGTGCACGTCATCGATCCTCGCAGGACCGACCGACGAACGCTCGGCTGGCAGCCAGAACCCGCCGTCGGATCAGGAC
>NZ_MJGT01000069.1:11191-42141 GCF_001864975.1 Curtobacterium sp. MMLR14_002
ACCCGCCGTCGGATCAGGACTGCAGGATCAGAACCCGCCGAGCACCAGGTACGCCCCGAGCACCGCCACCGTGCCGACCACCCCGGTGCCGAGCGCCACCACGCGCCCGACGGGTGAGCGGGTGCCGAGGACCCCGATGCCGAGCAGCACCACGCCGACGATGATCTCGACGGCCCAGGTGACGTGCCCCGTCGTCGCGGCGACCTGCAGCAGCCCGCGGATCCCCTCGCCGACGAGCACCGCGGCCGTCACACCGAACGCCCCCGCGCGCCACCGGGCGTCGCGGGACCGCACCGCCACGGCGACCGCTCCGGCCAGCAGCCCGGCCGGCACCCCGAGCAGCACCCAGGGGTTCGTGATCGACAGCACGTCGGGGAACCCGCGCAGGACCGTCGTGGCCCAGTACCCGACGTGCATGAGCTCGAGGAGCACGACGCCGAGCACCATCGCCAGCGGCAGGGCGACCCGGCCCCCTCGTGCTCCGGCCACCAGGCACAGCAGCGCGGCGACGAGGAACCACGGTCCGGCCGAGTTCGACACGGGGGCGAGTGCAGGCACGGCCTGCCCGAACGAGGTCAGGACGCCCGCCAGGAACGCCCCGCTCAGCGCGATGGTGACCCGCACCACGGCGGGGACCGCCGCGGGCGGCTCGACGGGCGTCGGCACAGCGGAGCGGGTTCCGGCGGACAGGGTCGCGTTCATGGCACCAGCCTCGCCGGACCCCGCCGACGCCGCATCACCCCGAGGAGCGAGAACCCCCGACCCGACCTCACCCCAGAGGATGACGCCGAGCCCCGCAAGACACCGAGTCCCGCAGGACACCGAGCCCGGCGGACAACGCCGGCCCCCGGACGACGCACCGCTCAGACCACCGCCGCCAACGACCCCCGCACCCCGCCCGTCTCGCCGCCCACCCGTTCCCACGACCGGGACAGCACGTCCACCAACCGCCCCCGATCCGCCGGGGCCATCGTGAACGGCACCCGCAGGAACCGCTCGAACCCGCCGTCCGGCCCGAACACCCCGCCCGAGGCGAGCACCACACCCTCGGCCCGTGCGGCGAGCACGAGCGCGCTCGACACCGGCCGGCCGAGCCCCACCCACGTCGTCAACCCGCCCGCCGGTGCCGGGACGTCCCACTCGGGGAGCCGCGCCCGGAGCGCCCCCACGACCGCGTCGCGACCTTCGCGCAGGGACGCACGCCGCGCCTCCAGGAAGGCCGCCGTGCGCGGGATCAGCTCGCGCACGACCAGCTGGTCGAGCACGGGGGTGCCGAGGTCGCCCGTGGGGCGGGCGAGCAGCAGCCGCTGCAGCAGCGCCGGGTCGGCACGGATCCAGCCGATCCGCAGGCCGCCCCAGAAGACCTTGGCGGCGGAACCGATCATCACGACCGACGACCCCGACGGGTCCGCCGCCGCCAACGGCGGCGACGGCTCCCCGTCGATCCGGAGCTCCCCCATCGTCTCGTCGGCGATCACGACCGTGCCGACCGAGGACGCGACCGACAGCAGGAGCCGGCGGGTCGACGCGGACATGGTCGCACCGGTCGGGTTGTGGAGCTCGGGCATGACGTACGCGACGGAGGGCGCGGTGCGACGCAGCGTCGTCTCGAGCGCGGCGGCGTCCCACCCCGTCCGCGCGTCGACGGGGACGCCGACCAGGCGGCCGCCGGCCTCGCGGAAGGCCTCGTGCGCGTGCGGGTAGGTCGGGGACTCGACGAGCACGGCGTCGCCACGGCGGACGAGCACGCGCGCGAGCAGGGCGATCGCGTGCTGCGCGCCGAGGGTGACGATGACCTGGGCGGGCTCCGTCGGCAGTCCGCGCTCGGTGTAGCGCGCGGCGATCGCGGCGCGCAGGCCGGGGTCGCCGACGGTGTCGTAGCCGATCCCGGCGAGCGCCGCGGGCACGTGCCGGACCGCCCGCTCGACCGCCTCGTCGATGCCGGGGGCCGCGTGCAGGGCCGCCTTGCGCAGGTCGAGCAGGTCCCCCTCGACGACTCCGCCCAGGCGTTCGGGGTCGGGCCGCCCGACCAGGTCACGGGGCAGGTGGACCACGCTGCCGGAGCCACGGACGGACACCAGGAACCCGTCGGAGCGCAGGCGGGCGTACGCGTTCGCGACGGTGGTGCGCGAGACGCCGAGGGCTGCCGCCAGTCCGCGCTCGGCCGGCAGCCGGACGCCCTGGGCGACCCGTCCGTCGATGACGAGGACCCGGAGGGCATCGGCGAGCGCCTCGTAGGCCGGGGCGTCGGTCCCGGCGCGCCAGTCGGTCAGCAGGTGAGAGGCGGCGCGGGCACTGATCAGGACAGGGGGCACGGGTCCACGGTAGCGCGATTGGCTCTCGACCAGCAGGCCAATCTGTCGGGACGATGGCCACATGCCCCGTCGCACCGCCCTCACCCTGCGCTTCGTCCAGCTCTTCGTCGGACTGTTCCTCTACGGCGCCTCGACCGCACTGCAGGTGCGCGCGGTGGTCGGTGTGAGCTCGTGGACCGTGCTGACCCAGGGGCTCGAGAACGTCGTGCCGTGGTCGTTCGGCGCCATCACGGTGGTGTCGAGCGGCGTCGTCCTGCTGCTGTGGATCCCGCTCCGCCAGAAGCCGGGCATCGGGACGCTGCTGAACGCCCTGGCGATCGGGCCGAGTGCCGACCTGGTGCTCTGGCTGGTGCCGGAGCCGTCGGGGATCGTCGCCCGGATCGCGCTGTTCGCCGCGGGACTCGTGCTGCTCGCGGTCGCGACGGCGTTCTACATCGGTGCGGGCTTCGGCACGGGCGCGCGAGACGGCCTGATGGTGGGGTTGCACCAGCGGCTCGGCTGGCCGATCTGGCTCGCCCGGACCCTGGTCGAGGTCACCGTGGTGATCGTCGGGTGGATCCTCGGCGGGGACGTCGGCGCGGGCACCGTCATCGCGGCGTTCGCGATCGGCCCGATGGTCCAGCCGCTCATGCCGCACTTCCGCCGGTTCCCGTGGAGCCCCGAGCGCACGGCGCCGGCGCCGTCAGCGAACGTCGCCACACCCACCCTGGAGGCCCGCCCCACCCCCGCCACGCCCGCTTCGTGAGCAGAAATGGTCGGGTCCACGGCCCCCACCCGACCATTCCTGCTCACGATCGCCCGGCGATCGACCCGGCGATCGCGTGCGACCCCTTGCGGCCGCGAGCAACGCGATATAGCGTGACCTGCACAGACGCGATACATCGCGAGTTCCAGGAGGCAACATGGCGCAGGAGAAGTGGCTCGTCGACGAGCCCAAGGTCATCGACACCGGCATCGTGCGCACCGTGCGTGTCGGCCTCGTCGGCGGGCAGGTGGACGTCGTCGCGCACGACGAACCCACGGCCCGGGTCGAGATCCACAGCGTGTCCGGCAAGCAGATGCTCATCGAGGTCGACGGCGACACCCTCACCGTCGACCACCCCCAGGTCCGGTGGGACGACCCCATCGGGTTCCTGAAGTCCTTCCGCGGCAAGGCCCACGCTGACGTCAGCATCCTGGTCCCCCGCGACGCCGGCATCACGCTCGGTGTCGTCTCGGCCGGTGCGCTGCTGTCCGGCACGAACCGCGGAGCCACGCTCAACACGGTGTCCGGCGACCTGGTCGTCGACGGCGTCGCGGGTGACGTCACGGTCAACGCCGTCTCGGGCGCCACCACGATCCGCGACCTCGACGGCGCGCTCGCGGTGCACACCGTCTCCGGCGACGTCGTGGCCACCGGCGAGATCCCGCGGTTCCAGGCCGACGGCGTCTCGGCCGACGTCGTGCTCGACCTGCACGGAGTCCCCGAGTCCGCCCGCGTCAACACGGTGTCCGGGTCGGTGAGCGTCCGCCTGGCGGACGGCGTCGCCTACAAGTGCACGGTGAACACCGCGACCGGCAAGCTGCAGTTCGACGACGCCGAGATCCGCGGCGTGCGCGGTTCCTACGTCAAGCAGGGCGGCGAGCTGTCCGGCCAGTGGCTCGACCTGCGGGTGAACTCCGTCTCCGGCGACATCGCGGTGCTGCACGCGCCGCCGGTCGCCGAGCCGACACCCCCGACGACGCCGCCGACCACCCCGACCACCCCGACGAACGAGAGCGAGGTGCCCGAATGAGCCCCGTCTTCGCACACGGCCACCTGCGCCTCTACCTGCTCGTCCTGCTGGCCGACCACCCGATGCACGGCTACGAGCTCATCCAGGCACTCGGCGACCGCTTCGGCGGCACCTACGTGCCGAGCGCCGGCACCGTCTACCCCCGGCTCGCGAAGCTCGAGGACGACGGCTTGGTCACCAAGACCGCCGACGGCCGCAAGACCGTCTACGCGATCACGGACGCCGGCCGTGCCGAGCTCGCGGCACGTGCCGACGAGATCGCCACGGTCGAGTCCGGCGTGAGCGACTCGGTGAAGTCGTTGGCCGACGGCGTGCGCGCCTCGGTCGGCGAGGCCATGCGCTCGCTCCGTGCCGACCTGGCCGCAGCCGCCGAGAGCCCGGCGACCGGTTCCGCCGAGGAGCCCGTGTCCGTCCCGTCGGACAGTGCCCGCGCATTGCGCGAGCTCGAGATGGCGCTGTCGTCGTTCCGGCAGCAGGTGCGTGCGGACCTGCGCCGTCGGGCGACCCGCGGCACGCTCGGTGCGGACACCGTGACGCGTCTGCGTGACGGCCTGGAGGCCCTGCGCAAGTCGCTCTGACGGCCCGCGGCCGACAGGCGGTGGCGACCAGGGCCTCCCGGCCGTCACCGGGACCGCCTGCGGAACCGGGACCACCCCCGGAACCAGGTTCCGGACACAGCACCGTGCAGATCCGCGGTGTGGTGTCCGGAACCTGGTTCCTCAGCGCCCCGCACCCGGCGGATCGGCGGCCGGGACCCGCGTCGGCGGGAAGCCGGCGAACGCCTCGCCTGCCGTCAGATCCTCCCCGTGCTCGACGCGCGCCACGGTGGTGCGGACCGCGGCCAGCTGCCGGGCCAGCCGGTCCCGTTCGTGCTCGAGCCACGTCAGGTGCGCCGTGAGCGCAGCGACGTCATCGCCCTCGTCGTCGAGCCGTCGCGCGATCTCCGGCAGCCCGAGTCCGAGCCCGCGCAGCAGCAGGATGCGCTGCAGCCGGACGAGCGCACGGTCGTCGTAGCGCCGCAGCCCACCCGCGCCGACGGCGGTGGCCGGCAGCAGTCCGACGGCCTCGTAGTGCCGAAGGGTCCGACTCGAGACACCGGCGGAACGCGCCACCTCGGTGATGGCGTGGGGAGCTTTCGCAGCTGCGTCACCCGGGCCTGTCGATGCGCTCATGCTGGCGACTGTAATGCTTGACGCTGCGTCAACAGCGAGGGGTGTGCGACACCCAGGGTGGCGCGCCCGCAGCCGACCGGGAATGTGCGGCAGGCGAACCGTGTTGACTCGCGCCCGGAACTGAGTAGGTTTGCCGCTCGTGACGAACGAGATCCGGTCGTTGAAAGCACGACTGATCGGGGATCCCCTCCCCTCTGAGAAGCTCGAAGGACAGCTCCTCCCGAAGCACCTGGCCCTGCCGATCTTCGCGAGTGACCCGCTGTCCTCTGTCGCGTACGCGCCGCAGGAACTCCTGATGATCCTGCTGCTCGGCGGCATGGCCTTCCTGACGTTCGCGCCGTGGGTCGCCGCACTCGTCGTGCTGCTGCTCGTGGTCGTCGTCGCGTCGTACCGGCAGCTCATCAAGGCGTACCCGTCGGGTGGTGGCGACTACGAGGTGGCGCACCGGAACCTCGGTGAGAAGGCCGGGCTGGTCGTCGCGAGTGCACTGCTCGTCGACTACGTGATGACGGTGGCCGTGTCGGTCGCCTCCGGTGTCGACAACATCATCTCGGCACTCCCGATGCTCGACCACTTCCGCGTCGAGCTCGCCCTGCTGTTCGTCGTGTTGCTCGCCGCCGCCAACCTGCGGGGTGTGCGGGAGTCGAGCAAGGCCTTCGCGATCCCGACCTACCTGTTCGTGGCGAGCGTCTTCGTGATGGTCGTCACCGGGCTCGTCCGGGTCGCCGCCGGCAACGCCCCCGTCGCCGAGTCCGCGGCGTACACCGTGCAGAACGTGGAGCACACGACGCAGGCGGCGTTCATCCTGCTGCTCCTCCGCGCCTTCGCCTCGGGCTGCTCGGCCCTGACCGGCGTCGAGGCCATCGCGAACGGCGTGCAGGCGTTCCGCCGGCCGAAGATCAAGAACGCGCAGGCAACCCTGGTCGCCATGGGCGGCATCGCGATCGTCCTGTTCATCGGGCTCATCACCCTGGCGCTCGTGTCGCACGTGCACTACGCCGAGCGGGCCTGCGACCTGCAGGGCTTCGCGAACTGCGCCACCACGCCGCAGCGCTCGCTCATCGCGCAGATCGCGGCCGCGACCTTCGGCAACAACTCGGTGCTGTTCTTCGTGATCCAGGCGACCACGGCGGCGGTCCTGCTCCTCGCGGCGAACACGGCCTTCAACGGGTTCCCGCTGCTCGGCTCCATCCTGGCGCGCGACTCGTACGCCCCGAAGGCGCTCTCGACCCGCGGCGACCGGCTCATCTACTCGAACGGCGTCATCGTCCTGGCCCTCGTCGCCGCGGCGCTGCTCGTGGTCTACCGGGCGAACGTCACGAGCCTCATCCAGCTCTACATCATCGGTGTCTTCGTGTCGTTCACGCTCGGACAGACGGGCATGGTCGTGCACTGGACGCGGCTGCTCCGGGCCGATCGAGACCGGGACGGGGCGCCCGCCGCCGACGGCGAGCCTCCCGTGAACCGCGGGCAGGTCGTCCGCTCCCGCACGATCAACGCGATCGGCGCGACCTTCACCCTCGTGGTGCTCGTCATCGTCACGATCACGAAGTTCACCCACGGCGCTTGGCTCGTGTTCCTGATCATGCCGGTGCTGTACGTGCTCATGCTCGGCGTGAACCGCTACTACCGCGACGTCTCGCACGAGATCGAGGCCGACGTCGAGACGAAGTTCGGCGCCACCGGCGACCACGCGATCGTCCTGGTGAACAAACTGCAGAAGCCCGTGCTCAAGGCGCTCGACTACGCGGTCGCCGCGGAGCACGCGAGCATCGAGGCCGTGCACGTGGCGATCGACGACGCCGAGTCCCAGCGCCTGCGCGACCAGTGGGCGGAGTACGGCATCCAGGTGCCGCTGACGATCGTGCCGAGCCCGTACCGCGACATCTCGATGCCCCTGATCAAGTACATCAAGGCGCACCGGAACGAGCACGGCTCCGAGGTCGTCACCGTCTACACACCGATCTTCATCGTCGGGCACTGGTGGGAGGGCCTGCTCCACAACCACCGCGGCCGCCGCATCCGCAAGAAGCTGCTGCTCGTGCACGGCGTCACCGTGGCCCTGGTGCCGTGGTTGCTCGACTCGTCCGAGCTGCTGTACGGCCGCCGTTCCCGCCCGCTGCCCGGCCAGGAGCGCCGTGGCGAGCCCGTCCGGCCCCCGCTCCGCCGGCCCGCGCAGCCCGGTTCGTCGGCCGAGGCCGCGGCCTCGGCTTCGGCCGAGGACCGCCTGCTCCGGTCCGCCGAGCGCAACAGCATCCAGCCGCGCCGCGCAACCCGTCCGGCCGGCCCCGCCGAGGGCGTCGACCCCGCGCTCTGCACGGGCGAGATCCACGCCCTCGTGCCCTCCCCGCCGCGACGGGGAGCCGACGAGTCGTAGCATGTGGCCCCATGACCATCAGTGACCTGCGGACGTTCGCCACGTTCGACGGACACGGCGGCAAGGTCTCGAAGCGCGTCGAGGTGCTCGACCACGAACCGCCGGCCGGCAGCCCGCTCGAAGGACTCGTCGCCGTGCGCGGCGAGCACCCGCTCGGCGCGCGCGACGAGCGCGCCGCCGACGAGTCCGCCGCGCTCTCCCGCGGCGTCCCGAGCGTCGGGTGGGTGGACCCGGCCGCGCTCCGCGACTGGTACCGCCCGGACCGCGTCGTCCTCACCCGGCTCGAGGCGCGGCAGTCCGGCATCGAGCCCGGCGTCTACGCCGACTCCCGTGGGCGCGGTCGCGTCCGGATCGACGGCCTGGAGGCCCACCTCGCCCCCGACGGTCGCCCCGCCTTCCGCGCACTGGCCGGCCCCACCGCCGAGCCCGTCGTCGACGTGCAGCTGCCGACCGACCAGGCCGTCCGCCTGGTGGCGGTGACCGCGGTCGACGAGGGACTCGAGGTCGTCACGGCCCCGGTGTCCCCGTTCCTGCAGCCCGGCGAGCACCCGGCGTACGGTGACGACGTCGTCGGGTTGCCGCCACGTCCGGCGAGCGGGCACGTCCGGGTCACGGCCTCGGTGCTGCTCGACGGCGAGCTGCACGAGGTCGACCGGATCGACGAGCGTGCGGCGACCATCTGGATCCGGCGGGACGACCGCGTCGTGCCGATCGCCACGAGTGCGGTCGGGCCCGATCTGGTGCGGTACGCGGCGACGGCCGTCTGAGCCGCTTCGGTGCGGATGCGTGCCGTTGTGCCGCTGGGCCGCTTCGGGGGACGTCGCTGCTGCGTGTCGCGACGGGGGTGCGGCGTACCGTCGCGGACATGAGTTACGCAGACCGCGACCAGCAGCAGACCCCGGACGCACCGATCCAGGGCGAGACCCTCGGCGGCCCCCGACCCGACCCCTCCACCGACGCGAGCAAGGACCCCGAGCAGTGGGTCACCGGCGACGAGCCGATGACCGGACCGCAGCGCAGCTACCTCGACACCCTGGCCCGTGAAGCCGGCGAGGAGCTCCCCGCCGACCTCACCAAGGCGCAGGCGTCGGAGCACATCGACCGCCTCCAGCAGCAGACCGGCCGCGGCGCCGATTCCTGAGAAGCAGTCCGCCCTTCGGCGGACCGCTGTCTGGGCATGCTCTGGGCATGTTCTGGCGAAGCGCGGTCAGTCCCCTGTTCGAGGACGATCGATGACGCGTCACCGGCTACCTTCGTGGCCATGCGAACGACATCGACCTCCATCGGCCTGACCGCGCTCCGCATCGTCCTCGGGGTGGTGTTCATCGCCCACGGCGCCCAGAAGTTCGCCCAGGGCATCCCCAACGTGGTGCAGGGCTTCTCGGGCATGGGCGTCCCCCTCGCCGAGGTCGCAGCACCCCTCGTCGCCGGCCTCGAGCTGGTCGGCGGCGTCCTGCTCGTGCTCGGCGTCGCGACCCGCGTCGTCGGCGTGCTGCTGGCCGTCGACATGGTCGTCGCCGGGTTCCTGGCCCACGGCACCGCGGGCTTCTACTCGCAGGACGGCGGGTTCGAGTACGTGCTCGTGCTCGCGGTGGCCTCGCTCGCTGTCGCACTGACCGGGCCCGGGCGGTTCTCGCTCGACGCCCTGGTGCTCAAGTCGTCGCGCCGTCGTCGTGGCGTCGAGGAGCCCCTCCCCGCCTGAGCCGCGCGTCCCGGTTTCGTCTGGTGCGAGGTTCCGTCGCCCGTGCGAGCTCACGAGGGCCGCACCGGGAACGGAACCTCGCACCGTTCACGCGGCCCCTCGCACCGTGCGAGGGGCCGCGCAGCTGTTCAGCCCGCCAGTGCGTCCATGACCTGGCGGGCGATGCGTCGGCCGGCCCGGTTCGCCCCGATGGTCGACGCCTGGGGGCCGTAGCCGGCCAGGAACAACCGCGGCTCCTCGGCCGACCGGCCGTCGTCGACCACCACGCCGCCCGCCGTGGTCCGCAGGTGCAGCGGCGCGAGGTGCCGCAGGTCGGCGCGGAACCCCGTCGCCCAGAT
Source organism: Curtobacterium sp. MMLR14_002 (assembly GCF_001864975.1). Classification (NCBI taxonomy): domain Bacteria; kingdom Bacillati; phylum Actinomycetota; class Actinomycetes; order Micrococcales; family Microbacteriaceae; genus Curtobacterium; species Curtobacterium sp. MMLR14_002. The sequence goes on from NZ_MJGT01000069.1 coordinate 20,871, forward strand.
CACCGCGTCGGCGTGCACGTGCGTGCCGTCTGCCCGCACCACCCCGGTCTCGTCCATCCGCGTGAACATCGGCTCGTCGCGCAGCACGCCTCGGTCGATGCCGGCGCGGATCCGTCGCGACACCGGGACCCCGGTGCCGCTGACGATGCTCGGCAGGACCTCGCCGGCGCGGGCGGCCCGGTCCTGTTCGTCGACGGCGGCCACGGCGGACTCGACGTCGAGCGACGCGGTCCCGGCCCAGACCATCGGGCGCCGGGTGAACCAGCGCGTCGAACGGGCGACGCCGTCGAGTTCGAGCAGGAACCCGATCGCGCTCGTCCCACCGCCCACCACCACGACGTCCTGGCGGGCGAACTCGGCGGCGCTGCGGTACTCGGTCGTGTCGACCTGCCGCCCGCGGAACACGTCGCGCCCCGGGTACCACGGCACGAACGGGGTGCCCCACGTGCCGGATGCGTTCACCACGACCTCGGCACGGATGCGCGTGACAGCGCCGTCGGCACTCCGGGTCGTGACGCACAGCCCGCCGTCCGCCGGAACGTCGCCCGCCACGCCGCCGTCGCCGCCGATGCGTGAGACGGACGTCACCGTGACCGGGCGCCGCACCCGCAGGTCGTAGTGCTGCTCGAACCGCCGGTAGTACTCGCCGACGACGTCCCGTGCGGGCCGCGACCGGTCGGCATCGTCGAACTCCAGGCCCATCGCGCGCATGCCGGGCAGGTCGTGCACCCGGTGCGCCGCTCCGAGCCGCAGGGCTTCCCACCGGAACTGCCACGCCCCACCGGTGCTCGGCGCGCGGTCGAGGATCACCAGGTCGGTGCCGGGGACGAGCCCGAGACGGCGCAGGTGGTATCCCACGGAGAGCCCCGCCTGCCCCGCACCGATCACCACCACGCGGGCGTGCTGGTCGACCGGGGTCTCGAGGGGTTCCGTCATCACTTCGATTCTGCTGTGCGGGCCAGCCGTCGCGCGACGTCCAGATCGAGGTACATGGTAGAGTGATCGGCAGATTTCAAACCACGAACCGTCTGGTTCCCCGAGTGATCTTCCGTCATTCGCCAGGACCGGACCAGAGCCGAACGAGGGGGTCACGCATGGGGCGCGGCCGTCAGAAGGCGAAGCACACCAAGGTCGCCCGTGAGCTGAAGTACTTCAGCCCGCAGACGAACTACGGTGCGCTCGAGCAGGAGCTCTCCGCCGGACAACACTCCGACGAGAACTACGTCGACCGTTGGGCGGACCAGTACGGTCCGGAACCGGCGGAAGACGAAGACGAGTTCGAGACCCAGGCAGACCAGAACAAGTCCGCCTGACCTCTCTCGCAGTGACGCCGCGCCGCCCTCGGGCAGCGCGGCGTTTCCGCGTGCCCGGACGCCCGTCGGCGCGCCCGGTTCCCGGCCTTAAGTGGTCACGACTCACCGCGTGCACGACGCCGAGCGGTCACAACCCGTCGGCTGCAGACCCGCCAAACGACGGTTCGTGACCACTCGCCGCACGCTCCACGGCGAGCCGGCAACGCCCCCCCCGAGTCCCGGCCTCGAGCGGTCACGACTCACCGTGCGCACGACGCCGAGCGGTCACAACCCGTCGGTTGCAGGCCTGCCGAACGACGGTTCGTGACCACTCACCGCAGGCAGAACGGCGCGGCGGCAGCACGCCGCCGAGCGGGTCAGCCCGCGTAGCTCCCGACGAGCCGGACGGCGCCGCCGTCGACACCCTTGGCGCCCTGCTCGAACCCGGTCAGGTCCCGTGCGGACGTGGCGATCGTGCCGACGGGCCACGTGGGCATGCCGGCAGCACCGAGCGAGGCGATGACCTCGGCGGCAGCCCCGGCCGAGACGACGGCGAACATGCCGATGCCCAGGTTCCAGGTGCCCTCGGTGTCCTCGATCGGCGTGCCGGCCATGTCGGCCAGGACCCGGAACACCGGGAGCGGCTGCCAGGTGGAACGGTCGACCTCGACCCAGGAGCCGACGGGCAGCACACGCGCCAGGTTCGCGGCGATGCCACCCCCGGTCACGTGCGAGAGCGAGTGCACCGCACCCGGGTGCTGCTCGAGCAGCGCCAGGAGCGGTGCGGTGTACAGGCGGGTCGGCTCGAGCAGGGCTTCGCCGACGGAGACCGCGCCGCCGAACCCGACGCCGCTCAGCTCGGGCAGCTGGTCCGTGAAGGCGACGCCCCGCGACGCCAGGATGTGCCGCACGAGCGAGTACCCGTTGGAGTGCAACCCCGACGACTCGATCGCGAGGACCACGTCGCCGTCCTGCACCAGGTGCGCGCCGAGCTGCGCGTCGGCCTCGACGACACCCGTCGCCGCACCGGCCACGTCGTAGTCGTCCGGGCCGAGCAGCCCCGGGTGCTCGGCGGTCTCGCCGCCGACCAGGGCGGTGCCGGTCTCCGAGCAGCCGCGGGCGATGCCGGCGACGATGTCGGCGATCCGGCCCGGCACCACTCGGCCGCACGCGATGTAGTCGGTCATGAACAGCGGCTTCGCGCCCACCACGACGATGTCGTCGACGACCATGCCGACCAGGTCCTGCCCGATGGTGTCGTGCTTGTCGATCGCCTGCGCGATGGCGACCTTGGTGCCGACGCCGTCGGTCGAGGTCGCGAGCAACGGGTGTGAGAAGTCCTTCAGGAACGAGACGTCGTAGAGCCCGGCGAACCCACCGACGCCACCGAGGACCGAGGCGTTGTGGGTGGCCGCGACCGCGGACTTCATCAGTTCGACGGCCAGGTCACCGGCAGCGGTGTCCACTCCGGCTTCGGCGTACGGGTTGGGCATGCGGAGTCCTTCGCGGTGACATGGCAGACTTGTTCGGTACCCCCCGATTCTACGGTCTGGAGCACACCCGCGAATGTGCGGCATCGTCGGCCTTGTTGCGCAGGGCCCCGCCAACCAATCCATCTACGACGCACTGCTCCTCCTGCAGCACCGCGGGCAGGACTCGACGGGCATCGCCACGGTCGAGGGTCACGTGCACCACATGCACAAGACCCGCGGCCACGTGCGTGAGGCGTTCCGCACCCGCGACATGCGTGCCCTCCTCGGCACCATGGGGCTCGGACACGTCCGCTACGCCACCAAGGGCGCCGCGACGAACGAGGAAGAAGCCCAGCCGTTCTACGTGAACGCGCCGTACGGCATCGTCCTCGTCCACAACGGCAACCTCACCAACACGCGGGAACTCACGCGTGAACTGTTCGACATCGACCGTCGTCACCTGAACACGACGAGCGACACCGAGCTCCTGGTGAACGTGCTGGCGCACGAGCTGCAGGGCCAGGTCCGCGGCGCGAACCTCGACCCGGGTCAGGTCTTCGACGCCGTCGAGCGCGTGCACGAGCGGGTCGAGGGCTCCTACGCCACGATCGCGACCATCGCCGGGCACGGGCTGCTGGCCTTCCGCGACCCGTTCGGCATCCGCCCGCTGATCCTCGGCCACAAGTTCGACGAGGCCGGGCAGCCGGAGTGGGTCGTCGCGAGCGAGTCGCTCGTGCTCGAGTCCGGCGGGTACGAGATCGTCCGCGACATCGCCCCGGGCGAGGCCGTGTTCATCGAGATGAACGGCCAGATGCACGCCCGCCAGTGCGCGAAGAACCCGCGTCTGGTGCCGTGCTCGTTCGAGTACGTCTACCTGGCGCGTCCCGACTCGGTGATGAACGGCATCTCGGTCTACGACGCGCGTCTGCGACTCGGCAACCGCCTCGCCGACACCATCGAGCAGTACGCGCCGACCGGTGACATCGACGTGGTCATGCCGATCCCGGACTCGAGCCGTCCGGCGGCCATGCAGGTCGCCCGGAAGCTCGGCATCGAGTACCGCGAGGGCTTCTACAAGAACCGCTACGTCGGCCGCACCTTCATCATGCCGGGGCAGGCGGAGCGCAAGCGTTCGGTGCGCCAGAAGCTCAACGCGATGTCGTCCGAGTTCAAGGGCAAGAACATCCTGATCGTCGACGACTCGATCGTCCGCGGCACCACGAGCCGCGAGATCGTCGAGATGGCCCGGGCCGCGGGCGCGAACGAGGTCACGTTCACGAGCGCCGCTCCCCCTGTCCGGTTCCCGCACGTCTACGGCATCAACATGCCGACGCGTGCGGAGCTCATCGCGCACGACCGGAAGATCCCGGAGATCAACCGCGTGCTCGGCAGCGACCACCTGATCTACCAGGAGGTCGGGGACATGCGCGACGCCATCATCGAGGGCTCGGACGTGACCGACCTCGAGATGAGCTGCTTCACCGGCGAGTACGTCACGGGCACCGTGAGCCCGGAGTACCTGTCCTGGGTCGAGGCCAACCAGCTCAGCTGAGTGGGGGTCGCGATCGCGACCACCAGACGGACTGGAGGCCCGGTGCCAGCTGGCACCGGGCCTCCAGTCCGTTGGTCGGGGGCGGCTACGGCCGCTGGTCACCGTGGTCGTCGAGCTCACCGTCGACCGTCTCGGGCGGCAGTTCGACCTCGACGCGCTCCGCCGTCAGGCGGGCCGACCGCCGGGCGTAGACCCGGTCGAACACGACGGCGACGACCGCACCGACGAAGGCGCCGATCGTGACGCCCCACAGGCTGAAGTAGCCGACCAGGCTGCCGAAGCTGGTCTGGTCCCGCCGACCGCCGAGGTTCATGGTGAGGGCGACCACGACGAGCGTCGCGAGGAACCCGAGCACGGCACCGCCGACGATGAACACGCCGAACTTCGGTGCACGGCGGATGGTGACCTCGTCGGGGCTGGCGACCGCGCTGGGAGCCGGTGCCGGCGTGGGGAGCGGCTGCTCGTCGGGTTGATCGGTGTTGCTCACCCGTCCATTGTCCCCCACTGTGGGACGTCCCGCGGCCTGTGCGCGGCGACCGATCCGGGAGAGGATGGTCGCTACTGGTCGGTATCCCAAGCGGAGGAGGTGTGTCGGATGCGTGAACGAACCGCACCCGCCCGCCGACGCCGACCGGCCGCCCCCGCCCGCGTGGCCTGGCCCGTCGCACAGCGCGCGGAAGAGGACCGCGCCGTCGCCGTCGTCGCCGAGCACCGGTGGAGCGTCGCGCTCGTCGGTGCCCCCGGCATCGGCAAGAGCACCGCCGCGGCCCGGGTCACCGATCGCGTCGCCGGTCGCGACGGCACCGGCCGCACGGTCGTCGTGCCGATCACGGCGGTCGCCGCGAGCCGGTCGATGCCCTTCGGCGCCGTCGCCGAGCGCTTCGGCGAGTTGCCCGCGTCCATCTCGGAGCTGTCCGACGACACCGGCGCCGAGCAGCGCTTCCGTGCGATCGAGGACCTCGTCGACCGCGACGTCCTGCTCCGCGTCGACGACGCCGACCACCTCGACGCGATCTCTGCGCGGTACGTCGCCTGGCTGGTCCGCCGACAGGGCGCCCGGCTCGTCCTGACCTGCCGCGACTTCACGGCGCTCCCCGAGCCGCTCCGCGCGCTGTGGCAGGACGACCTGCTCGAGCGCATCGACCTGCAGCCCCTGACGCTGCACGAGACCGCGGCGCTCGTGGCCGAGGCGCTGGGGTCGCCGCTCGAGAACGCCTCGGCCGAGCGCGTCCACCGCGCCACCGCCGGCAACCCGCTGTACCTGCGCGAGGTGGTCCGTGCGGCGCGGGTCTCCGGTGCCCTCGACCACACCGCGACCGGGTGGTACTGGCGCGGGCGGGTGACCGCGTCGGACAGTCTCGCGGACATGTACCGCACCGAGCTCGGGTCGCTGCCGGAGGACCTTCGGGACGTCGTCGACATCGTCGCCCTCGCCGACCCGATCCCGCTCGCGCGCCTGCTCGGCCTGGTGACCGGCGGGGACGTCGACCGGGTCGTCGCGCTCGGCCTGGTCCGCATCGACTCGCTCGACGACGGTGCCGCGGTCGTCCGGCCGTCGCACCCGCTCGTCGGCGAGGTCATCCGCACCCTGGTGCCGGTGGCCCGGCGAACGGCACTCTTCGCGCGCGCCAACGCCTTCCGCACCGACCGGCCCGAGGGCGCACCGCCCGCTGCACGCCTGCGTGCCGCGCTGTGGTCGCTCGAGTGCGGGGTCCTCCCGTCAGTCGACCAGCTGCTCGACGCGGCGCAGGTCGCCGTGCGGCTGCAGGAGCACGAGAGCGGCATCGCCCTGGCCTCGGCAGCGCTCCGCACGACACTCACCCCCACCGAACAGGTCGCGGCGCACTGCCTCCGCTCGCTTGCGTACTCGTACTCGGACGGCCGTGAAGCCGGCCGCGCCGACGCCGAAGCCGCCTGGGGCGTGGCGAAGCGGCACGTCGGCGACATCACCGACGAGGCCGTCATCGAAGCGTGCGAGACCCTGGCGAACATCCGCCAGTTCCACGACGACGACGTCGCGGCGGCGGTCGCCCTGACCGATGCCGCCACGCGCCTGGTGGTTTCTGACGAGGCCGTCGAGCGACTGCGGTTGCTGCGGATGGCGCACCAGGGCTGGGGCGGCGACTTCGCCGAGGTCCGGGCCGAGATCGAGCGCAGCGCCATCGTGGACGCCCCGACGATGCCGATGTCGTTCCTCGCCGTCGCACCCTGCGCCGTGATGGCGTTGGCGACCGCCGGCCGACTGGACGACGCGTCCGCGCTCGGCCACCGCGCCCTGGCCACCGCCGTTGCGCACGTCGAGGCGGCGCCCTGGAGCGTCGGCGAGAACTCCTCCGTCCTGCACCAGGTGCAGATGTGGCGCGGCGACCTGGACGACCTGATCATCGAGGTGCCGGCCGGACGGTCCAGCCCCTACCTGAAGTACGACTTCACGCTCGAGCTCATCGGCCAGGGAAACCTCGCGATCGCACAGCGCCGCTGGGACGACGCCGTCGCCGCGTTCTCGGCGGCGTGCGAGCGGTACGACATCGCCGACCACGGCGGGTTCGCGGCCTACCCCTGGGCACGTCTGGCCTTGGCGCACGCCTACGCAGGACGCCCGGAAGCAGCCTCCAGTGCGCTCGAACGGGCCCGGACCACCCCGCAGCGGGCGATGCGGATCACCGGCGAGCAGGTCGCCGTGTCGATCGCCTGGACCGAGGCCGTGCTCGGCAACCCGGCCGGGCTCCAGCACGCCGACGAGATCATCGAACGCAGCACGGCGAACGGCTCGTGGACGCACGTGATGTACGGGTACGCCCTGCACCACGCGGTCGGCATGTCGCAGGGGCGCGACTCGACCGGCTCGCTCGAGCGGATGCGCGAGGCCGCCACCCGCGTCGACGGACCACTCGCTGCCGCCGTGATCGAGTACGCCGACGCCGTGCGTGCCGACGACCGCACGCGGGTGATCGCGGCGCAGGGCGTGCTCGCGGCGCACGGGGTCTCGGTGGCCGCCGGGCGCTCGAAACCGCCGCTGACGAAGCGCGAGTACGAGGTCGCCGAACTCGCCGCGCAGGGGCTGAGCAACCGGCGGATCGCGGAGTCCCTCGGGCTCTCGACGCGGACGATCGACGCGCACCTGTCGCGGGTCTTCGCGAAGTGGGACCTGCACGCGCGGTCGGAGCTCACCGAGCTGCTCTGAGCTGCTCGGCACTCGGCGCGGCCGGCTCCGCGTTCCGCGTCGGCTGTCGCGCACGCAAGAACGTTGCGGATTGCAGCACGACGCGCCGCTGCGATTGACACGTTGTGTGGAACATCGCGTACCTTGGTGCCTGTCGCCGGGTTCGGACCCGTTCGGGTCGGGTCCGAATCCCGGCGACTTCAAGCTTAGGAACCCGCTCGATGCGGGCGCATCGGTAGGCACTACCTAATTCGCGCGGGACTTCTCCGCAGGCGGCTTCGGCGTGGGTGGATCTGGTGCCGGCGGGTCTGGTGCCGGTGGGTCTGGCGCCCGGGGGTCAGGCGCCGGGGGCGGGCAGCCGGACCGGCAGGAACGCCGTCAGGTCGGCGCGCGAGCCCGAGGCGCTGACGCGCGACTGCGCGACCGCCTCGGCCCAGGTCAGCTCGCCGGAAGCGAGCGCCAGCCACGTGGTGGCGTCGGTCTCGACCACGTTCGGCGGCGTGCCACGGGTGTGCCGGGGTCCGGGCACGGCCTGGACGGCGGCGAACGGCGGCACCCGCACCTCGACGCTGTTGCCCGGGACCTCGTCCGCCAGGCACTGCAACGTCCACCGCACCGCGGTCGCGACGGCCGGTCGGGCCGTCTCCCCACGGCGCACGGCGGCCAGTGCCGCGCGCCCGTCGGCGTCCTCGATCCTCCTGGGTGGCATCTCCACAGGCTAGCCCTCGCATCGCGGGCGGCGAGTCGGGCTGGGTAGGGTGATCGGGTGCGAATCCTCGTCCTCGGTTCCGGTGCCCGCGAGCACGCGATCATCACGGCCCTCCTCGCTGAGCATGCGGGCCACGTCATCACGGCAGCGCCCGGCAACGCCGGCATCGCCGCTGACGTCGAGACCGTCTCCCTCGACCCCACCAACGGTGCGCTCGTCGCCGAGTACGCGATCGAGAACGACGTCGAGCTCGTCGTCGTGGGCCCAGAGGCCCCGCTCATCGCCGGCGTGGCCGACCCGGTGCGCACGCGCGGCATCCCGGTGTTCGGGCCGGGCAAGGCCGCCGCACAGCTCGAGGGCTCGAAGGCGTTCGCCAAGCGGATCATGGGCGAGGCCGGTGTGCCCACCGGGCGTCCGGTCTACGCCGGCACGGCGGACGAAGCCGTCGCCGCGATCGACGAGCTCGGCGCCCCGTACGTGGTCAAGGCCGACGGGCTCGCCGCCGGCAAGGGCGTGCTCGTGACCGACGACCGCCAGGCTGCGATCGACCACGCCACCTACTGGCTCCAGCACGGACACGTCGTGGTCGAGGAGTTCCTCGACGGCGAAGAGGTCTCGTTGTTCTTCCTGAGCGACGGGCACGACGTCCGCGCGCTCAGCCCCGCGCAGGACTACAAGCGCCTGGCCGACGGCGACCTCGGACCGAACACGGGCGGCATGGGCGCGTACTCGCCGCTGCCGTGGCTCGCCGAGCGCTGGCCGTCCGAGCAGGCCTTCGTCGACGAGGTCACCGAGCTCGTCGCGCTGCCGACCGTCCGCCGCCTCGAGCACGAGGGCACGCCGTTCGTCGGGCTCCTGTACTGCGGCCTCATCGTCACCGAGCAGGGCGTCCGCGTGATCGAGTTCAACGCGCGCTTCGGTGACCCGGAGACGCAGGTCGTGCTCCCCCGCCTGGCGACCCCGCTCAGCGAACTCCTGCTGGCCGCCGCCACCGGGCAGCTCGGTGCCGTGCCCGCGCCCGTGTTCCGCGACGAGGTCGCCGTGACCGTCGTCCTGGCGAGCGAGGGCTACCCGGAGAACCCGCAGACCGGTCGACCGATCACCGGCATCGACGACGCGAACGCCCGCGACGGCGTCTCGGTCGCGCACGCCGCCACCGGCGTCCTCGACGACACGCTCGTCGCCACGGGTGGCCGGGTGCTCAGCGTCGTCGCGACCGGGTCGGACTTCGCCCAGGCCCGTGAACGTGCCTACGCCGGGCTCGGCGACATCACGCTCGAGGGCGCGCAGTTCCGCACCGACATCGCCGCGAAGGTCGCGAAGTGACCGCCCCCGCGCCGATCGCCGGCTGGCGCCACGTCTCATCCGGCAAGGTCCGCGAGCTGTACGTGCCCGAGGGCACCGCCGACCTGGCGAGCGCGTCCGAGCTGCTGCTCGTCGCCTCGGACCGGGTCAGCGCGTACGACTTCGCGCTCGAGCCGCCGATCCCGGGCAAGGGCGAGCTGCTGACCCGCCTGTCGCGGTTCTGGTTCACCCAGCTGAGCGACGTCCCGAACCACATCATCGGCCCGTCCTCCGGTGGCACCCCCGTCCCGGCCGAGGTCGAGGCACGGTCCATGCACGTCATGCCGCTCACGATGTTCCCCGTCGAGTGCGTCGTGCGCGGGTACCTGGTCGGCAGCGGCTGGGCCGAGTACCAGGAGACCGGCAGCGTGTGCGGCGTCGCGCTCCCCGCGGGCCTGTCCAACGGTGACCGCCTGCCGGAACCGATCTACACGCCGGCGTACAAGGCGGCCCAGGGCGAGCACGACGAGAACATCTCGTACGAGCAGACCGTCGACCTGGTCGGTGCCGAGACCGCCGCCACCCTGCGCGAGCTCTCGCTGCACGTCTACACCGAGGCCGCGGCCATCGCCCTCGAGCGGGACGTCGTCATCGCCGACACCAAGTTCGAGTTCGGGCAGGACGCCACCGGCCGGATCCGCATCGCCGACGAAGTCCTGACGAGCGACTCCAGCCGCTACTGGGACGCCCGCTCCGCCGACCGCACCGACTCGTTCGACAAGCAGATCGTGCGGGACTGGCTCAGCGCGCACTGGGACCGCCAGGGCACGCCGCCGGTGCTCCCGGACGAGATCGTCGAGCGCACGGCTGCGCGCTACGCCGAGCTGATCGAGCGCCTCGGCGCCTGACGCCGCGCCAGGCCGGCGCGTGGTGTCGCGTGGCGTGGCCCGGACGGTCACGACACCCCGCTCACGTCCGTCGGACGGTCACGAACCGTCGCCCGGGGCCCCGCCAACCGCCAGTTCGTGACCACCCGGCGGCCCATCCACGACACGTCGCGACCCCTCGCCGCGTGAGGCCCGTCGCCGGCCGGACGGTCACGACACCCCGCTCAGGTCCGTCGGGCGGTCACGAACCGTCGCCCGGGGCCCCGCCAACCGACAGTTCGCGACCACTCGGCGCCCCACGCACGACACGTCGCGACCACTCGGCCGGCGACGACCCGCAGCGCGACCGCCGACGAGCCAGCCGACAGTTCTCGACCGGTCAGGCCTCGAGCGCGCCAAGCGCCTCGCGCGCCACGACGACGACAGTCAGGTCGTCGCCCGGGTCGTGCTCCGCGACGCGTGCGCGCACCCGCTGCAGGAACGTCTCGACGTCCGGGGACTCCCGGTACAGCGACCCCAGCTCGGACAGCGCCGCGAGCGTGGAGTCCCAGAGCTCGAGCGCGCCGTCGGTCACGACGATGAGCACGTCACCGGGCCGGAGCACGAGCGACCCGGCCGCGCGGGGCATCCCGGCGGGGTGCAGCCCGATCGGCAGGTCCGACGACCGCAGGATCCGCTCGGCACCGTCGTCACGGAGCTGGAGCACGAGCCCGTGGCCGGCGTCGGCGAAGTCGAGTCGCCCGGTCGACGGGGTCAGCCGTCCGTGGAACATCGTCGCGAAGGACTCGGCACGGCTGAGCTCGGGGGCGACCTGCGCCTCGAGTTCGGCGACGGCGGTGCCCGGGTCCTGGTCGCCGCGGGCGAGCAGGCCTCCGCGGATGTTCGCGGCCAGGAGCCCGGCGGACATCCCCTTGCCCATGACGTCGGACACGGTCAGGTGGATCGAGTCCTCGCCGGAGCGGTGCCAGTCGTGGAAGTCACCGGAGACGAGCCCGTGCGGGATCGACATCCCCGTGATCCGGTACCCGGGCACCTGCACCTCGGTCGGCTGCAGGCCGTTGAGCACGGTGCGCAGGCGGTCCTCGTCGGCTCCGGCGAGCAGTTCGCGCTCCGCCCAGACGCCGAGTTCCTGCAGCAGTTCGAGCTCGTCGGCGTCGAGGGTGCGCGGCTCGGGGTCGATCAGGCAGAGGGTGCCGATCTTCAGGTCGTCGTCGCCGGCACGGAGCCCGACCCCGGCGTAGAACCGGACGTTCGGGTCACCGAGCACCATCGGCAGGTCCGCGTACCGGGCGTCCTCGCGGGCATCCGGGACGACCACGGGCCCCTGCTCGCCCAGGGTCCGTCCGCAGAAGGTGTCCTGCAGCGGGATGACCGGCCCGAAGGCGTCGTCGCTCTGCTGCGACTTGATCGTCAGGGTGGTCTCGCCGGCCAGGTTGAGGAAGGAGCCGGAGACCCCGAGGGCCTCGCGCGCGATGCGGGTGATCCGTTCGAACCGTTCCTCGACGCCACCGTCGACCACGTCGAGCGCCGCGATCAGGGCCGCTCGCCGGACGGCATCGGCCCCGGTCGGCGCGGGCACGGACATCGCGGTTTCCGGCTGCATGCTCCCACGGTAACGCGCTGAACGGACAGGGCCTGGCCCCAGTCCGGAGGGCGCAGATCGTCGGGCGCGTCGGCGTACCCTGGTCGTCGTGCTCCGAGTCGTCCCCGCAACCGTCCTCGGCGTGGCCGCGCTCCTGGCCCTCGCCGGCTGTGGCGCCCACGACTCCACCGGCCAGGTGTCGGTCACGGTGTCGTCGAACGCCGCCGACCACCCCTACGAGGTCAAGGTGTTCGCCTCGACCGGCAAGCTCTCCGAGCACCAGCGGGTGTTCCCGGGTGGAACGGCCGACTTCGCGGGCGTTCCCCTCGGCAAGGTCACGGTCCGCGCCGGCGACCTCTGCCCGCAGACGACCAAGGTGTCCGACGGCACGGTCGCGACGGTGACCCTCACCACGACCGGCTGCTGACAACCACCCGGCACCACGACCGGCCGCTGACCCGCCCGCCACCACGACGGGCTGCTGACACCACCCGCCACCACGACCGGCCGCTGACCCCACCCGTCACCCCGACGACGGACTGCCGACCCCCTCCGCGACCAAGTGCTCGACACGCGGCTCGCCCGCGACCTCGCGCACCGACTGCAGGGTCCGCGCATCGTCCCCGGTCTGCCGGACCTCGTGCTGGTCGACGTGCTCCTGCCACGACCCCACCCGGAACGCCTCCACCCAGGCGTCCGGCCCGGACGCCGCGTCGCGGTAGAGGTTCCAGTCACGGGCACCGGTCCGCCGACGACTCCGCCCGAGCCGTTCGGCACGCGCACGGAACTCGTCGACCGCGTCCGCCGGGACCGTCCAGTGCAGCAGCACGAGGGTCTCCCCCGTCGCCGTGCCGTGGTCGTCCGCCACGAACACCTCGTCCCCGAACGGCATCGGCGTCACGGCGCGCTGCCGGTCGGTGAGCACCGGGAACCCGGACACGAGCAGCACTGCGGCGCTGAGCGCGGTGAGGACTCCGGCCCCGGCGAGCACGCCCGTCACCCCGAGCGGCGTGGCGACCGCGCCGGCGAGCGCCGCGCCGATCGCGGTGCAACCGAAGAGCACGAGCTGGTAGGCAGCGAGCCCGCGGGTCCGGACCCAGGCGGGCAGGAACGCCTGCACGGTGCCGTTCAGCGTCGTCACCACGGCGATCCAGGCCACCCCGCCGACCAGCAGCGCGACGAGCACGACCGCCAGCACGGGGACGAGGGCGACGACGGTGGTGCAGACGCCGAACACCACCGAGGCGATGCCGACCGTGCGGCCGATGCCGAGCCGCGCACGGACCGCCGGCATCAGGAACGCCCCGCCGACGGACCCGATGCCGACGGCAGCGAGCAGCAGTCCGTATCCGCCGGAGGACAGGCCGAGCGAGCCGTCGGCGACGAGCGGCAGGAGTGCCCACAGCGCGTTCGCGGGCACCATGAAGACGGCGAGCTGCACGAGCAGCCGGCGGACGACCGCCGCGTGCAGGACGTAGCGCAGCCCGGCACGGGTCGCGTCGATGAACGGTTCGGCCCGCGTCTCGGGGCGCTGGTAGCCGCGCCAGGCGACGAGCACCACCAGGAAGAGCGCGAACGACAGCGCGTTGGCAGCGAACACGAACGGCACGCCGAGCTGCGCGATCACCACCCCGGCGAGCGCCGGTCCGATCGCCCGGGCGACGTTGACGCCGACGGAGCTGAGCGCCGCGGCGTCGGTGATCGCGGCGCGCGGCACGATCTCGGGTACGAGCGCCTGGTACGCGGGCAGCTGGAGCGCCGAGGCGGTCCCGAGCAGGAACGTGACGGTGAGCAGGAGCGCCGGGGTCATGTCGCCGGTCGCGGTGAGCACGGTCATCACGACGCCGACGACCACCTGGAACGCCTGCACCCCGATGAGCAGCCGCCGCCGGTCGACGAACTCGCCGATCACCCCGGCGGGGATCCCGACGAGCAGCACCGGCAGGCTCGACGCGGTCTGCACGAGGGCGACGACGACGGGTGCGGCGTGCTCGTCGACGAGCAGCCACTGCGCGCCGACGGTCTGCATCCAGCTGCCGATGTTGCTCACCAGCACCGCGATCCACAGGGCGCGGAAGACCGGGATCGCGAGCGGCGCCAGGGCGCCGCCGCGGGGTGCTTTGGTGGTGCGTTCCGTGGTCACGTCGCCTCCTGGGGTGGGACGGGGACATCCTGGAGGCGCGGTGCGCGCCGGGCGCACGCCGCGCCTCCAGGGATGGTCGGGTCAGGCGGCGGCGTCGGTCGCGCTGGTCGCGGCGACGGCGCGCTCGATGACGTCGGCGACGTCCTTCGGGTGGGTCTGCATGACGAGGTGCGGGGCGGCGAGCTCGGTCACGTCGGTGATGCCGGCGCGGGAGGAGCCGAAGCGCTCCACCTCGGGGTTGATGGTGTGGTCGTCGGACGAGACGATCGCCCACGCGGGGGTGGTCTTCCACGCGGCGGCGGAGGCCGGTTCGCCGAAGGCGGCACCGGACAGCGGGCGCTGCGAGACGGCGAGCACCTCGGCGACGCGCGGGTCGACCCCGGCGGCGAAGACCTGCGGGAACGCGTCGATCGCGACGGAGACGTCGGTGCCGTCCTCGGCACCGGCGACCGGGTACGGCGTGTACACCAGGTTCGCGGCGAGGTCGGAGTCGGGGAACCCGCCCTGCAGCTGCCCGAGGCTCTCGCCGACCTCGAGCACGTAGCCGGAGACGTAGACCAGTCCGACGACGTTCTCGGCCTCGCCGGCGACGGTGATCACGGCGCCGCCGTACGAGTGCCCGGCGAGGACGACCGGCCCGTCGACGTGCTCGGCGACGGCGCGGATCGAGGCGGCGTCCTCGGCGAGGCTGCGGTTGTAGACCGGCGGGACGAGGACGGTGTGGCCGCGGTCGAGCAGCTCACGGGTGACGGGTGCCCAGCTGGCGGAGTCGGCGAACGCGCCGTGGACGAGGACGATGGTGGGTGCAGCCATGTGCGGGTCTCCTTCGTGACGATCGTCTGGGGTGGTGCGGGGACCGGGGGGTCCCGGCGTCGTCACGCTAGGGCTGCGGCCCCTGCACCGTCGTGTCCCTGTCGTTGCCCGTCACCCCCGCTGGCAGCGCGTGCCGGCGGCTCCGGGTGCGGCGCACGGTGCCCTCCGACGGTCGGACACACCGTGCCGAGGTCCCCCTGCGGGGCGGAGGCGCAGCGACGGGGTCCCCGCCGGGGCCCCCTTCTCCCCCCTGCTCCACGGCGCGGCCGGTTAGCGTGATCGCATGGAACACGAGGACGGCACGACGACGACGTCGGCCCAGGACTTCGTGGACGCGCTCGCCGAACCGGTCGTGGTCTTCGACCGCCACCTGGACGTCGTGGCGGCGAACCGGCTCGCCGGTGCCCTGTCCGCGTCCCTCACCGTCGGCACGAACCTGGCGCGGTTCACCTTCCTGAACCCCTGGGTCGAGGACTCGGTGGACGGATGGGAGGCCGAGGCGCACCGCACCGCCGCGATGCTCCGGGACTCGCTGGACGAGCACGACGCCGACGACCGGTTCCAGGAACTCCTGGGCGAGCTGATGGCGCGGAGCACGACGTTCGCGACCGAGTGGGCCGGCGGCGCGGTGCGGCCGGCTCGCCGCGGGGAGTCAGCGTTCGAGAACCCGCTGGTGGGCCGGATCGACCTGCGGTGGGAGCAGCTGCGCCGGCTGGAGGACCCCGAGCACGTGCTCGTGGTGTGGGCGGCGGCGGACGAGGAGTCCGCCGCGCGGCTCACGACGCTCCGGGCGCTGCTCGACGAGGGCGCGACGACCGCCTGACCGGGAGCGCAGCGACCGCCGCGGCTGCAACGACCGCGACGACCGCGACGACCGCCTGGCTAGCCCACCGCGGTCTCGCCCACGACCGGCTGCCGGCGGGCGGTGCCCTGCTGCACCTGCGCGGCGAGGTAGGCGACGGCCGCGGCTGCGGGGGTGCCGGGGTCGGCCCAGAAGGTCACGAGCACGTGCGAGCTGCCCGGGATCGCGAGGTTCTGCCAGCGGAACTCGACCCACCCGATCGGGTCGATCCAGTGCCGCGAGACCCCGGTGCGCTGCACGGCGACGTCGTGCCGCGCCCAGATGCGGGCGAAGTCCGGGTCCTGCAGGGTCAGCGTGCCGACGATCTCTTGCAGCCGGGGGTCCTCGGGTTCGGCGTGCAGCCGGAGTGCGGCGACGACCCGGTGCGCGGTGCGGTCCCAGTCGGCCGCGTGCTGCCGGGACGCCTCGGAGAACATCTGCAGGACGAGGTTCGCGCCCGGCTCCATGTAGCCGGGGCCGAGGGCGCTCGCCAGGGCGTTGGACAGGATGATGTCCTGGTTGCGGTCCATCACGAACGCCGGCGTGTGCGACCACTGCGCGAGCAGCGACCGGACCGAGTCGTCGAGTCCCGGCGGTACGGCCCCCTCGGGGCGGCGGCGTTCGGCGTGTGCGAGTCGGCGCAGGTAGTCGACGGCCTCGTGGTCGAGCCGCAGGGCCCGGCCGAGCGCCACGAGTACCTGGTCGGACGGCTGGTGGTCACGGCCGCGTTCGAGCCGCAGGTAGTACTCGGGACTGATGCCCGCGAGCCGCGCGACCTCTTCACGGCGCAGGCCGTCCACTCGTCGTCCGGGCTCGCGGGTGAGGCCGACGTCCTCGGGCTGGACGAGTGCCCGACGGGCGCGGAGGTACTGCCCCAGTTCGGACCGTCGCGCATCCACGCGAGCAGGATAGCCGGAATCCGCAAAGAACGCGAGAACTACCGTTCTCCGGGTGTGCCGCTCCGCGCGATGGTCTGGTGCGGCGGCTCCCCGAACCGCTCCCGGTAGTACGCCGCGAACCGCCCCAGGTGGGTGAACCGCCACCGGCGCGCGACCTCGCTGACGAGCAGCGCGCGGGAACCCGGCCGCCCCAGCTCCAGGTGCACCCGGTCGAGCCGGACCTCGCGCAGGTACTGCATGGGCGTGACGCCGAGTCGACGGCGGAACAGGTCCTGCAGGCCGCGTTCGCTCAGGTCACAGGCCGCTGCGACGTCCGCCACCGTCAGCGTCCGGTCGGCGTGGTCGTGCACGAAGCCGATCGCGCGCCGCATCCGGTCCGCGACGTCCGATCGCGACCGGGCGAAGGTCGACAGGACGACGGTCGCGATCCGCCGGTTCAGGGCCGCACGGTCGGCGGCGGGCAGAGCCGGGTCGAGGATGCGCCCGGAGGCCTCGCGCAGCAGTGCCCGCAGCGGTTCGAGTGCGGGATCGGCCGCGTCCGGCTGCCCGAACACCGAGGACTCCACCGTGTCGCCGAGCAGCGACGGCGACAGGTGCAGGAGCGTCGTGGCGGTCGCGTCGGTCTCGAACCCGTACGCGACGGACGCCGACAGCATCATCGGCCGCTCGGCGCCGACCTCCCAGTGCTCGCCGTCGTCCGCGGTCAGGCTGGCCCGGCCGTCCGCGAGCCAGAACACGACGTGGTCGGGGCGCGGACCGATCGTCCCCGACCGCTTGCCCGGTGTCGCGATCCGGTGGATCGACAGGTCGTCGTCCCCGCCGGTCTCGTAGCCGAAGCCCTCGTCGTCCGCGGTCACGGCGTCGGGACCCGGTCCCACTCGTCGCCGTACCGGGACAGCACCGACCACCGCGAGATCGGCCACGTGGTCACGAAGGCCCGCCCCACGACGTCGTCGACCGGCACGGTGCCGTGCACGCGCGAGTCGGCGGAGTCGTACCGGTTGTCGCCCATCACCCAGATGCGCCCCTTCGGCACGGTGATCTCGAAGTCCTTCCCGGCGACACGGTCCGACCCGCGTTCGAGCACGACGTAGGGCTCGTCCACCGCGTGCCCGTTCACCGACAGACGGCCCCGGGCGTCGCAGCACGACACCGTGTCGCCCGGCAGGCCGATGACCCGCTTGATCAGGTCGTCGCCCTGGCCCATGCCGAGCCAACCGCCCGGGTCCTGGAACACCACCACGTCACCGCGCTGCAGCGGGACGACCCCGGGCACGAGCTCGTTGACGAGCACCCGATCCCCGACGAGCAGTGTGTTCTGCATCGAGGCCGAGGGGATGTAGAAGGAACGGACCAGGTACGCCTTCACCAGGAAGGACGCCAACAGCGCCACGACGACGATGATGACGAGGTCGCGCAGGAACCGCAGACCGCCGCGCTTCGGCTCGCTCTCGGCGGCGGGTTCGGAGTGGGGTCCGGCGTCGGCGTGCGTGTCACTCAATGCGTCAACACCACCTTGACGACACCGATCACGAACGCCACCGCGGCCAGCACGATGCCGCCCCACAACCCGAGGAACGTCGGCTGCTTCCCGCTGAACCGCTGCATGAACACGCCCACCAGCCCGATGCGCACGACCAGGATCACGGTCGCCGCGATCTGTGCCCACTCCGCCGGCAGCCACCCGATCCAGGCAGCCGCGTAGAGGACCGCCGGGATCAGCCCGGAGGTCGCGATCGGGTTGGCGTTCCGGACGATCGTCGCGACCGAGTCGCGGCGCGCAGCGCGGTCCGCAGCGGACTCCTCGCCGTCGTCGCCGAGCCCGTGCGCGACCAGGTGCGCGAGCACGTGCGCCAGGTACGTCAGCACCGCGGTCGCCAGGACGGTCGCCACCGCGGCGCCGTGGTGGATCTGCTCCGGGTTCACCGCGATCGCGACGGCGAGCACCGTGATGTTGCCGTAGATGTACGACGACATCCGGTCGCGGACGTGCTCGAGCGGCAGGTCGCGGGGGTCCGGGCGACCGCCGCGGGGTCCGCGCCCCGGTCGGGAGGGCCGTCGTGTGCGTGGCATCCGTCCATCTTGGCCCCCGCGGTCGGCCGTCCGCCGACAGGACACCGGGTGCGATGGTCACACGGGTGTCCGGTTCCGGCAGACTGGGTGCCGATCGGTGCGACGGAGCGCCGGACAGGAGGCACGGATGACGTCCGCACGACCACTCGCCCTGGTGACCGGGGTGGGTCGCAGAGCCGGCATCGGCGCAGCGCTCGCCACCCGGCTGGCGACCGACGGCTGGGACCTCGCCATCTCGTGGTGGGGGCCCTACGACGACCGCGTGAGCGGCGGGGCGGACCCGGACGGGGTCGAGTCGGTGGTGCAGGAGTGCGAGGCGGCGGGAGCACGGGTGACGCGCCTCCCGGTCGACCTGGAGGACCCGGAGCAGGCGGCCGCACTCGTCGGACGCGCCGAGGCGGAAGCCGGCGCCCCCGTCACCGCCCTCGTCATGTCGCACTGCGAGTCCGTCGACTCCGACTTCCGCACCACGACCGTCGAGTCGTGGGACCGCCACTTCGCCGTGAACGCCCGCGCACCGTTCCTGCTCGTGCAGGCCTACGCGGCCGGGCTCGAGCGCGCCGGGGACGCCGCACCGCGCGACCGACGCCGGATCGTGGCGCTGACGAGCGACCACATCGCGTACAACCTGCCGTACGGAGCGTCGAAGGGCGCGCTCGACCGGATCGTGTTCGGCGCCGCGAAGGAGCTCGGCAGCCTCGGCGTGAGCGCCAACGTGGTGAACCCGGGCCCGAACGACACCGGCTGGATGTCCGACGAGGTCAAGGGGTGGGCCGTCGAGGGCACCCCGCTCGGCCGACTCGGACGCCCGTCGGACACCGCCGCGCTCGTCGGGTTCCTCTGCTCGGAGCAGGGCGCCTGGGTGAACGGGCAGCTGCTGAAGTCGGACGGCGGGATCTCGAACAGCGCCTGATGCACCCATCTGGTTGACGCGTCATCGAATTGGTTGACGCGTCAACCAAACTGGCACACACTAGGTGCATGCAAACGCACGAACTGCTCGCCGCCGACACCGGGATGGGCGCCGTCACGCTCCGCGTCGCCGACCTCGACGCGATGATCCGGTACTACCGCGACGGCGTGCGGCTGTCGCTGCTCTCCCACGACGGCGGCGTCGCCGTGCTCGGCCGGGGCAGCACGCCGATCGTGGTCCTCGAGCACGCCCCCGCGATGCGGCACGCCGGACCCCGCGAGGCCGGCCTGTTCCACACGGCGATCCTGTTCGACACCCGTGCCGACCTGGCCGCCGCGCTGTACTCGGTCGCCACGCAGTACCCGGCGGGCTTCACCGGCAGCGCCGACCACCTGGTGAGCAACGCGTTCTACTTCACCGACCCCGAGGGCAACGGCGTCGAGCTGTACTGGGACCGCGACCGCACCGAGTGGTCGTGGACGCACGGCATGGTCGACATGGACACGAAGTACGTCGACCCGAACGCGTTCCTGCAGTCCCACCTGACGCAGGACGCCCTGGACACCGCCGCGGCCCGCCCGGGCAAGGTCGGCCACGTGCACCTGTCCGTCGGCGACGTCGACGCCGCGCGCTCCTTCTACGTGGACACCCTCGGCTTCGAGACCACCGCCGGCTTCGGCGAGGCACTGTTCGTCAGCGCCGGCGGGTACCACCACCACATGGCCATGAACACGTGG
This sequence comes from Curtobacterium sp. MMLR14_002, assembly GCF_001864975.1. Lineage (NCBI taxonomy): Bacteria > Bacillati > Actinomycetota > Actinomycetes > Micrococcales > Microbacteriaceae > Curtobacterium > Curtobacterium sp. MMLR14_002. The sequence goes on from NZ_MJGT01000069.1 coordinate 41,231, forward strand.
AACTCCCGCGGCGCCGGGCGTCGACAGCTCGCACTGGGCCTGGGGCTCGTGCGCATCGAGGTCCCCGCGGCCGACGACCTCGGCGCCCTGACCGAACGCATGCGGCACGGCGGCGTCGAGCTCGCCGACGACGGCCGGACCGTCGCGTTCGACGACCCCTGGGCGAACCGCATCGAGGTGACCACGCCCGGTCGCGGCTGACACGTCGCGACGCTTCGCGCTGGGCGACACCCCGCGCGCGCGCGGCCCCGCGAGGTGTCGCCCAGCGCGAAACCTCCCCACACCGGCCGCCGGACCGGCAGGATGGACCCGTGACTGACGACATCCGGTGGGAGGTGGTCGAGGAGAGCACGCTGTCGCTCCCCGACCACGAAGCGATCGCAGCGCTGCTCGGGCAGGCCTTCCCCGACTGGTCGCACTGGTACGTGGGCGGCCGGAGCTGGTCCGGCATGCAGCCGGAACGCCGGGTGCTCGCGCACGACGCCGACGGGGTCGTCCTGGCCCACGTCGGCATCCGCCGCATGTACATCTCCGTCGGAGGCGAAGACGTCCTGGTCGGCGACACCGGCCTGGTCGCCGTGTCGCCCCGACTGCAGGGCACCGGCGTCGGCCGCGAGCTGATGACCCGGACCGCGGCGGTCCTCGAGGGACTCCGCGTCCCCTTCGGGTTCCTCGGCGCGGGCGAGGACCGCATCCCCTTCTACGCGAAGCTCGGCTGGCACGAGTTCCCCGAGGCCGTCGGCACCTTCTCGGCGTTCACGGCCGAGGGCGCGGGCGTCAGCAACACCGAGCAGGGCGGCTGGATGGCGCTGCCGGTGGCAGCGCAGCTCGAGGACTGGCCCGCCGGCCCGATCTGGCTGAACGGCCAGCAGGTCTAGACCCGCTTCAGACAACGGACGGGAGGCCCGGTA
>NZ_MJGT01000070.1:0-1584 GCF_001864975.1 Curtobacterium sp. MMLR14_002
TCGTGAACCAGAACCGTCAGCCGCTCACAGCGCGAGGTCGTCCCACGGCACCGGGGTGCTCTCGCCCGTCTCCCAGTCGCGGCGCAGCACGCCGTAACCGACCGACCCGACGGCCGGGCCGCCGTCGACGGGCCACGCCTCGCGGTAGTGGGCCTCCTGCACCCACCCGGCACGGACGAAGACCCGGCGCATGGCGGTGTTGTCCTCGCGGGTCTGGCCCTCGAAGCGCGTGATCGCCGGCAGCGTCGTGAACACGTGGTCGGTCACCGCGCGCAGGGCGGGGACCCCGAGGCCCCGACCCCGGAACCGACCGGCCAGGCGCAGGTCGAACAGGGGGACGGGGTCCGCCAGGTCCTCGAGGCGGACCAGTCCGATGCGCCCGAGGTCGTCGTGGTCGAGCCAGGAGGTGTCGTGCTCGTCGTCGCGGTAGGCGCCGGAGTCGACGGCGCTCGCCGCGTCGGCCGCGCTGATGCGCCGTCGGACGTGGAACGGGAACTCCTCGGACGTCAGGAACGCGAGCAACTCCTGGCGGTCGGTGCCGGTGGGGTCCAGACGGGTGAGGCGGACGGCGGGAGCTGGCATGCCGCTCAGGGTAGTTGCACGGTCGTCGGGCAGGCTCGGGGCGTGCGAGGTGGGACGAGGACGACGGCCGCGGCCCTGACGGCCCTGGTGCTGGTCGGGTTGGTGGGGTGCTCCGGCGGCCCGGGCGGGGCGTCGACCGGGCCGACGTCGTCGGCGTCGGCTTCTGCAACGGCTTCTGGTTCTGGGTCGGCTTCCGAGTCCGTGGCGCCGTCGACCGACCCGGCCACCGCGCGGGCCTTCGCGGCGCTGGAGCGGCGGTACGACGCACGGCTCGGGGTCGTCGCCGTCGACACCGGGGACGGTCGGACGATCGCGCACCGTGCGGGGGAGCGGTTCGCGTTCGCGTCGACGATCAAGGTGTTCATCGCGGCCGCGGTCCTCGACGCCTCGTCCGACGCCGACCTGGCGACCGTCGTGCACTACGACCGAGGCGACCTGCTCGAGTACGCGCCCGTGACGAGCGAGCACGTCGACACCGGGATGACGGTGCGCGAGCTCGTCGACGCGGCGCTCCGCTCCAGCGACAACACCGCGGCGAACCTGCTGGTGGAACGGCTCGGCGGGCCGCACGCGGTCGAGCGGTGGCTGCGCGGCATCGGGGACCGGACGACGAGCGTCGACCGGGTCGAACCCGACCTGAACCAGGCGATCCCGGGTGACCGACGGGACACGACGACGCCGGAGCGGTTCGCTGCGGACCTCCGGACCGTGCTGCTCGGAGACGCCCTCGACGCTGCCGACCGTCGGGTGCTGCGCGAGGCGATGCTCGGCAACACGACCGGGGACGCGACGATCCGTGCCGGGGTGGACCCGTCGTGGCGGGTGGCCGACAAGACCGGCACGGCGTCCTACGGGGTCCGGAACGACATCGCGGTCGTGACGCCGCCGGGGCGCGACCCCGTCGTGCTCGTGGTGATGACGAGCCGCGCTGATCCCGGGGCGGAGCCGTCGGACGCGCTCGTCGCCGCGGCGACCCGCACCGCGGTGGCCGGGCTGTCCGAC
>NZ_MJGT01000070.1:2245-3050 GCF_001864975.1 Curtobacterium sp. MMLR14_002
CGGTGGCCGGGCTGTCCGACTGAGTCGCCAGCGTCGCGGGACTGTTGTTGCGGGACTACCGGAGTGTGCTCGCCCAGCGCCCGATCGCGTCGTACGCCCGTTCCCGCACCTCCGGCGCGGACAGCACGACGTCGTGCAGGGCACCTTCGAGTCGGCGGACCGTGACCTCCTCGCCGAGGGAGAGCGAGCGGTGCGCCACCGTGTCGACGTTCAGGGCGACGTCGGCCCGCGCCATGCCCGGGTCCCACCGCGGCTGGAGCATGCTCTTGTCGCTCAGCATCACCAGGGTCGGGACCGCGATCCCGAGGCCCTTCTCGACCTGTGCCTGGCCGTCGAACACCGCGGCGAGCCACCCGGGGTGCAGGGGGAAGCCGCGCTCCGGCCGCCACTTCTGCTCGTAGGTCCACGACCCCTCGCCCTCGGCCGAGACGGTGCGGGTGTAGAAGCCGGGGTCGACGGCGGGCATCGGAGCGAGGGGGTTCCGACGGGCACCGAGCTTGATGACCGGTGCGACGATGGCCCGGCCGACCGCGGTGGCCTGGAACTCGAGCCACGGGCTGTTCAACACGAGGCCGTGCACGAGCTCCGGGTGTCGGGCAGCCCAGAGCGACAGGGTCAGGCCGCCGGTGGAGTGGCCCATCGGGACGAGTCGGCGCCGGTCCGAGCCGGGGTGCTCGGCCGAGATCGCGTCGAGCGCTGCGGCGATGTCCTCGTCGTACACGGCCAGGTCGTCGACCATGCCCGCGGTCTGGTACGGGCGCAGGCTCCGACCGTACTTCCGCAGGTCCAGCGCGTGGAACCGGGC
>NZ_MJGT01000070.1:3746-3892 GCF_001864975.1 Curtobacterium sp. MMLR14_002
TCGAGGCGTTCGGCGAGCTCCACCTGGAAGAAGTAGTCCGACCAGCCGTGCACGTAGAGCACGTCGACCCCGTGCAGGGGCCCGCGACCGTGCAGCAGCAGGTCCGTCGGGGTGTGCCGGCGGCGGACCAGGGTGGCGACGACGGG
>NZ_MJGT01000071.1:0-295 GCF_001864975.1 Curtobacterium sp. MMLR14_002
TGCCCTGCCAGTAGGCGGTGACGGCACGCGAGGTCCCGCCCACCAGCCACACCTGGTCCGCCGCGTCCGTGGTGCCGGTCTTGCCGAACAGGGTCGCGCCGTCGAGTGTCTGCCCGCCGCTCGCCGTGCCGCCGCGGAACGCGCCCTGCATGACGTCGAACGCGGTGGCCGCGGTCTGCGGCGACACCGCCTGCGTGCAGGTGCGGGGTTGTCCGCCGAGTTCCTCACCGTCGGGGGCGACGACCTGGTCGATCACGACGGGTGCACAGAACCGCCCGCCGTTCGCGATGCCGGC
>NZ_MJGT01000071.1:971-1853 GCF_001864975.1 Curtobacterium sp. MMLR14_002
GTTCGCGATGCCGGCGTAGGCCGACGCCATCGTCAGCGGGGCGATGCTCTCGGTGCCGAGCAGGGACCCCGGGTTCCAGGGCAGCTCGCCACCGGTCGCCAGGTGCACCCCCAGCCGCTCGGCCACGTCGCGGATGTCGCACAGGTCGAGCTGTTCGGCCATCGACTGGTACGCCGCGTTCACGGACTGCGCCGTCGCCGACCGGACCGAGTACGGACCACGCTGCCCGGGTGAGTCGTTCTTCGGCTGCCAGAACGCCGAGGCGGGTCCACCGCAGGCGGTCCACTCGCTGTGCGGGTGCGGTGTGCCGTTGACGACGGTGTCCGGACTGCGGCCGGCCTCGATCCATGCCAGCAGAGTGAACATCTTGTAGGTCGACCCGGTCTGGAACCCCGTCGAGCTGCCGTCCGCCTGGTCGGTGGCGTAGTTCAGCGAGGTCGCGGTGCGGGGCGCGTCGGACGACCGGTCGTGGTCGGTGTTCTGTGCCATCGTCAGCACCCGGCCCGTCCCGGCCTCGACCGTGTTGAACGTGGCCCCCAGCGCCAGCCGCGTCTCGGTCTTCGGGTCGTACTGGTCGAGCAGCCGCTTCTGTTCCGCGTTCAGGTCGAGGTCGAGCGTGGTCTGGATCCGGTACCCGCCGGTGCGCCAGGCGTCCGCCCGCTGCTGCTTCGTCGCGCCGAGCTGCGGGAGCCGCTGGGCGATGGTCTCCGCGTGGTCGCAGAAGAACTCCGCGCCCACCTCGACCGCCTCGCACCCCTGCTGCGGTGCCGTCAGGTGCACGGAGTCGGCGACGCGGGACAGCCGAGCCGTGCGGTACTCCTCGGTCGACAGGTGCCCCTGCTCGTGCATCGACCGCAGGATCACGTTCCGCCGCGCGGCGTT
>NZ_MJGT01000071.1:2634-3595 GCF_001864975.1 Curtobacterium sp. MMLR14_002
AAGTAGGCGATGTTCAGGTACGCCGCCAGGATCTGCTGCTTCGTGTACTGCTTCGCCAGGCTGATCGCGAGCTTCATCTCGGCGAGCTTGCGCTGCGGTGTCCGCCGGGTCGCGTCCTCGTACGCGGCCTCGCGCTCCTCGGCCGTGGGCAGTTCGCTCGCCTGCTGGATCTTGATGTTCCGCACGAGCTGCATCGTCAGGGTCGAACCACCCGACCCGCCCTCGGTCCCGGACGTGGCGACGCTCACGAGCGACCGGACGACGGACGTCGCGTCGACACCGCCGGTCTCGTGGAACCGCTTGTCCTCGCCGTCCACCGCGGCGTGCTCCAGATGGTCGCTGATCTGGTCGAGCGTGAGCTCCTGCCGGTCCTGGTCCCACACGTTCGCCAGGTGCACCGGCTCGCCGCCGCGGTACGCCCAGATCTGGTTCCGCTGCGGCAGCTGCCCGATCTCGATGTCCTCCGGCAGCGACTCGAACACCCCGATCGCCGAGGTCGTGCCGACGCCGGCGACCGCGATCACCGGAGTCACCCCGACGCTCACCAGCAACCCGGCGAGCACACTGCCACCCACGAAGCCGAGCGCGGCTCCCCCTGCACGTCGCATCGTCATGTCGTCCGTTCCCCCTCGGTCGCACCGCCATCGGCGCGGTCCGGAGAGGCTCCCAGTCCTGCTCGGGCGGTCGCCGTGACTTCCCCGCGGAACACCGTCGTGTCCGCTGGGAAAGTGCCGGTGCGATCCGCTCCCCGCCGCCGCGCTACGATCCGGGCATGACCCCGATCGCGCCACGTGTGCTGCACATCCTCTGCACGGCCTTCCTCGTCGTGGCATTCCTGGCCTCGTTCGTCGGTGGGTACGCGAACGCGAACGATTCCGGCGAGGGCGGCGCGAACATCGGTGCCGGGGCGCTGATGTTCTTCGGTGCACTCGCCGGCGTGGTCGGCATCGGGCTCGGCGTC
>NZ_MJGT01000071.1:4246-4669 GCF_001864975.1 Curtobacterium sp. MMLR14_002
CGGCATCGGGCTCGGCGTCGCGGCGCTCGTCTCCGGCCTCGTCGCCGCCCGGCGCAGCGCGGCCTGACCACCGGTCGCGCGCCGTTCCGAGCACCACGGTCGCGGTGGTGGCGGGATCGCCACGACCGGAGGATCATCGGCCCATGGAGTACTCGACGGCGATGCTCACCGAGGAGACGTGGCCCGACTTCGCCGCGCTCGTGACCCGCAGCAACGGTGTGTGGGGCGGGTGCTGGTGCATCGGTTTCCACCCGGACGGCCCACGCGGGACGCCCGACCCGACGGTGTCCCACCAGGAGGCGAAGCACCGCCACGTGCGGAACGGCACGAACCACCAGGTGCTCGTCTACGCCGACGGCACGGCGGTCGGCTGGTGCCAGTTCGGGCGGCCGGTCGAGCTGCCGACGATCCTGAACCCCGGCG
>NZ_MJGT01000071.1:5371-5885 GCF_001864975.1 Curtobacterium sp. MMLR14_002
GACGATCCTGAACCCCGGCGCGTACGCCCGCGACGCCTCGACGCCGCCGGACTGGCGGATCGGCTGCGTGTTCGTCGAGTCCCGACACCGCGGTCAGGGGGTCGCACGCGCTGCGGTCACGACCGCACTCGACCAGATCCGGCGGGCCGGCGGCGGGACGGTCGAGGCCTACCCGGAGCAGACGGTCGAGCGGAAGCCGCAGCGCGGTGCCTACCTGCACACCGGGCCGGAAGAACTGTTCACGCAGTTCGGGTTCGTGCGCGACCGCCGCATCGCCAAGTGGCGGTGGGTGATGCGCACGACGGTGTGACCGGCGTACCCGCTCGACGCCGCGCTGCCAGGCCGGCGCGCGTACCGTGGGAACCGTGACACGCACCGCTCCGGTACGACCGCACCGCCTCGCCCTCATCGGCGCCGCCGTGGCCCTGGTGATCGGGGTCGGACTGCTCTTCACCCCCTGGGACGGACCGGTCATCGTGCTCGCCTGGGCGCTCATCGTCGCCGCGGTCGTCCT
>NZ_MJGT01000071.1:6566-10045 GCF_001864975.1 Curtobacterium sp. MMLR14_002
ATCGTCGCCGCGGTCGTCCTCGGCGCCGTGACGCTGTTCCTGGTGCGGGCTCCCCGCAGCTAGTCCCCACCGTGGGGCACTTGTCCCCTTTTCTCCCGACTGTCCGAGCGCGGCATCGGGTCTACGGTCTGTCCCGTGCGGCAACGACGCTGCACGATGACGAATCGAGCATCATGCAACGACGGATGAAGCGAATCCTCGCGCTCGCCCTGAGCGTCGGTGTCGTGGGGGCACTGGCTCCGGCGATCTCTGCCCAGGCAGTCGCCACGAGCGACACCCCGGACTTCGGCAGCAGCGTGAAGGTCTACGACCCCACGGTACCGGCGTCGACCATCCAGGCCGACGTCGACGCTGCGTTCAACAGCCAGCTCCGCAGCACGACGGCGCAGTTCGGCACGCAGCGGCACGTCTTCCTGTTCAAGCCCGGTAGCTACGGCCGCGTCTGGGCGAACCTCGGCTTCTACACGTCGGTCGCCGGGCTCGGCAAGAACCCCGACGACGTCACGATCAACGGCGCGGTCAACGTCGACTCCGGGTGGAACGCCGGCGACGAGAAGAACGCGACACAGAACTTCTGGCGGTCGGTCGAGAACGTGGCTATCGCGCCCGAGAGCGGAACCGATCGGTGGGCGGTGTCCCAGGCCGCCCCGATGCGCCGGGTCCACGTGAAGGGCAACCTGACGATGGGTCCGTCGAACCAGGATGGTGGACAGGGGTACTCGTCCGGCGGCTACATCGCCGACACGAAGGTGGACGGCACGGTGACGTCAGGCTCCCAGCAGCAGTGGTACACGCGGAACTCGACGATCGGGGCGTGGCAGGGCGGCAACTGGAACATGACCTTCTCAGGGGTCCAGGGCGCCCCGGCGAACGACTTCTCGAAGAGCTACACGACGCTCGCCACCACGCCGACCACCCGGGAGAAGCCGTACCTGTACGTGGATTCGTCGAACAAGTACCACGTGTTCGTCCCCTCGATCAAGCAGAACGCGAGCGGTGTCACGTGGCCGAACACCGCCGGCACCGACCTCCCGATGCGGAACTTCTACGTCGCGCACCCGGGGGACTCGGCGGCCACCATCAACGCCGCTCTGGCGCAGGGCCTCAACCTCTTCTTCACGCCGGGCACGTACCAGCTCGACTCGCCGATCGCCGTCACCCGGGCGGACACCGTCGTGACGGGAATCGGTTTCCCCACCCTCGTCCCCACCAGGGGCAACGCCGTTCTGACGTCGACGGACGTCGCCGGGGTGAACGTGTCGAACCTCGTCGTGGACGCCGGCGCGCAGAACAGCGCACAGCTCGTCCGCCTCGGCAGCGCTGGGTCGCACGTCGACCACGCGGGAGATCCGCAGAGCATCCAGGACGTCTTCTTCCGCGTCGGTTCGAGCGTGCAGGGCAAGGCGACGACCACCCTGCAGGTGAACGCGGACGACACGCTCATCGACCACATCTGGGCCTGGCGAGCCGACCACGGCGGCGCACCGACGGGCTGGAACGTCAACACCGGCGCGACCGGGGTCGAGGTGAACGGCAACGACGTGCTCGCCACCGGGCTCTTCGTCGAGCACTACCAGAAGTACGAAGTGCTCTGGAACGGTGAGAACGGCAGAACGATCTTCTTCCAGAACGAGATGCCGTACGACGTCCCGGACAACGCATCTTGGCAGAGTCCGACCGGCGCGGGCTACGCGGCCTACAAGGTGGCGTCCTCGGTCACGAAGCACGAGATCTGGGGCGGCGGCGTCTACGCCTTCTTCAACACGAACCCGTCCGTGCACGCCGACCGGGCGTTCGAGGTCCCGCAGACCGCCGGCGTCCGCGCCCACGGGCTCGTCACCGTCTCGCTCGGCGACACGGGCACCATCTCGAGCATCATCAACGGCGTCGGCGGCGCGGTTCCCACACCGGCGGGCAACACCGCTCCGAACCGACTCGCGTCGTACAACTGATCGGCGCCCGTGGGAGCGGATGCTCCTGACGGTGCGCACGGGAGCGTCCGCTCCTGACGGACGACGGCCGGCTGCTCCACGAGCAGTCGGCCGTCGTCCTGCGATCAGCTGCGCTTCCGTGGCGCCGCCGATCGAGGCGGGTTCGCGCGCAGGTGCTCCGCCGCTCCCCCGAGGATCCGCGCGAGGTCATCGACGTCCGCGTCCGACATCGACGCGAACAGCAGGGTGTGCAGCGCCTCGATGTGTCCGGGGAAGACCGCGGCGAGGACGTCACGACCGGCCCGGGTGATCGTCACGACCGTGCTGCGTTCGTCGTCCGGCGAGGGCCCGCGGGTGACCAGCCCGCGCTGCTCGAGCAGTTGCGCCTGGTAGGTCAGCCCGCTGCGGCTGTAGACGACCCCGTCGGCGAGGTCGGTCATGCGCTGCTGCCCGCCCGGAGCGTCACCGAGCCGGGCGATCAGCTGGAACTGCACGTAGCTCAGGCCGCCGACGTCGCGCAGCTGCCGCTCGACCGCGTGGCGCAGCAGGCTGCTCACCTCGGTGAAGGCGAAGTACGCCCCCAGCTGCGTCGGGGTCAGGGAGTTCGGCGCATCGGTCACGAGATCCATCCTAGCCGTTGCTTCGAGTTCGAAGCAGTGCTAGCGTCATCGTCAGTTGCTTCGAACTCGAAGCACACGAGCAACACCGACGAAGGGCACGATCATGCAGGCAGTACGGTTCCACGAGGTCGGCGGTCCCGAGGTGCTCCGCACCGAGGACGTCGAGCAGCCCACCCCGGGTGCCGGGCAGGTGCGACTCCGCGTCGCCGCCTCGGCGTTCAACGCGGCGGACAACGGGATGCGGGGCGGGTTCCTGCCGATCCCGGTCCAGCTGCCGCACGTCCCCGGCTACGACGTGTCCGGCACCGTCGACGCGCTCGGCGACGGTGTCGAGGGGATCGCGATCGGGGACGCCGTCGTCGCGTTCCTGCCGATGGAACTCGACGGCGGGGCGGCCGAGTACGTCATCGCCCCGGCGGACGCGGTGGTCGCCGCACCGACGAGCATCCCGCTGGCCGACGCGGCGGCGCTGCCCTCCGTGGCACTCACCGCGTGGCAGGCACTGTTCGACGACGGGCGACTCGAGGCAGGCCAACGCCTGCTGGTCATGGGCGCCGGCGGCGTGGTGGGCAAGTACGCGATCCAGCTCGCCGTCCGCGCCGGGGTCCACGTGATCGCGACGGCGAGCCCGCGCAGCATCGAGGCCGTCCGGGCAGCCGGTGCCCACGAGGTCATCGACCACACCACGACCGACGTCCGTGCCGCCGTGACGGAGCCGGTCGACGTGCTGCTCAACCTCGCCCCGATCGACCCGCAGGACTTCGCGGCACTCGTCGACGTCGTGCGTGACGGCGGCGCGGTCGTCAGCACCACGGCGTTCATGGCCACGCCGGACGACGAGTCCCGCGGGGTCCGGGCGGCGACGGTGTTCGTCCTGCGCAACCGCGAACGCCTGGCGGAGCTGGTGTCCCTGGTCGACGCCGGGGCG
>NZ_MJGT01000071.1:10695-10962 GCF_001864975.1 Curtobacterium sp. MMLR14_002
CCCTGGTCGACGCCGGGGCGCTCACGGTCGAGGTCACCCGGCGCATCCCGCTGACCGAACTGCCGTCCCTGCACGCCGAGGCGGCCGCGGGACGGATCAGCGGCAAGGTCGTGGTCCTGGTCGGGTGACGGCCGCACACTCCCGCACCAGCACCAACCGCAGCAGCGCCGGATACGCTCGGCGCATGACGGACCAGGGGTGGCACGAGGACGTGCTCGGAGCACCGTACGAGCGGCTCGAACTGCCGCTCGGCACCGACTCCGAGGG
>NZ_MJGT01000072.1:0-1364 GCF_001864975.1 Curtobacterium sp. MMLR14_002
ACACACTGATTTCCGTGCACTTGTTGCACGGGCTCGCGTCCACTTTGTGGTTCCCGACAGACGATCGGGAATCGAAACTGAATACACCGCTCTGCCCTCTTCACGGGGGGCAGTAGTCGGGACAGATTTGAGACCAGATCATGGTCGAAGGTGTTCCGGTGGTCATAGCGAGAGGGAAACGCCCGGTCACATTCCGAACCCGGAAGCTAAGCCTCTCAGCGCCGATGGTACTGCAAGGGGGACCTTGTGGGAGAGTAGGACGCCGCCGGACTTAACGTATGAAAGATGTGGCCATCGGCCCTCCATCGAGAATTCGCAGGGGAAACCCTCGTTCTCGGTCGGGGCCGGTGGCCATTTCTGTTTCTGCCGCCGTTCGCTCGACGCCGGCTCTGGTTCGTGATGGACTGGAGGCCGACGTCGGGTGACCGACGCGGCACCCAACACAACGACACAGCGGACGAACGCCCGAGGCACTGCACCGGGCACGCGATGAGGAGCAACGGTGGCGAACGACGACGATCAGCGGCGGAACGACGGGGACCGCGGAGATCGACCCCGGCGGGACGGCGACCGGTTCCCGCGTCGCGACGGCGCTCCGCGTCGGGACGGCCAGAGCGATGGTCGTTGGTCGTCCGGTCCTCGTGAGTTCGAGCGCCGCGAAGGCGACCGTCGTGATCGTCCGCAGGGTGGAGACCGTCCGTTCCGTGACGGTGCACCCCGCCGGGACAGCGCTCCGCGTCGCGAGGGGGATCGTCCGTTCCGGTCCGGCGACCGGAACGACCGTCCGTCGTGGCAGGGCGACCGTGGTGACTCCGCCCGGCCGCCGCGTGGCGATGGTCCGCGCGGTGCCGATCGTCCGCGACGCGATGGCGATCGTCCGTTCCGTGGTGGCTCGGACCGCCCGGCTCGTGACGGTGATCGTCCGTTCCGTGGCGGGAGTTCTGACCGTCCGCGCCGTGACGGTGACCGCCCGTTCCAGGGTGGTTCAGACCGTCCGCGTCGTGATGGCGATCGTCCGTACCGCGGTGGCTCGTCAGACCGCCCGGCGCGTGATGGTGATCGTCCGTACCGCGGTGGCTCGTCAGACCGCCCGGCGCGTGATGGTGATCGTCCGTACCGTGGCGGGTCCTCAGACCGGCCCCGCCGTGACGGGGACCGACCCTTCCAGGGCGGTTCTGACCGTCCGCGTCGCGATGGCGACCGCCCGTACCGCGGGGGCTCCGATCGGCCGGCTCGTGACGGGGACCACCCGTACCGCGGGGGCTCCGATCGTCCCGGTCGTGACGGGGACCGCCCGTACCGCGGGGGCTCCGATCGTCCCGCTCGTGATGGCGACCGTCCGTACCGTGGTGGTTCGTCCGACC
>NZ_MJGT01000072.1:2071-9695 GCF_001864975.1 Curtobacterium sp. MMLR14_002
GTGGTTCGTCCGACCGTCCGTTCCGCGGTGGTTCGTCGGACCGCCCGGCTCGCGACGGCGGTGAGGACCGTCGTCGTTTCGGTGACGGCAGCCGTCACGCCGGCGCCCGTTTCGGTGAGGCCGCGCGCGACGACTGGGAGGACCGGGACCCCTACGGCACGAAGTCGATCCGTCCACGCCACGACGACCCGGAGATCCCCGAGGAGATCCAGGCGCGCGACCTGGACCCTGCGGCCCGGATGGAGTTGAAGACCCTCAGCAAGGACAACGCCGACTGGGTTGCGCGTCACCTCGTGGCTGCAGCGCTCTTCGTCGACGACGACCCTGAGACGGCGAACCAGCACGCCCTGAGCGCTGCTCGTCGTGCCGGTCGTGTCGGTGTCGTCCGCGAGACGGCCGCGATCACCGCGTACCGCCTCGGCGACTTCGCCACCGCGCTTCGGGAGCTCCGCACCTACCGTCGGATCTCCGGTCGCAACGACCAGCTCCCGATGATGGTGGACTGCGAGCGTGGCCTGGGCCGTCCGGAGCGGGCACTCGAGCTCGGTCGTTCGGTCGAGCGCTCGGCCCTCGAGACCCCGGTGCAGGTCGAGCTCGCGATCGCCATGTCCGGCGCTCGTCTCGACCTCGGGAATCCCACAGCCGCCCTCGGCGAGCTGGAGATTCCACAGCTCGACCCATCCACCGCCTACACGTGGTCCCCGGCGCTCTACAGTGCTTACGCGGCCACGCTCGAGGAGCTCGGTCGACAGGACGAGGCCGACGAGTGGTGGGCCCGTGTGGACCGCGCGGCAGCGGCCCTCGCCGAAATCGCGGACGACAACGCTTGGGAGACAGTTGATGTGGTCGAGGAAACGCTCGAAGTCGAAGAACACGGAGGCGCTGGAGACGACGACGCCGATGACCTCGGAGCCGACGACGTCGCGACCGACGAACTCGACGGCGACGACGAATCCGCCGACGACCTCGATGACGAACCCGCCCTCGACGACCTCGACGACGACACCTCCGCAGCCGACGAGCCCGGCGAGATCGACGACGACAACCCCCGCGACGTCGACGGCTCCGCAGCCGGATGAGCACTCGGCGGCCTTGACCGACGGCGTCGACGTGGTCCTCACCGACCTCGACGGCGTCGTCTACCGGGGCCGCAACGCCATCCCGCACGCGGTCGAAGCCCTGACCCGGGCATCGCTCACGGCGCGGGTGGGCTACATCACGAACAACGCATCGCGCCGGCCGATCGACGTCGCCGAGCACCTCGAGCGCTACGGGCTCGAGGTGTCCGAGGGCGACGTCGTCACCTCGTCACAGGCCGGCGTCCAGCTGCTCGCGACCCTGGTGCCGGCCGGAGCGACCGTCCTGGTCACCGGCGGGCTCGGGCTGTCCAGCATCGTCGAGGAAGCCGGGTTCACCGTCACCTCGAGTGCCGAGGACTCCCCGGCCGCGGTCATCCAGGGCTTCTCACCGGACCTCGGTTGGAAGGAACTGGCCGAGGCCTCCTTCGCCCTGGCCGACCCGGACGTGCCGTGGGTGGCCACGAACATGGACTGGTCGATCCCGGTCGAGCGGGGCATCGCGCCCGGCAACGGCACGCTCGTGTCCGCCGTGCACCAGGCGGTCGGCCGGATGCCCGTCGTCGCAGGCAAGCCCGAGCGGCCGATCTTCGACACGGCGGTCGAGCGCTTCGGCGGCGGTCGGACCCTGTTCATCGGGGACCGGTTGGACACCGACATCAAGGGTGCGAACGACGTCGGGATCCCGAGCGTGCTCGTGCTCACCGGCATCGACAAGGCGAAGCAGGTGCTCGCGGCCGACCAGCGCTCGCGTCCCACCTACGTGCTCGAAGACCTCCGAGGGCTGTCCCAGCCGTACCCGGAGACGGTGCGGCGCGAGGACGAGGACGGCACCCGGTACGTGACCGTCGGTACTGCGACGGTGGCGATGCGCGGGCACGTCGTCCGGGTGCTCGACGCCGGGACGGACATCGATCGGCTCCGTGCCGGCTCGGCGCTCATCTGGGAGTCCGGGTTGGCCATCTACGGCCTCGACGTGGACCCGCAGCTGTACGGCGGCGAGTAGCGTGTCGGACGTGCCGAACCCCGAGCAGCCGTCCGCCGAACCCGAGCAGCAGGACGCCTTCGCCGCGCGCACCGCCGAGGCCGAGGCCCTGCCGCTCGCCGGGCGCGCCGACGCCTTCTCCGCCCTGCACGACGAGCTGCGGACGCGGCTCGAGAGCGGCGGCTCCGCGAGTGCCTGAGCCGGACGGAGCCGTGCACGACGCGACCCCGGTCCGCCTCGACGCCCTCCTCGCCGCACGCGGGCTCGCACGGTCGCGCACCGTCGCCAGCAAGCTGATCCAGGACGGCCGGGTGCTCGTGGGTGGCCGTGCTGTCCTGAAGCCGTCGACGCCGATCGCGTCCGACGCGGACATCGAAGTCGACGCCGCGGACGAGTGGGTCTCGCGTGCGGCCCGGAAGCTCGTCGGCGCACTCGACGCGTTCGACGTCGACCCCGCCGACCGGGTCGTGCTCGACGTGGGCGCGAGCACCGGCGGGTTCACCCAGGTGCTGCTCGCACGCGGCGCGCGCCGTGTCATCGCGCTCGACGTGGGGCACGGACAGCTGCACCCCACCATCGCGCTCGATGAACGCGTCGCCGTGGTCGAGGGGACGAACGCGCGGAACCTCACGCGCGCCGACTACCTGGCGCTCGACGGTGCCGCCGGCGAGACGAGCCTGGTGGTGGGGGACCTGTCTTTCATCTCGCTCCGACTCGTGCTGCCGGCGCTGGCCGAAGCCGTCCCCGCGGACGAGTTCGTGCTCCTGGTGAAGCCCCAGTTCGAAGTGGGACGTGGCGGTGTCCGCGAGGGCATCGTGCACGACGCCGGGCTCCGGAACGACGCGCTCATGAACGTGCTGTGGGCGGCGTGGGACCTGGGCCTCGGCACCAGTGGGCTCGCCGCGTCCCCGATCGTCGGGACACACGGCAACCACGAGTACCTGGCCCGCTTCCAGCGCGGTGTCGGGGGCAATCCGACAGAATGGAGAGTCCGGGCGACCGAACTCACGGAAGGGTCTTCATGAGTGACGAACGGCACATCCTGCTCGTGTCCCACACGGGTCGCCGCGACTCGATCGACGCTGCGGTCGAGGTCTGCGACCTCCTGCACGCGGCCGGTCTCACGCCCGTCATGCCCTTCGACGAGTACGCCGACATCCGTCGTGCCGAGGCGTCGGTCGGCAAGGTCGACATCCTCGGCGTCGACGTCCAGCCGAACCAGCTCGAGATCGTCATCGTGCTCGGTGGCGACGGCACGATCCTCCGCGCGGCGGAACTCGTGCGGAACACCGGCGCTCCGCTGATCGGGGTGAACCTCGGGCACGTCGGGTTCCTGGCCGAGAGCGAGCGTGACGGCCTGTCCGAGACGGTCGAGCGCGCGCTGTCCGGTGAGTACAACGTCGAGGAACGCGTCACCCTGCAGGTCGACGTGGTCGTGGGCAACCAGATCGTCTACTCGAGCTGGGCGCTGAACGAGGCCACGATCGAGAAGGCCTCGCGGGAGCGGATGCTCGAGGTCGTCACCGAGGTCGACGGCCGCCCACTGTCGTCGTTCGGCTGCGACGGCGTGGTCGTGTCGACCCCGACCGGCTCCACGGCGTACTCGTTCTCCGGCGGTGGCCCCATCGTGTGGCCGGACGTCGACGCGCTGCTCATGGTGCCGCTGAGCGCCCACGCCCTGTTCGCCCGTCCGATCGTCGTCGGGCCGGACTGCACGCTCGCGATCGAGGTCCTGCGGCGCACGAGCGGCGTCGGTGTCCTGTGGTGCGACGGCCGACGGACCCACGACCTGCCCCCGGGCGCCCGTGTCGAGGTCCGGCGTTCGCCCGACCCGGTGCGTGTCGCCCGCCTCAAGGACGCTCCGTTCACCGACCGCCTGGTCGCGAAGTTCCAGCTGCCCGTCGCCGGGTGGCGCGGCCCCCAGAGCGACGAGGACGACCGATGAGCCCGGAGAACACCCGATGAGCAGGGAGAACACCCGATGATCGAGGAGATCGCGATCCGCGACCTCGGTGTCATCGGTGAGACCACGCTCGAACTCGGGCCGGGCTTCACCGTCGTCACCGGAGAGACCGGTGCGGGCAAGACGATGATCGTCACCGCGCTCGGGCTGCTGCTCGGTGCGCGGGCCGACGCCGGTTCGGTGCGCCGCGGTGCGTCGAGCGCCGTCGTCGAAGGCCGCTGGCACGTCCCCGAGCAGGACGCCGTCGCCGAACGTGTCGAGGACGCCGGCGGCACCGTCGAGGACGGCGAACTCATCCTCACCCGCACGGTCTCCGCCGAGGGGCGCAGCCGTGCCACGGTGGGCGGTCGCAGTGCGCCCGTGGCGGTGCTCGGCGAGCTCGCCGACCAGCTCGTCACCGTGCACGGGCAGTCGGACCAGATCCGCCTGACCTCGGCAACGGCGCAGCGGGCTGCCCTCGACGGGTTCGGGGGAACCTCGCTCGAGAAGGCCCTCGCTCGGTACGTCGCCGCGTACGACGCCTGGCAGCAGCACGCCGGTGACCTCGAGGTCCTGGTCCGCGACCGGGACGACCGGGTGGCCGAGGCCGAGCGGATCCGCGCGGCCTCCGACGAGATCGATGCCGCCGACCCGCAGCCCGGCGAGGACGTCGAGCTGGCCGAACGCGCCGAACGGTTGGGCAACCTCGAGGAGCTCCGGTTGTCCGCTGCCCTGGCGCACGAGGCGTTGTCCAGCGAGTCCCTCGACGGCGTCTCCGACGTCGTCGGCCTGGTCGAGTCCGCACGCCGTGCCGTGGAGCGCGTCGCGTCGTCGGACAGTGCCCTGCAGCCGGTGCTCGAGCAGCTCACGGAGCTCGGGATCCAGGCGGCCGAGGCCTCGGCGAGCATCTCGAGCTACCTCGGCTCCCTCGAACCCGAGGCCGGGCACGATCTCGAACTCATCAACGAACGCCGTGCCCTGCTGGCCGGCCTCACCCGCAAGTACGGCGAGACGGTGGACGACGTCATCGCCTACGGACAGCGCGCGAGCGACCGGCTGCTCGAGCTCGACGGCGACGACGACCGGATCGCGGCGTTGCAGCAGTCGGTCGAGCAGGACGAGCAGGCGCTCGAGTCCGCCGCCGCCGCGCTCACGACGGCGCGCACCAAGGCGGCCACCGACCTGGCGAAGCGCGTGACCGCTGAGCTGAAGACCCTCGCGATGGGTGGCGCGACCCTGGTGGTCGAGGTCACCGACGCCGGCGAGTACCGCCGGCACGGCCGTGACCAGGTCACGATCCTGCTCCAGCCGCACTCCGGCACCGACCCCCGGCCGATCGGCAAGGGGGCGTCCGGCGGTGAGCTGTCGCGCGTGATGCTCGCGATCGAGGTCGTCATGGCCGGCAGCACCACGGTGCCGACGTTCGTCTTCGACGAGGTCGACGCCGGTGTCGGCGGGGCGGCGGCGATCGAGATCGGCCGACGGCTGGCGAAGCTCGCCGAGCGCACGCAGGTCATCGTCGTCACGCACCTGGCCCAGGTCGCGGCCTTCGCGAACAACCACCTCAACGTCGTGAAGGACGCCAGCGGTGCCGTCACGTCGTCGAGCGTGCGCCGGCTCGAGGGCGAGGACCGGCTGCAGGAGATGGCACGGCTGCTCTCCGGACTCGGTGACAGCGCCAGCGGCATCGAGCACGCCCGCGAGCTGCTCGACGTGGCCGGCCAGCGAGCCTGACGACCAAGCAGGCGGGTGCCGCTTGCCGACCCGGCCACGGCCCGAGGACCCAACCACCCACCCGCGCAACGCCCACGGCGAACCGAGGTCGCGCCTCCCGGCAGTTCTGACGTACGATGGAATCCCGTGGCGGACACTCTCAGCGGCGGTACCAATTCTTCGAACTCGACCCCGAAGGTGACGAAGCAGATCTTCGTGACCGGCGGGGTCGTCTCGTCTCTCGGCAAGGGCCTGACGGCGGCCAGCCTCGGCAACCTGCTCACGGCTCGCGGCCTCAAGGTCGTCATGCAGAAGCTCGACCCGTACCTCAACGTGGACCCGGGCACCATGAACCCGTTCCAGCACGGCGAGGTCTTCGTGACCGACGACGGTGCGGAGACGGACCTCGACATCGGGCACTACGAGCGTTTCCTCGACATCAACCTGTCGCAGGCCGCGAACGTCACGACCGGTCAGGTGTACTCGACGGTGATCGCCAAGGAGCGTCGCGGCGAGTACCTCGGCGACACGGTGCAGGTCATCCCGCACATCACCGACGAGATCAAGCGCCGGATGCGCGAGCAGGCGCAGAACGACCCGCAGCCCGACGTCATCATCACCGAGGTCGGTGGCACCGTCGGCGACATCGAGTCGCAGCCGTTCATCGAGTCCGCCCGTCAGGTGCGCCACGAGCTCGGCCGCAACAACGTGTTCTTCGTGCACGTCTCGCTGGTGCCGTTCATGAACGCTTCGGGTGAGCAGAAGACCAAGCCCACGCAGCACTCCGTCGCCGCGCTCCGGTCGATCGGCATCCAGCCCGACGCGCTCGTGCTGCGGTCGGACCGTCCGGTGTCGGAGTCGAACAAGCGCAAGATCGCGCTGATGTGCGACGTCGACGAGGACGCCGTGGTGAATGCCGTCGACGTCCCCTCGATCTACGACCTGCCGACGCTGCTGAACAACCAGGGCCTCGACCAGGTCATCGTCGAGGCGCTCAAGCTCGACGCCGGTCCGGTCGACTGGACCGCGTGGACCCCGGTGCTGAAGGCCGTGCACGAGCCGAAGAAGGCCGTCACGATCGCCCTGGTCGGCAAGTACATCGACCTGCCGGACGCCTACCTGTCCGTCACCGAGGCGCTCCGTGCCGGCGGCTTCGCGCACGACGCCAAGGTGACGCTGAAGTGGGTCGTGTCCGACGACTGCACCACGCCCGAGGGTGCGGCGAAGCAGCTCGGCGACGTCGACGGCATCTGCATCCCCGGTGGGTTCGGCGTGCGCGGCATCGAGGGCAAGCTCGGCGCGCTCAAGTTCGCGCGTGAGCAGGGCATCCCGACGCTCGGCCTGTGCCTCGGTCTGCAGTGCATGGTCATCGAGTACGCCCGCCACGAGGTCGGTCTGACCGACGCGTCGAGCACCGAGTTCGACCCGGAGACCTCGACCCCGGTCATCGCGACGATGGCGGAGCAGGTCGAGATCATCGCCGGCGGCGACCTGGGCGGCACGATGCGCCTGGGCCTGTACCCGGCGTCGTTCACCGAAGGCTCGCTGGCGGCGGAGCTGTACGGAGCGCCGGAGGCCTCCGAGCGGCACCGTCACCGCTACGAGGTGAACAACAAGTACCGCGAGCAGATCGCGGACGCCGGCCTCGTCTTCTCGGGCACGTCGCCCGACGGCACGCTGGTGGAGTACGTCGAGCTCCCGCGCGACGTGCACCCGTTCTACATCGCCACCCAGGCGCACCCGGAGCTCCGCTCGCGTCCGACCGATGCGCACCCGCTGTTCGCGGGGCTCGTCGCGGCCGCCATCGAGCGCCACGAGGCGTCCAGCCTGTTCGACCCGCAGACCGAGGAGCAGGTCGCGTAAGCGCCGGGTCACCACGATCGGACGGGAGGCGCGGTGCCAGCTGGC
>NZ_MJGT01000072.1:10119-68011 GCF_001864975.1 Curtobacterium sp. MMLR14_002
ACCGCGCCTCCAGTCCGTCCGGGGTCGCGTCCACGGCACCTGGTTCCGGACACGGAACCGCGGAACGACGCGGTGCTGTGTCTGGAACCTGGTTCCGATGGGGGCGTCAGGGGGGCGCGTGCTTGGATGGAGCCGTGACAGACGCACCGATCGCTGACGAGTCCGCCTCCTTCGAGGTCACCGAATCCACCGTCGTGTACGAGGGCGCCGTCTGGGACGTGCGCCGCGACACCGTCGCGTACAACGGCGACTCGATGGTCCGCGAGTACATCGACCACACGGGCGCCGTCGCCGTGTACGCCGAGGACGACGAGGGCCGCGTCCTGGTCATCCAGCAGTACCGGCACCCGGTGCGGCTGCGCGACTGGGAGCTGCCCGCCGGTCTGCTCGACATGGAGGGCGAGGACCACCTGACGGCCGCGAAGCGCGAGCTGGGCGAGGAGGCCGACCTCGAGGCCGACACGTGGGAGCCCCTGGTCCGGTACAACACCTCCTCGGGTGGTAGCGACGAGTTCATCCAGATCTACCGGGCGCGCGGTGTCCGGCCGACCGAGTCCGCGTTCGAGCGCGAGGCGGAAGAGGCCGACATCGTGACGCGCTGGGTCCCGCGGGCGGAGCTGCTCGAGGGGATCCTGGGCGGTCGGCTCAACAACTCGGCCCTCGTCGTCGCGACGCTCGCCGTCGAGGCCATCGAGCAGCGCGGCAAGTGAGCGGGTCCGCGGCCGACGGCCTGCGCGAGCTGGTCGCCACGGGGACGTGGACGCACGAGCCGGAGGCCGCCGAGTTCGACGGCGACGTGTTCCACGTCACCGCGGTCGAGGGCAGTGACGCCTGGCGGACCACCTCGTACGGGTTCGTGCACGACTCCGAGCACGCGCTGCTGCAGCCGACGGACGGGCCGTTCTCGGTCGAGGCGTCGTTCGTGCTCGACTACGCCGAGCAGTTCGACCAGGCCGGGGTGTTCCTGAGCGTCGACGAACAGACCTGGATCAAGGCCGGCGTGGAGTTCTCGGACGGAGCGCCGCAGCTCGGCGCCGTGGTGACGCGTGGGTTCTCGGACTGGTCGGTGTCGCCCGTGCCGGAGTGGGTGGGCCGGGTGGTGACCGTCCGCGCGAGCCGCGATGGTGACGCCGTGACGATCCGGGCGTGGGCCGAGGGTGACGAGCCCCGACTCGTCCGGGTCGCGTACCTGGACCCGGACGCCGTCGTGTCCGCGGGGCTGCTGTGCGCCGGGCCGACGCGGGCCGGGCTGACCGTGACGTTCACCGGGTTCCGCATGGGCACGCCGGACGACGCGTTGCACTGACGGGTGGGTGGCCCCGCGCCGGTTAGCCTGCTGAGGTGATGCCCCTCGACCGCGCCGCGGAGACGTACCTGCGGCACGTCGCGATCGAGCGGGGACTCTCGCAGCACACGTTGTCGGCGTACCGGCGGGACCTCGCCGTGTTCACGTCGTGGCTGGCGGCCGCTCCGGTCGTCGAGTCGGACGGTGCGGACCGGGCCGGGGGATCCTCGGCGCTGCAGGACGTGGCACGGTTGGCGCGGGCGGACGTCTCGGGGTTCGTGACGCACCTGGCCACCCGACCGGAAGGTCCGCTCGCACCGCGGTCGATCGCGCGGATGCTCAGCTCGGTCCGGTCGTTCACCGCCTTCGCCGCGGGGGAGGGTTGGCTGCCGCTCGACCCCGGCACCGCCGTCCGGCCGCCGAAGGCTCCGATGCGGCTGCCGAAGGCGATCCCCATCGAGGACATGGAACGGCTGCTCGGGGCGGTGTCCGTCGACGCCGACGACCCCGTCCAGCTGCGGAACAAGGCCCTGCTCGAGCTGCTCTACGCCACCGGTGCGCGGATCTCCGAGGCGGTGGGGCTGTCGGTCGACGACGTGACGACGCTGTCGGACGCCGACGGCGAGCTCTCGGTCGTGAAGGTCACGGGCAAGGGCAACAAGCAGCGCATCGTGCCGCTCGGCAGCTTCGCCCGTGCAGCGATCGACGCGTACCTGGTGCGGGCACGGCCGGTGTTCGCGGCACGAGGGCCGTCGACGCCGGCACTGTTCCTCGGTGCCCGTGGAGCGCGGTTGTCGCGGCAGAGCGCCTGGCTCGTGATCCAGGCCGCCGCTGCTGCCGCCGACCTGGAGGCGCACGTGTCACCGCACACGTTCCGGCACTCGTTCGCGACGCACCTGCTCGAGGGCGGTGCCGATGTGCGCGTGGTGCAGGAGTTGCTCGGGCACGCGAGTGTCGCCACGACGCAGATCTACACGATGGTCACGGCGGACATGCTGCGAGACGTCTACCAGACGGCGCACCCGCGGGCGCGCCGGTAGGCGGTCCCTGCGCGGGCCGTGCGGGTGCCTGGGCCGTGCGGGTGCGGGTGCGCGACGGGCGCGTTTCGTGAGCAGAAATGGTCGGGTCGCGCCGTCCCACCCGACCATTTCTGCTCACGAAGTGCCGTGGAACGCGGCGGTAGGCGGTCCCTGCGCGCTCAGAACAGGTGGAACTGGGCCGACGCGGCGATGACCGTCGTCGTCACCGCGACGACGAGGGCGCTCGCCGAAGCGCTCCGTGCCAGGGCGGCCCAGGCACCGACGGCCCCGGGACGGACGATGCCGATGACCCCGCACGCCACGGCGAGCAGCCCCGCCAGGCCCCAGGGGTTCGCGACGACCGAGACCACGGCGAGCAGCACCGCGAGCACCGTGAACACGCAGAGCCGACGGTCGCCGGCGGTGCCCGATGCCCACGCGTCCGTCCGGATCGCCGCGGTCTGCACCGAGAACGACGGCCCCACCGGCGCGACGACGATCGGCGTGACCGGGTCAGCAGCAGCCGCGGGGACCCGCGTGGCTGCGCCCCAGGTGCGACCGTCCCACCAGCGCAGACGACGGGCGTCCTGCGGGTCCGGGAACCAGCCTGCGGCCGGCAGCGTCACGGTTGCTCCTCGAGGTGCGGGGTGGATCGACGCTCCCGAGCCTAGGAGCGCGGTCGGCCTCGCCCCAGTCCCCAGCCGGGTGTCAGCACAAGGGGGGACCGGACCGGTGCACTACGGTCGGGGCGTGCCCTCGACGCTCGACGACTTCTGGACCGCGCGACGCAGCGAGCGTCCGAGCCTTCCGGAGGCCGTGCCGGAGGCGTGGTCCTTCGGCGCGACCCCGGAGCAGGCGGATGCGCTCCTGCAGCTCGTGCTCGACGGGGTCAAGGTCGGCACGGCGTCGTCGCTCTGGGACTACGAGGCGACCGGCGATCCGCTGCCCGCGACCGACGAGGTGAGCATCGTGACCGACGGCTCGGGTGCGCCCCGTGCCGTCATCGAGACGACGGCGGTCCGGGTGGTTCCGTTCGACCAGGTCGACGCGGACCACGCCTGGGCCGAGGGGGAAGGCGACCGGACGCTCGAACAATGGCGGACCGTGCACGAGGCGTTCTGGCGCGCACACTCGGAGAACCCGCGGGGGTTCGCGCCGGACATGCCGGTCGTGTGCGAGCGGTTCCGGCTGCTCTGGCCGAACGGCTGAGCCCGAGTCCGATCCGGGGTCAGGCGGGGACCGGCTCCGCGTCGACCTCGGTGAACACGTCCTTCACGGCGGCGAGCAGCCGGGCGTTGAAGTCCACACCGAGCTGGTTCGGCACGGTGACGAGCACGGTGTCGGCAGCCCGGACGGCCTGGTCGGCCGCGAGTTCCGCGACGAGCTGTTCGGGCTCACCGATGTAGGACCGGCCGAACCGGGCCAGCCCGCCGTCGAGGTGCCCGACCTGGTCCTGCCCCTCGACCTGGGCGCGCACGCCGAAGTAGTGGCGCGACTCGTCGTCGATGATCGGGATGATGCTGCGCGAGACCGAGACGCGCGGTTCGCGGTCCCAGCCCGACTCGGACCACACCCGGCGGAAGCGCTCGATCTGCTCGGCCTGCAGCTGGTCGAAGGGCACGCCGGTGTCCTCGGTCAGCAGGGTCGAGGACATCAGGTTCATGCCCTGCTCGGCGGTCCACTCGGCGGTGGCACGTGTGCCTGCGCCCCACCAGATCCGGTCGCCGAGCGAGTCGGAGAGCGGGGAGATCGGCAGGGACCCGACCGAACCGGTCATCTGCGGGTTGGCGTTGGCCATCGGCTCGCCGGCGATCGCGCGGCGGAACGCGTTCGTGTGCGCACGGGCCATGTCGCCGCCGTTCTCGTCGGAAGCGTCGGGCACGTAGCCGAACTGCTGGTAGCCGGCCAGGGCGGTCTCGGGTGATCCCCGCGAGACGCCGAGCTGCAGTCGTCCGCCGGAAATGAGGTCGGTGGCTGCGGCCTCTTCCGCCATGTAGAGCGGGTTCTCGTAGCGCATGTCGATGACGCCGGTCCCGATCTCGATCCGGCTGGTCTTCGCGGCGATGGCGGAGAGCAGCGGGAACGGTGCGGCCTGCTGCGGGGCGAAGTGGTGGACGCGGAAGTAGGCGCCGTCGACGCCGGCTTCCTCGGCTGCGACCGCGAGGTCGATCGCCTGCACCAGGGCCTCCCGCCCGCTGCGCACCTTCGACCCCGGCACGTCACGCCAGTGTCCGAACGACAGGAACCCGATCTTCGTCATGTCCATGCGAACGCATCCGGAGGCGGGGCCATTCCACCGCGACTACCGTGGCCGGGATGGAGGACCCCCGCCCCGCACTCGAGGCCGAACGCGCCCGCAACGAACGCCTGCTGCTCGACGTCGAGCGGAGCATGCGTGACGTCAGCGACGCCCGGCAGGACGCGAACTCCGACGACGAACACGACCCGGAGGGTGCGACCCTGGCCTGGGAACGCGGCTCGCTCGGTGCGGTCCGCGACGGCGCCCAACTGCGAGTCCGCCAGGTGGACGCAGCGCTCGCACGACTCGACGACGGCACCTACGGGCGCTGCACGGTCGGCGGCGAGCCGATCCCGGAGGCCCGGCTGGCCGCCGTCCCGTGGGCGGCGACGTGCGTCGCGCACGCGTGACACACGACGATTCCACCGGGAGGTGAGATTTCTTTACTAATTTGCCGCCAACCGCGCGTCGCGCCCTACCGAGCGGCTCGCGTCCCGCGATCATGACGCCATGACGCAGACCACCATCTACCGCACGGAGCCGATGGCGACCCGTGCTCTCGGTGCCGAGATCCGACACGATCACGAGCGCTTCGTTCAGCTCCTCGAGCGCGTGAGCGGCAAGCAGCTCGGTGCGTTCGAGAAAGTCGAGTGCGAGGTGCCGCACAAGGACGTTGAGACCGAGTGGGGGACCGTGCGTCTCGACGTGCAACTGACCTTCGACAGTGGCTTGGTCGGCATCGAGGCAAAGCTCGACCACGAGCTGACCGAGCGGCAGGTGGATGCCCAGCTCGAAGCGCTCGGCGATACCGGCGCGCTGTTCGTGCTGGTGCCGCGCAAGGAGTCGCTCGCTCGCTCGGTCATTGAGCACGAGCGCGTCAGCGTGATCGACTGGGACGAGGTTCTAGCGTGCTTCGACGCCCCTCGGCTGGTCAAGGACGACATCGAGGGGGAGGGGCGCCTGCTGAAGACGACGGTCGAGGCCCGGCTGCACGGCCTTGAGCTCGGCGCGCGGATGCCTGACTGGAAGGTGCGCGTGCAACGCGGGGACGGCGGCATGCCGTCGATCGTCTTCGAGCGGCCGCTGTACGACGCCGAGGATGCGAAGTGGATCCGCGGGCAGATCCAGGTCCCGGGGCGCGGAATGCCACCGTACCTGGAGGACACGAAGCTCGAGGGTTTCGTCGGGATCTCGGTCAACCACCTCGACGAGGCCGACTTCCCCGATCCAGAGGGTGATGAGCAGGCGCCGGCCTGGGTCCGGGCGCTCGAGGTCTTGGACGACCAGGTCTTGTCGGAGAACCCTGGCGGGATCGCGGTGAGTCGTGGGTCGGCAGGCAACGGTCGGAAGGGTCTCGGCAAGCACAAGCTGCCGCTCGCGAAGCGCCACCTGTCCGGGCGCACGCACCTGGCGAGGGGCTACACCGACTGGTCCATCGGACCCAAGACCGAGCTCGTCGGCATCGATGACCTCGACGCGCTCGTCGAGACCATCGTCACCTGGAGCAACGGCTGGTTCAAGGCGTTGGAAGACACCCCGCTCGCGCGACCGGCGCAGTAGGGGGCGACCACCTGCTGGCCTGGAGGCGCGGTGTGTCCCCGCCACGCGCCTCCCGGCATGCGCACCCCGCGTCCACCCCGTGCGCCGCTGATTCCCAGCCGCGCGCCCTACGTTTTCGGCATGGACGGCGACCCGAACGACCGACCCGGCGAAGCCCGGGCCGACGGCGCGCCACGCCAGCGCTTCCAGTGGTTCCACCGCCTGCGCACCTGGATCCACGCGCGGCCGCACGTGCACCTGCTCTACAAGGTGCTGGTCGGTCTGGTGGGCGGGCTGGTCGTCATCATCGGGCTGATCCTGGTGCCGCTGCCGGGCCCGGGGTGGCTCGTGGTGTTCATCGGCCTCACGGTGCTGGCGAGCGAGTTCCACTTCTTCCACAAGATCATCACGTGGCTCAAGGCGCAGCTGCACCGCTTCTGGGACTGGGCCAAGCGGCACGGGCCGAAGCGTCTGCGCGATGCTGCGGACCGGGGCAAGGCCGATGTCGATGCTGCGCACACCGGTGCGGCGCGAACCGTCGGCGTGCGTGCGCGCGCTCGCGGGACGAACTCGGCGCGACCGGGCCACTAGTCGGGCCGCCGCTGTCGGCACCGTGCGGTGCTGGTCACCGCGTGCGAGGTTGATGGCTCCGTGCGGCGCTGCAGACTCGCACAGAGCAATCAACCTCGCACCGAGCGATCAACCTCGCACCGAATGCGCGTCGGACCGTGCCTACTCGGCCGCGACCCGGATCGAGCCGGTCGCGGTGCGCTCGATGACCTCGGCTGCGCGCTCCTCGACCTCGGCGGCGTCCTTCGACGACAGTTGCAGCACGAGGGCGACGACCGCGGCGAGCACGATGAAGCCGCCGTACCCGGCGATGACCGGGACGAGACCGACCGAGGGTTCGAGCAGGCCTCCGATGACCGAGGGCACCCCGAACGCCAGGTAGCTGACGACGTAGATCGTGGAGAGCAGCCCGGCGCGGTGGGTCGGGGCAGCGGTGGCGAGCAGCATCCGCAGCGGTGCCTGGAACCCGGCGCCGAATCCGACACCGGCGATGGCGCTGCCGACGACCATGCCCGGCAGGGAGTGCGCGAACACGAACGACACGGTGACGATCGGGCCGAGCACGAGGGCCACGAGTCCGAGCAGGACCGCGCGACGGGTGTCCATCCGCTGGATCGCCAGGCCGGTCAGCGCGCCGACGCCCGTGACCACGGCGATGAGCGCACCGGCGGCGAAGTGGTTCGTGATCCCGAACACCGCGCCGAGCGCCGAGGGCACGAGCGACAGGAACATGCCGCCGAGGGCCCAGCTGGCGACGAGCGAGCCGGCGACGCCGCGGAACAGCCGGCGTGAGGACCGCGGCACGCTGATCGTCGGACGCAGGGAGCGAAGAGCGCCGGGACGACGCTGCACCTGCTCGGGGACGACGAACAGTGCGAGCACCAGCAGCACGAGGAGCGCGCCGAACAGCAGGTAGACGAGCTGCTCCGGTGCCGGACCCCACTGCACCAGCGCGCCGCTCGACATCGCGCCGGTGGCCAGGGCGATCGGCGGGATGACGCCGTTCAGCACGCCGGCCATGGTGGGGTGGCGTTCGAGGGAGTTGTCGATGAGGGCCGCGCCGAGGGCCCCGATGAGCAGCCCGACAGAGACACCCTGCACGATCCGGTCGACGATGAGCGCGACGACCCCGTCCGCCATCGCGAACAGGCCGAGCGACAGTGCGACGCCCAGGCCGCCGACGACCAGCACGGGCTTGCGGCCGACGTGGTCGGACAGGCGACCCGCGACGAGCAGGCTCGCGAGCAGGCCGGCGACGTAGATGGCGAAGACCCCGGTGAGCATGAGCGGGGTGAGGTGCCACTCGGCTGCGTAGACCGGGTAGATCGGCGACGGCACGGCCGACGACGCGACCGAGACCAGGAGCATCGCCGCCAGGATCCAGAACCCGGCGACCGAACGAGCTGACTGGTGCATGCGCACCCCTTTCCATCTCCGTGCAGTACGACTGCATTCGTACCGCACTCGAACAGTACGACGCAAGTCGTACAGCAAGCCGAACGGTGGTAGCGTCCCGTCCATGCCCGCGCACGTCGATGCTCCTGAACGGCTGCCGCAGCCGTCCGTGGCCGAGATGGACCTCCCGGTCGTGATGGACGCCCTGAGTGATCCGATCCGGCTCGCGATCCTGCACCGCTACCTGGTCGACGCGGCCGGGGGTGAGCGCAGCTGCGGCTGGGTCGGCATCGACCGGCCGAAGTCCACGCTGACCCACCACTTCCGGGTCCTGCGCGAGGCCGGTCTGCTCGAGCAGCACCTGGAGGGCCTGACCCGCGTCAGCCGCGTCCGCGTCGAGGACGTGCAGCAGCGGTTCCCCGGGCTCCTCGACCTGGTGCTCGACTGGCAGGTCCCAGCTGCGCTGCTGCGCGAGGGGATCGCCTCGTGAGCGCCGGCGTGGACACGGTGCACACGCTGCCGTCGATCGTCACGGACCCCGCCGTCGCCACGGCGCTCGCCGCGGACCTGACAGCGGCCGGCTTCACCGTCGACCGGCTCGACTCGCTGTGGGGCGCCGAGGCCGCCGCATCGCTGCACCGCGGTTCGCGGGTCGCCGCGCTCCGTGCGCTCGCCGCCCGCGAGACCACGCCGCTCGGCACCCTGGCGACGCTGTTCGTACTCGGCCTGCCGGTGGCGCGGGCCGAGGCCGCCGCGGCGTTCCCGACCGCCGGACTCGACGCCGTCATCGCCGCGGGCCTGCTGCGCAGCGAAGGCGACGGCAACGGCGCCGACGGGGTCGTCCACCCCACCGTCGATCTGCGCCCCTACGCCTTCGTCGACGACCTCGGCGCCGGCAGCTGGTGGATCGTCTCCGACCTCGGCGAGCTCGCCCTCGGGCACGCCATCAGCGAGGAACACGTCCTCGGCATCGGCGGCGCCACCACGACGCTGAGCGGCCTGCAGGTGCCCGTGCCGGTCGAGCGGGTGCTCGACCTCGGCACCGGGTGCGGCATCCAGGCTATGCACGCGCGGCGCTTCGCCGACCAGGTGGTCGCCACCGACATCTCGCGCCGTGCCCTCGACATCGCCCGGTTCAACGCCCAGTTGAACGGCATCGACGGCATCGACTTCCGGTTCGGCTCACTGTTCGAGCCGGTTGCGGGGGAGCGTTTCGACCGGATCGTCTCGAACCCACCCTTCGTCATCACACCCCGTCGCGAGGGCGTGCCGTCGTACGAGTACCGCGACGGCGGCATGGTCGGCGACGCCCTGGTCGAGACGGTGCTCCGCGGCCTGTCCGACCACCTGGAGCCCGGCGGCACCGCTCAGCTCCTCGGCAACTGGGAGTACCACTGGGGCGTCGACGGCCTGGACCGCGTGCGCGCCTGGTTCGCCGACACCGACCTCGACGTCTGGGTGATCGAGCGCGAGCGGCAGGACCCGACGTCCTACGCGGAGACCTGGATCCGCGACGGCGGGACGAAGCCCGGCACGGCCGAGTTCGACACCCTGATGGGTGCCTGGCTCGATGACTTCGCGGACCGTCGCGTCACCGGCGTCGGCTTCGGCTACGTCGTGGTGCGTCGACCCCTGCCGGGAGGCCCGTCCGGCCTCCGCCGGTTCGAGCGGGTCCCCGAGACGCTCGGCTCCAACCCCGCGGGCCTCGGTGCGACGGTTGCCCGCGTCCTCGACGCAGCCGCCTGGCTCGCCGCGCACGACGATGCCGCGCTCGCCGCCGCCCACCTGTCGGTGGCCGGCGACGTCACCGAGGAGCGGTACTACTGGCCGGGCAACGACGACCCCACCGTGATGACCCTGGTGCAGGGTGGCGGGCTCGGGCGTCGGGTGGACGCGGACACCGCACTCGCGGCGTTCGTTGGTGCGTGCGACGGCGACCTGTCCGTCGCCGCGATCATCGGCGCGCTCGCGCAGATCACCAGCGTGGACGAGCAGGCGCTCGCCGCCGACCTGCTGCCGGCGGCGCGCGACCTGGTGCTCGACGGGCTGCTCGTCCCCGCTGCCTGACGATCAGGCGCGGTGGTCGCGCCAGCTGTGCTCGGGCGTGTAGCCGAGGAGTTCGCGGGCCTTCTCCGACGACAGCAGCGAGCTGACGCCGTCGATGTCCGCACGGCGCTCGATGTCCGGCACGAAGCGCTCGACGAGCTCGATGGTCGGGGTGTCCATCACCGTGTCGGGGCTGGCGATGACGAACGCCTCGAACCCGGTGAGGTCGGCCTCGACTGCCCGGCGGACGGCCTGGGCCCCATCGCGGGAGTCGATGTACGACCACAGGTTGAACGTCTTCGCCTCGGGGGTGGCGTCCCACGGGAACGCCGGGTAGTCGGTCTCGTCCATCACGTTCGAGAAGCGCAGGCCGATCATCTTCAGCTCCGGGTCCCAGCGCGTGAAGTGGCGGGCCATCTCCTCCTCGACCGCCTTGCCGAGCGAGTACGACGACTGCGGCCGGACGGCGAACTCCTCGTCGACCGGCAGGTAGGGCGGGTGGTGCTCGCCCATCGGGATGCCGAGCAGGGTCTCGCTCGACGCCCACACGACGTTCTTGATCTTCGCGGCACGGGCTGCGTGGAAGACGTTGATCGACGAGGTCACGTTGTTCGTGATGAGGGCCACGTCGGGGACCTGCCCCGGGGCCGGCACCGCCGCGAGGTGCACGACGGCGTCGACGTGGTCGTACCGGTCGTCGATGCCGAGCAGGGCGTTCAGGACCTGGCCGTGGTCGGTCAGGTCGATCCGCACGAACGGGACACGCTCGGGCTTGTCGGGGGAAGGGACACGGTCGAGCAGGACCACGTCGTACCCGTGCGCATCGAGGTCGCGCACCACCGCTCGTCCGAGCTTGCCGCTGCCACCGGTCACCACTACACGCGTCATCGCGTCACTCCACATCGTCGTCGGAACACACCCTGGCGGGCATCGACCATCCTGCCCCGCCGCACCTGACGCGACCAGGCCCTGTCCGTACCCCACTGCGGAACCAGGTTCCGGACACGACACCACGGGATCGCGCGGTGCTGTGTCCGGAACCTGGTTCGGGCGGGTTGGGGGAGCCCGTCAGGCGGTGGGGGTGACCTGGGCGATCGCGAGGCGGGCGACGAGTTCGACGTGCTCGGCCATGTCGCGGGTGGGGTCGAAGAGCCACTGGATCTGCATGCCGTCGGACACCGCGAGCAGCACGCTGGTCAGTTCGTCGGGGTCGATGTCGGTACGCAACCGACCGTCCTGCTGCATGGTGCGGAAGTCGGCGGACAGGTCGCGGCGGCTGCGTTCGTAGCGCTCGCGGAAGTACTCGTGCGCCGGGTGCTCGGCGTCGGTGGCAGCGGCGGCGGACAGGTTGACGAACATCTGCACCAGGCCCGGGACCTCGGCGTTGTGCCGCACGATCGCCGCGAGCAGGGCCGCCGGGTCCGCGGCCTGCCAGTCGTGCGCGAGGTCGAGTTCGTCGCGGCGGCGGAGGATCTCGACCCAGAGCTCGTCCTTGGAGTCGAAGTAGTGCAGCAGGCCGGCCTGGGTCAGCTCCACGGCGTCGGCGATGTCCTTGATGCTCGTCCGCCGGAAGCCCTGCGACGCCACGAGGTCCAGCGCGACCGTGAGGATCTCCTCGCGCTTCGCGATGCCCTTTGCGTACGAACCCCGTCGTGCCATGGCCAGACTGTACCGCCCGCAGGAGACCCGAGAAAACCAAGCAACGGTTGGTTTTCGGTGGTACGGTGCAGGAGCTGCCAGCGCGGGCGGCGAACCCGGTGGATGGTGGGTGTGGGCGACGAGGCCCCGGCCGTCCGGGCGGCGCCCCGCGGCCCTGAACGAGAGGACCGACCACCGTGACCACCGTGAACGACGCGAGCACCGCCTCCAGTCCGTCGACGCCGCTGACCGAGCGCATCGATGCGCTCCTCGGCCAGCTGACCACCGACGAGAAGGTGCAGCTGCTCACCGGACGTGACTTCTGGACCACCTGGCCCATCGAGAAGATCGGGCTGCGCCGGATCCTGATGTCGGACGGACCGTCGGGCGTGCGCGGCGAGGTGTGGGACGAGCGTGACCCGTCCCTGAACCTGCCGTCGGCGACAGCACTGAGTGCCTCGTGGGACCGCGCGATCGCGAAGCGCTACGGCGCCGCCGCCGCGGTGGAGGCCCGCCGCAAGGGCGTCGACGTCGTGCTCGGCCCGACCATCAACCTGCACCGGTCCCCGCTCGGTGGCCGGCACTTCGAGGCGTTCAGCGAGGACCCTGTGCTCACGGGGGACCTGGCCGCGTCGTACGTCGACGGCGTGCAGGAGAACGGTGTCGCCGCGACCCCGAAGCACTACATCGCGAACGACTACGAGACTGACCGCTTCACCGCGTCGACCGAGGTGTCGGACCGCGCGCTGCGCGAGCTGTACCTGCTGGCGTTCGAGAAGGCCGTGACCGAGGCACACGCCTGGGCGATCATGTCGTCGTACAACGCGATCAACGGCGTGACGGCGTCGGAGAACGACCTGCTCGAGACCCCGCTCAACTCGGAGTGGGGCTTCGACGGCATCGTCGTGTCCGACTGGACCGGGGTGCGTTCAGTGGACTCGGCGAAGGCGTCGCAGGACGTCGCGATGCCGGGGCCGAACCCGTGGTGGAGCGAGGGCCCGCTGCTCGCCGCCGTGCAGTCCGGCGAGGTGCCGATGGCGGCGATCGACCGCAAGGTCCGCCGGATCCTGACCCTGGCTGCCCGCGTCGGCGCTCTCGAGGGCTTCGAGCCCGTCGCCGCGTCGCCCGTGCACGTCGAGGACGGCATCGCGTTCGTGCGCGAGGCCGAGGCCGAGGGCACGGTCCTGGTCCGCAACACCGGTGTCCTGCCGCTCGACGCCCCCGCGGTGTCGCGCATCGCGGTGATCGGGCACAACGCCGACCAGGCCCGCACGCAGGGCGGTGGCTCGGCCACGGTCGTGCCGTCGCAGGTCGTGTCACCGCTGGACGGCATCCGTTCGGCCTTCCCCGGCGCGAGCGTGGACTACGCGATCGGCGCCGTCGTGCAGGAGGGCATCGCGGAGTTCCCGCTGTCCACCATCACGAACCCCGGCACCGGGGAGCCCGGCGCCCGGGTCGCCTTCGTCAAGGACGGCGAGGAGCTGTTCGTCGAGGACCGCCGCGCGACGGCACTGTTCTGGTTCGGCGGCGACGCCCCGACGCGCGAAGCGGACCGGCTCGACATCACCACCACCTACACGGCCGAGTCGACCGGGACCGTGCGGTTCGGCATCGGCGCGGCCGGACGGTCACGCATGTGGATCGACGGCGAACTGCTGCTCGACGAGGACGTGCCGTTCGAGGGCGACCAGCTCGGTGCCGCGTTCCTCAACCCGCCGGCGCGGTCGGTGCCGGTGTCGGTGACCCTGGGCCAGCAGGTCGCGATCCGCATCGAGTACGACATCGTGCAGGACGAGACGCTCGGCGGGGTGCTGGCGTACCAGTTCGGCACCGAGCCGTCGGACGACGACCCCGCCGTGCTGATCGAGGCCGCGGTGGACGCCGCCCGTGGTGCGGACGTCGCCGTGGTCGTGGTCGGCACGAACTCCAAGGTCGAGTCCGAGGGCTACGACCGATCCTCGCTGGCACTGCCCGGCCACCAGGACGACCTGGTGCGCGCGGTCGCCGCTGCGAACCCGAACACGGTCGTCGTCGTGAACGCCGGGTCGCCGGTCGAGATGCCCTGGCGGAACGACGTCGCCGCGGTGCTGCTGACCTGGTTCGGCGGGCAGGAGTACGGCAACGCCCTGGCCGACGTGCTGACGGGGGCGCAGGAGCCCGGCGGCCGCCTGCCCACCACGTGGCCGGTTGCGATGGCCGACGTCCCCGTGCTCGACGTCACCCCGGTCGACGGGAAGGTCGCCTACGACGAGGGTGTCCACGTCGGTTACCGGGCGTGGCTGCGGGCCGGCACGGAGCCGGCGTACCCGTTCGGCCACGGCCTCGGCTACACCACGTGGTCGATCGAGGGCGTCTCCGCGACCCCGACCGTGCGCGAGGGCGACGCCGTCATCGTCACGGCGACCGTCGTGAACACGGGCGACCGGGCCGGCAAGCACGTCGTGCAGGCCTACGCGTCCCGCGCGGAGTCGGCGGTCGACCGTCCGGTGCGCTGGCTGGTCGGGTTCGCCCCGGTCCGGCTCGCCGCGGGCGCCTCGACGGAGGTCTCGATCGAGGTCCCGGCGCGAGCCTTCGCCCACTGGGACGGCTCGTGGCGGTACGAGTCGGGGACCTTCACGCTGCACGTCGGCGCCTCGGTCACCGACGACGCCGGAACCGCGTCCCTCGAACTGGAGTGACGAAGTCGTCCGGTTTCCGCGCAGCTCCCGACTCCATTCAGTAGCATCTATGTGCGCGAGTCGGCTGGTTACCGTCCGCGCACGCACCGACTACGGGGTCGCTGGGTGAGCGACTCGGTCTCCTGATCCGGCCGTTGTTGCCCTGGCCTCCCCGGTGCGTCCCAGAATGCGTCCCCGCGTCCGCGCGGGGACGCATTCGTCGTTCCGGCCCCGATGCGCACCGGTGAACCGGTTGCCGCACTTCGTCCCGGTTCGGAAAAACGAGTGACACTTGGTCAACTTCATACGTCCCGGGTGCGCGGAACGGTGTGACAAACCGCTCGGTAGGTGGAACGATGGGTGCACCATCTCGTGCGGATCAGGGACGAGATGGTCATCCGGCCGGGCTCTCGGGCCTCACCAACTCGATCAGAGCCCCGCCGGATGCCCTTGACTCTCGGTGGTGGTGCGGCGGCGGGACCGCAGGTGGTCGGGCCCGCGGCGCCGGCAATCAAGCCCGAGGCACCGGTTCTCAGGCCCGCAGCGCCGGGGCGATCTCCTCGGCCACGATGCGCAGGATCCGCTCGTGCGCCGCACGGTCGCCGTTCGCCGGCAGGGTGATGACCAGTTCGTCGGTGGCGGTGACCGCCGGGTCGGCGAGCAGGGCGTCGACGATGGCCGCCGGTTCGCCGGACACGACCTTGCTGAAGCGGAACGGCGGGGTGCCCGAGAGTGGTCGACCCTCGTCGTCCATCCCGGAGGCGTACCCGGTCAGGAACTCCTCGTGCACGGCGCGGTCGTGGTCGTCGAGGAGCGGCACCACGATCCGGCCCACGGCGACCTTGGACTCGCGCTGCGGGTGCAGCTCGGCGAACCGCTCGCGGTAGGCGGCGATCTGGTCGGCCTGCGCCTGGGCGAACGGGGCGCCGGTGTCTTCGGTGTTCAGGGTCGAGCAGTGCAGCAGGAGGCCCTTCTCGGCCGTGCGGACCGCCGTGCCCATGCTGCCGCCGCCCCACCACACGCGGTCGCGCAGGCCCGGGCTGAGCGGCTGCAGGGTCAGGTCGGCCCCGGCGGGGATGCTCTCGTAGCCCTTGCCGGCGCTGCCGAGGGGCTCGCCCTGCAGGACCTCGAGCAGCCGTGCGGCGCGGGCCTCCGCCTCGTCTCGGAAGCTGCGGTCGACCGTGCCGAACACCGGGTCGAGGATCGGACCGTACCCGGCGATGCCCGTGCTGATGCCGAGCTGCACCCGGCCTCCGCTGAGCAGGTCGACCGTGCTGGCGTCCTCGGCCAGGCGCACCGGGTCCTCGTAGCGCATGCCGAGCACGGCGGTGCCGAACGCGATGGTGCTGGTGCGCTGCGCGGCTGCCGCGAAGAAGGTCATCGGGCTCGTCAGGTACGGCTCGAAGTGCCGTCCGCGCACCCAGCCGGTGCCGTAGCCGAGTGACTCGGCGGTCTCGAACAGGCGCAGGCCGTCCTCCAGGGCGCTGGCGGCGCCGTCGGTGCCGCCGTGGTTCGGGACGAAGGAGAGGAAGCCGAGTTCGCGCATGTCGCGAGTCTATGCGCACGTATCGAAATGCGCCTGAGTCGGCGACGGGGCGGACGGGAGGCCCGGGGCGGGCCCGCCACGGGCCTCTCCCCACCGGCACGGCCGGTCCGCCGCTGGCGCGTCGCCCCGGGACCGGCGGCGTGGGCCCAGTCCGTCATGGCCGTACCTGGGAGGATGGGCGCATGACCGACGTCACCGCCCTGCCCCCGCTCGTCGCCGCGATCCCGGCGGCGGTGGACGGCGTCGTCGACCCCGACGAGGTCTACGAGGCCTTCGCGGCCTGGGCCGCGGAGGGCGGCCGACCGCTGTACCCGGCGCAGGACGAAGCGGTCATCGAGCTCGTCTCCGGCGCGAACGTCGTGCTGAGCACGCCGACCGGCACCGGGAAGTCGCTCGTCGCGGCCGGCGCGCACTTCGCCGCGCTCGCCGAGGGCAAGCGGAGCTACTACACCGCACCGATCAAGGCGCTGGTGTCCGAGAAGTTCTTCCAGCTCGTCGAGCTGTTCGGTGCACAGAACGTCGGCATGGTCACCGGCGACTCGAGCGTCAACGCGGACGCCCCGATCGTCTGCTGCACCGCCGAGATCCTGGCGAACCTGGCGCTGCGACAGGGGCCGGACGCCGACGTGGACGTCGTCGTGATGGACGAGTTCCACTTCTACGGCGACCCCGACCGAGGCTGGGCATGGCAGGTGCCGCTGCTCGTGCTCGAGCGGGCGCAGTTCCTGCTCATGTCGGCGACCCTCGGCGACGTCACCACGATCGCCGACGACCTGTCCCGCCGGACCGGCCGGCCCACCGCCCGCGTGACCGGTGTCTCGCGACCCGTGCCGCTCGAGTACCAGTACGTGATGACGCCTGTGCAGGAGACGGTCGAGCGGCTCCTCGAGGAGGGCAAGGCGCCGATCTACATCGTGCACTTCGCCCAGGCCGCCGCACTCGAGCGGGCGCAGTCGCTGATGTCGGCGAAGGTCGCCTCGCGCGAACGCCGCGACCAGATCGCCGACGCCATCGCCGGCTTCCGGTTCAGCGCCGGGTTCGGACAGACCCTGTCGCGCCTGATCCGGGCCGGCATCGGCGTGCACCACGCCGGCATGCTCCCGAAGTACCGACGACTCGTCGAGCAGCTCGCCCAGCGCGGCCTGCTGCCCGTCATCTGCGGCACCGACACCCTGGGCGTCGGGATCAACGTGCCGATCCGGTCGGTGCTGTTCACCGGGCTGACGAAGTTCGACGGCACGAAGATGCGCCAGCTGTCCGCGCGGGAGTTCCACCAGATCGCCGGCCGCGCCGGACGTGCCGGCTACGACACCGAGGGTGACGTCGTCGCCGAGGCACCCGAGCACGACATCGAGAACGCCCGCGCCGTCGCCAAGGCCGGCGACGACCCCAAGAAGAAGAACAAGATCAAGCGGAAGAAGGCGCCCGAGGGCTTCGTGTCCTGGGGGCAGGCATCGTTCGAGCGGTTGATCGCGGCCGAGCCGGAGCCGATGGTCTCGCGCATGCGGATCACGCACGCGATGGTGCTGTCCGTCGTCGCCCGCGGCGGGGACGCCTTCGCGGAGGTCCGGTCGCTGGTCTACGACAACCACGAACCGCGCTCCCGGCAGCTCGCGATGGCCCGGCGGGCACTCGTCATCGCCCGGACCCTCATCAACGCGCGGGTGATCGAGAAGGTCGACGGCGCCTACCGCCTCACCGTCGACATCGCGCCGAACTTCGCGCTCAACCAGCCGCTGTCACCGTTCGCGCTCGCCGCGTTCGAGTTGCTCGACCCTTCTTCTCCCACTTATGCACTGGACATGGTCTCGGTTGTCGAGGCCACCCTCGACGACCCGCGGGCGATCCTGTCGCAGCAGCAGTTCAAGGAGCGCGGCGAGGCCGTCGCCCGCATGAAGCAGGAGGGGATCGAGTACGAGGAGCGGATGGAGCTGCTCGAGGAGGTCACCTGGCCTCGCCCGCTTTCCGAGCTGTTGGAGGCGGCGTACGAGGCCTACGCCGCCGAACAGCCCTGGGTGCTCGACTTCCAGCTGTCCCCGAAGGCCGTCGTCCGTGACATGTACGAACGCGCGATGACCTTCGGCGACTTCGTGCGCTTCTACCAGCTCACCCGCTCCGAGGGCCTCGTGCTCCGCTACCTGTCCGACGCGTACCGGACCATGCGACAGACGATCGCCGAGGAACAGCGGACCCAGGAGCTCGACGACCTGATCGAGTGGCTCGGCGAGGTCGTGCGGCAGACCGACTCCTCACTCGTCGACGAGTGGGAGGCGCTGCTCAACGGGGACGTCCTGCTGGCGTCCGAGGAGCACGAGGAGATCGCGCCGCCGCAGCCCGCACGGCTCACCGGCAACCCGCGGGCGTTCCGGGTGCTCGTGCGCAACGCCCTGTTCCAGCGGGTGCTGCTCGCCGCGGCCGACGACATCGACGGGCTCGGGGAACTCGACGCGACCGCGGGCTTCGACCGGGCCGCGTGGGACAACGTGCTCGAGGAGTACTACGAGGAACACGACAGCATCGGCACCGACGCCGATGCGCGTTCGATGCAGTACCTGGTGCTCGACGAGAGCGGTGCCACCGCATCACCCCGCGTGTGGAAGGCGCGGCAGATCTTCGCCGACCCCGAGGGCGACAAGGACTTCGGGTTCTCGGCGACGATCAACCTGGACGCCTCGGACGAGGTCGGCGAGGCCGTCGTGCGGGTCACTGAGATCGGGCGGTTCGACGGGTGGGCCGAGGTGGACGTCGACTGATCGGCGCTGGGGTTGTCGGACGTGTACCGTCTCCGGCACCACCCCCACCCGAGAGGACTGCGTCATGCGCATCGGATCCAGCATCGCCCTGATCGTCATCGGCGCGATCGTCGCCTTCGCGCTGAACATCCAGCTCGCCGGTATCGACCTCCGCCTGATCGGCTACATCCTGATGGCAGCCGGTGTCGTGCTGCTCATCATCAGCCTCGCCGTGGCCTTCGGCGGTCGCCGCACCACGACCACCACGCGCTCGGGCGTCGACCCGGCGTCGGGGGAGCAGATCACCCGCCAGGACCGGCGCGACGGGACCTACTGACC
This sequence comes from Curtobacterium sp. MMLR14_002, assembly GCF_001864975.1. NCBI lineage: Bacteria > Bacillati > Actinomycetota > Actinomycetes > Micrococcales > Microbacteriaceae > Curtobacterium > Curtobacterium sp. MMLR14_002. The sequence continues at coordinate 29,125 of NZ_MJGT01000072.1, forward strand.
CGCGGGAAGGGTCAGAAGAGGGTCGCGGGCGGGGTCGCGTCGGGCAGCGCGGACGGCTCGGGGACCTCGGCGCCTGGCCAGCCGGGACCGTGCGGCACGTCGGTGCCGTTCTGGAACGCGGTGGCAGCACCGCGGGCTCGCACATCGGCGGCCTCGTTCATCTCGTGACCGACGTGACCGCGCACCCACTCGAACGTGACCTTGCGGCCCTGCAGTTCGGCGTCGAGTTCCTTGATGATCTCGACGTTGAGGACCGGCTTGCCGTCGGCCTTCCGCCAGCCCTTGCGCTTCCAGCCGGCGAGCCACTCGGTGCAGGCCTTGATGGCGTACTGGCTGTCGCACAGGATGTGCAGCGGCTCGCCGGTGTCCTTCGTGGCACGGAGCAGCTGCAGCACGGCGGTGAGCTCGCCGATGTTGTTCGTCGCGCGGGGCCAGCCGCCGGCCGCCCACCGGTCGTCGTCGACGTACCAGGCCCATCCGGCGGGGCCGGGGTTGCCGAGGGCTGAGCCGTCTGCGGCGGCGACGATCGTCACGATGGGACCTCCTGGTGGTGCCGAGTGCTGGTCAACCGTAACGGACCGGACCGGCCCCCCGTCTCAACGGCGAGCAGGGTCGATGTTCAACTTGTTGCCCTCGAGCAGCCAGTCGTCGTCGAGAGGATCCAGGTACGGATTCATCCACAGCAGCTGCGCCGGTGTGACGCCGAACCGCTCCGCGACGGTCGAGAGCTCGTCGCCGTGTGCGACCAGGTAGTTCGCCGGTCGGCCATCGACATCGGTGACGATGCCGTAGGCGCCTGGTCGGTCCTTGCCGACGGTGACCCGGAGGTCGGGGTAGGGGTTCGGGATCTTCCACGCGAGGTCAGCGGCGGCGAGCACCGACCCTGCCCACGGGCGCTTGGACGAGTCCTCTTCGGCCACCGTCGCCGGCACGAGGACGACACTGCGCAGGTAGTCGGGGCGTGGACCCGCCTGACCCATCGTGAACGAGGTCGGAGGAGCAACCGCGGCGTCCCACTCAACCGTCTCGCGCACCTCGCCGTCCGCACCGTCGAGCGGCTTCGCATGCCGGTGCCGGAACTCCAGACGCATGGGCTGCGGATTGGTCGTCCGGTACCCGGAGAGCTGGGCGTCGAAGGTACCGCGGTCGTTCGCGACCACCCGGACGTGGATGCTGGTCTCACCGCTCGGCGAGACCACGTCGGTCTCCGCCGCCACGGTGCCGGTGGGCAGCGCCTGCTCGGGCTCGGTCTCGACCGGATCGGTGCCGCGCGTCGGGTCCGGCTCGGGTTCCGCCGTGCGCTCGGCCGCCTGTCGCGTCGGTGTCGGGATCGCCTCGTCGCCGCCGAACGCCGTGCACCCGGCGAGCAGCAGCCCCACCAGTGCCGAGCCGATCACCGCGGTCGTCGCGGTCCGTGTTCGTCCCATCGTTCCCCCTCGTCGGCAGCGTAGCGGGGGCCAGGGACGTCATCGAGTGCGGGGAGCGGACCGAGCCAGACTCGTTACACGGGGCCGAGGACTACCGTCCGCCGCAGGAGGAAACACCATGAGCGACAGCATCCCGAACGCCCCCGGCCCCGAGCCGTCCGACGACCGCGCACGCAACGACGCGCTCCGCGACGCCGCGCACAGCGACGACGTCGACGGGGTCAGCGGACGCGAGCAGCGAGCAGCGGACACGTCGTACAGCCCGTCGAGCGAGCGCGAGATGGACGCGTCCCAGACGAAGCAGCGCGACGACGCCGACCTGCGTGCGGACGGCATCGACCCGTCCAAGGTGATCGCGGCTCCCGGGACAGGCGGCGCGGACGATGCCGGCGACGTCGAGCCCGAACCGGGTGACCTGCACCTGCCGTGGCAGTCCGAGGAGGACCGCCGGGGCTAGCTCGACGCCCGGTCGAGTTCGCGCACGAGAGTCTCGCCATCGGTGACGTCCCAGAACGCCATCGGCTGTGGCCCGAAGAAGCCGTCGAGACCGGTGTTCGCGTAGACCTTCGCGTTCGTTCCCCACCCGAAGAGCATCGATCCCGGTCCGCCTCCCGTCGCGTCCCACTCGACGTTGCAGTGCCGTCGGTCACCGGTCCAGCTCACGGTGCGGTCGGTACGGCCGATCGGGACCTCCCGCGTGCCGCGAGGGGTGATCACGAGGGCCCGGCGATCGGTCACGGCGTAGACGGTCGTCCGCTTGCGGTACCGCTTCACGAGGAACCGTCCGACGAGCAGGTGCAGGCCCATCAGCGTGAACAGCGACCCGACGACCAAGAAGAAGGGCGGCGCCCCGCTGGTCACGGCCGAGACGGTCCAGAACGCCACGAATCCGCACCAGAGCAGCGAGAACGGGATGAGGAACCCGTCGCGGCCCGAGAGGAGCCTGGCCGGATCGCTCGTGCCGGCCCAGTACAGGTGCTCGTCGGGGCGCAAGTGTTCACGGGCGGTCTGTTGAGGATCGATCACCCCTCGACAGTACGGCCCGCCACTCGCTGTTGCTGAACAGTGCGTACCCCACCCGGCTAGGACACCGAGTCCGGGTGGGAGCCCGTCCGCTGCCCGGACTCGAGCGTCGCGATCGCTGCGAGCTCGTCGTCGGTCAGCACGAAGCTGTCGACGTCGAGGTTCGAGCGGATCCGGGACGGCGTGACCGACTTCGGCAGCACCACCACGTTCTGCTGCACGTTCCACCGCACGAGCACCTGCGCCACGCTCACGCCGTGCGCGTCCGCGATGTCGGTCAGCACCGGCTCGTCGATCAGGCGCCCACGACCGAGCGGCGACCACGCCCCGGTCGCGATGTCGTGCTGCCCGTGGAACGCGATGAGTTCGCGCTGCGGCAGCCACGGGTGCCGTTCGACCTGGTTCAGTGCCGGCACCTCGCCGGTCTCGTCGATGAGCCGCTGCAGGTGCGGCACCTGGAAGTTCGAGACACCGATGCTCCGTGCCCGCCCTGACTCACGCAGTTCCACCAGAGCGCGCCAGGTCTCGACGTAGCGGTCGTTGGCGGCGGCCGGCCAGTGGATCAGGTAGAGGTCGACGGCGTCGAGCCCCAGCCGCTCGAGGCTGCCGTCGAACGCAGCCAGGGTCGTGTCGCGCCCCTGGTGGTCGTTCCACACCTTGGTCGTCACGAAGACGTCGTCACGGTCCAGCCCGGAGGCCCGGATCGCCTTGCCGACGCCGGTCTCGTTGCCGTACATCTCGGCGGTGTCGACGTGCCGGTAGCCGGCGTCCAGCGCGAGGCCGACCGCCGTCTCTGCCTGGGTGTCGTCGACCTTGTAGACGCCGAAGCCGATCGCGGGGATCGAGCGGCCGTCGCGCAGGGGAACTGAGGTGACCATGCACCCATCCTGCCGGTGCCTGGCGGGCGTGCGCCGGGCCTCCAGGCCATCTGTGGAGAACGCGACCCGTACGCCGGGCGCACGTTCCTTCCCATACCGGCCGCGATGGCGAGTGGAATCGGGCGTACCTGGTCAGAACTTCCGACCAGGTACGCCCGATTCGACCAGGTACGCCCGAAACCGCCCGCTCAAGTCGGCAGGTGCACCGGCTCGGTGTCGGGGAGGGGGCTGGCGTCACGGCCGCGCAGGTCGGGCAGCCAGCTGCGCATCGCCAGGGGGAGCAGCACGCCCAGGCCGGCCATCACGGCGCCGACGGTGAAGCCGCCGACGGGGCCGCTGCCGTCGATCAGGAAGCCGGCGATCGCCGAACCGCCGGCGGCACCGATCAGCTGGCCGGTGCCCATCCAGCCGTAGGCCTCGGCCGTGTCGGAGAACTTGACGGTGGCGGAGACCGAACCGAACATCACCGCGAGGGCCGGCGCGATGCCCACACCCGCGATGACCAGGGCGAGGCAGAGCCACCAGAAGCCGGTGCCGCCGAGGGCCAGGGTGAGGCCGACGAAGACGACGGCCATGCGCGTCCACAGGGTGTTGCGGGAGATGGGGCGGTGGCCGAACGCCAGGCCGCCGGCGAGCGAACCGACCGCGAACACCGCGAGGACGATGCCGGCGTTCGGGCTGCCCTCGCCGAAGACGCTCGTGACGCTCGCCTCGACCGCGGCGCACGCCCCGATGAGCAGCAGACCGGTCAGGGTGGCGACGACGACCGCGGGGCGCTTCAGCACGACACCGAAGGCGCGCTTCGAACGGGGGATGCGGACGCGGCCGAGCTCGGGGGAGGCGATGAACCACGCGCCGCCGACGACCAGGAAGACCATCGCGACGACGATCGCCTCGACCGTGCCGACCTGGGTGGCGACGAACGTGGTGATGACCGGGCCGGCGACCCAGATGAGCTCCTGCGCGCTGGCGTCGAGGGAGAAGAGGGGCGTGAGCTGCGCCGAGGTCACCATCTTCGGGTAGATGGTGCGCACCGCCGGCTGCACGGGCGGGACCGCCAGACCGCCGAGGAACCCGACCACCACGTAGCCCCAGAGCGGCATGACCACGAACGCGATGACCACCATGCTGATCAGCGCGACGATGCTCGTCAGGATGAGGACGGGGCGCATGCCCCAGCTGCCCATCCACCGGCTCGTCAGGGGGCCGGCCAGCGCCTGCCCGATGCTCGTCGTCGCGAGCACCAGACCCGCCGCGCCGTAGGAGTCGAACACGTGCTCGACGTGCAGCAGGTAGGCCAGCGACAGCATGCCGAACGGGAACCGCGCGGTGAGCTGTGCGGCGATGACACGACCCACGCCAGGGGTCTTCAGGAGGGGCCCGTACGTACTCACGAGACGAGTGTACGGACCGGCCGGACGGGGGTGTCCCCCGTCCTGGGGAGGGGCGGTTCGCGACACGCCGAGGCGTTGATTCCACATCTGTGGATCGGGACTGTCCACCGGTGTGGGGAAGTGTCGGTGGTCGGGCGCAGACTGGCGGAAACTCGGGCCTCCCGGGAATCCACAGACTGTGGAGGACGTTGTGGAGAACTACACGGCTGTAACACTTCCTCTAGTGGTCGGTGCTGCGGCTAGCCACTAGATGTAGTGTGGAGGCATCGCAGCGGCCCCTCCCGGACACGACTGCGGACAGACATCAGCACCACCTCCACAGCACAGCAGAAACCAGTAGGAACCAGGGGAGAACATGGCCGTCACCGTCTACACCAAGCCGTCCTGCGTCCAGTGCACCGCGACGTACCGGGCCCTCGACAACAAGGGCATCGAGTACGAAGTGCACGACGTCTCCACGGACGAAGCAGCGCTCGAGCACGTCAAGAGCCTGGGCTACATGCAGGCCCCCGTCGTCGTCACGGACGACGACCACTGGTCGGGCTTCCGCCCCGACAAGATCGCGACCCTCAGCGCCGAACTGGCGTAGTCGTTCTGCGGGCCCCGAAGGGGCCCGCAGGCAGGGCATCTCGGGAGGCGCGACTCGCCTCTCCTGGCCCGTCCGGTCCGCCTGTCCGCACCTTTCCACGAGGAGCGCACCATGAGCCGATTGGTCTACTTCTCGAGCGTGTCCGGGTACACCGCGCGCTTCGTCGAGAAGCTCGGCCGCGACGCGGACCGGATCCCGCTCTACCCGAGCGAACCGTTCCTGCACGTCGACGAGCCCTACGTCCTGGTCCTGCCCACCTACGGTGGCGGCAACGGCGAGGGCGCAGTCCCCAAGCAGGTCATCAAGTTCCTCAACGACGCCCACAACCGCTCGCTCATCCGCGGCGTGGTGGTGGGTGGCAACACGAACTTCGGCGAGGCGTACGGCCTCGCAGGGGACGTCATCGCGCAGAAGTGCAACGTCCCCCTTCTCTACAGATTCGAACTCTTCGGGACCCCTGACGACGTGTCGGCGGTCAACTCAGGATTGGATGCATTTTGGACGCAGCAGTTGCAGACGTCGATCTGACGTCGCCGCAGACGGGGATGGACTACCACTCCCTCAACGCGATGCTCAACCTCTACGACGCGGACGGGAACATCCAGTTCGACAAGGATCGTGAGGCCGCCAAGCAGTTCTTCCTGCAGCACGTCAACCAGAACACCGTCTTCTTCCACAACCTGAAGGAGCGGCTCGACTACCTGGTCGAGAACGAGTACTACGAAAAAGCCACGATCGACATGTACTCGCTGGACTTCATCCAGCGACTCAACGACCTGGCGTACTCGAAGAAGTTCCGGTTCCAGACGTTCCTCGGCGCGTTCAAGTACTACACGAGCTACACGCTCAAGACGTTCGACGGCAAGCGGTACCTGGAGCGCTTCGAGGACCGCGTCGTCATGACCGCCCTCGGCCTGGCCCAGGGCAACGAGCAGCTCGCCATCGACCTGGTCGAAGAGATCGTCGCCGGCCGCTTCCAGCCCGCGACCCCCACGTTCCTCAACACTGCGAAGGCACAGCGCGGCGAGCTCGTCTCCTGCTTCCTGCTCCGCATCGAGGACAACATGGAGTCGATCTCGCGCGGCATCAACTCCTCGCTGCAGCTCTCGAAGCGCGGCGGCGGCGTGGCCCTGCTCCTCTCCAACATCCGCGAGGCCGGCGCCCCGATCAAGCAGATCGAGAACCAGTCCTCGGGCATCATCCCCGTGATGAAGCTGCTGGAAGACTCCTTCTCCTACGCGAACCAGCTCGGTGCGCGTCAGGGTGCCGGCGCGGTCTACCTCAGCGCCCACCACCCGGACATCATGAAGTTCCTCGACACCAAGCGCGAGAACGCCGACGAGAAGATCCGCATCAAGACGCTGTCCCTCGGCGTCGTCGTGCCGGACATCACGTTCGAGCTCGCGAAGAACAACGAGGACATGTACCTGTTCTCGCCGTACGACGTCGAGAAGGTCTACGGCGTCCCCTTCGGTGACGTCCCGATCTCCGAGAACTACCGTGCGATGGTCGACGACTCGCGCATCAAGAAGACGAAGATCAAGGCGCGCGACTTCTTCACGACCATCGCCGAGATCCAGTTCGAGTCGGGCTACCCGTACATCGTGTTCGAGGACACGGTGAACAAGGCCAACCCGATCAAGGGTCGGATCAACATGTCCAACCTGTGCTCCGAGATCCTGCAGGTCAACACCCCGACGACCTTCAACGAGGACCTGTCCTACAAGGAGATCGGCAAGGACATCTCCTGCAACCTCGGCTCGCTGAACATCGCGCTGACGATGGACTCGCCGGACTTCGGCAAGACCATCGAGACCGCCATCCGCGGCCTGACCTCGGTCTCGCAGATGTCGCACATCACCTCGGTGCGTTCCGTCGAGGACGGCAACGACAAGTCGCACGCCATCGGCCTCGGCCAGATGAACCTGCACGGTTACCTCGCTCGTGAGCGCGTCTACTACGGCTCCGAAGAGGGCATCGACTTCACGAACATCTACTTCTACACGGTGCTGTTCCACGCCCTGCGTGCGTCGAACAAGATCGCGATCGAGACCGGCGAGACCTTCGACGGCTTCCGCGACTCGAAGTACGCGTCGGGTGAGTTCTTCGACAAGTACACCGACCAGACGTGGACCCCCGCGACCGCTCGTGTTGCCTCGCTGTTCGACAACGCGAACATCACGATCCCGACGCAGGACGACTGGAAGGCGCTGAAGGCGTCCGTCCAGGAGCACGGCATCTACAACCAGAACCTGCAGGCCGTCCCGCCGACCGGTTCGATCTCGTACATCAACCACTCGACGTCGTCGATCCACCCGATCGCGTCGAAGATCGAGATCCGCAAGGAAGGCAAGCTCGGCCGCGTCTACTACCCGGCGCCGTTCATGACGAACGACAACCTGGACTACTACCAGGACGCGTACGAGATCGGTGCCGAGAAGATCATCGACACGTACGCAGCGGCGACGCAGCACGTGGACCAGGGCCTGTCCCTGACGCTGTTCTTCAAGGACACCGCCACCACGCGTGACATCAACAAGGCGCAGATCTACGCATGGCGCAAGGGCATCAAGACGATCTACTACATCCGTCTCCGCCAGCTCGCGCTGGAGGGCACGGAGGTCGAGGGCTGCGTCAGCTGCATGCTGTAGAGCTGCCGCTCTGCTCCCTGGAGGCGCGGTGCCAACCCGCACCGCGCCTCCAGTCCGTCACTTAGTCACCATCTCTGTAAGGAACACACGTTGGTCGAGAAGCTGAAGCTCATTGATCGGGTCCAGGCCATCAACTGGAACCGCATCCAGGACGACAAGGACGTCGAGGTCTGGAACCGTCTCGTCAACAACTTCTGGCTGCCCGAGAAGGTGCCGCTGTCGAACGACGTGCAGTCGTGGAACACGCTGACGCCGGCCGAGCAGACCCTGACCATGCGTGTGTTCACCGGTCTGACCCTGCTCGACACCATCCAGGGCACCGTCGGCGCCGTGTCGCTCATCCCCGACGCGATCACCCCGCACGAGGAAGCCGTCTACACGAACATCGCGTTCATGGAGTCGGTGCACGCCAAGTCCTACTCGTCGATCTTCTCGACCCTCGCGTCGACGCGTGAGATCGACGAGGCCTTCCGCTGGTCCGAGGAGAACCCGAACCTGCAGAAGAAGGCGTCCATCGTGATGGACTACTACCAGGGCGACAACCCGCTGAAGCGCAAGGTCGCCTCGACGCTGCTCGAGTCGTTCCTGTTCTACTCGGGCTTCTACCTGCCGATGCACTGGTCGTCGCGCGCCAAGCTCACGAACACCGCCGACCTGATCCGCCTGATCATCCGTGACGAAGCCGTCCACGGGTACTACATCGGGTACAAGTACCAGAAGGGCCTCGAGACCCTCACGCAGGCCGAGCGCGACGAGCTCAAGGACTACACGTTCTCGCTGCTGTTCGAGATGTACGAGAACGAGGTGCAGTACACGCAGGACCTCTACGACGAGGTCGGTCTGACCGAGGACGTCAAGAAGTTCCTGCACTACAACGCCAACAAGGCGCTGATGAACCTGGGCTACGAGCCGATGTTCCCGAAGAACATCACGGACGTGAACCCGGCCATCCTCTCCGCCCTGTCGCCGAACGCGGACGAGAACCACGACTTCTTCTCGGGCTCCGGCTCGTCCTACGTCATCGGCAAGGCCGTGAACACTGAGGATGAGGACTGGGACTTCTGATCCTGGTCTGACTCGATGGGGACGCCCCGCTGGCTTCGGCTGGCGGGGCGTTCTCAGTTGACGGACACCGTCGCCGGTGCGGCCGGATAGCGGTCGCTCATCGAGATTCGTTTCGGACGGGCTATGTGAGACGCGAACGCCGTCATGTGCGTGCCGCGGGAGGCCGTCTCCGCTGAGGGACCGGCTAGCGGGACGCGATCTGCGGCATGCTTCAGGCATGCCCCAAGTGAAAGCACCCGCTCGAAGAGGTTTGGCGCTCGTTCGAGTCCTTGCAGTGTGCGCGCCGCTCGTTGGGGCGGCAGCAGTCATCTTGGGCATCGCGCAAGCTCGATCCGGAGACGCCATCGGCTACCTACTTGTCGCGCTGGGCGCCTTAATGTTCCTGCTCACGTACTACTTCATCCGAATCATCCGGATCGTTCGCCGCTGAGCCATCCTTCTCCGGGCACCGTCTGTCTCGGTTACTTGCGAGATCGGTCGTTGCGCGACCACGAGAAGAGCCAGCCTGCGAGCAGCATCACGGCACCCACAAACGAGAAGATGACGCCGGCTCCCAGGTTCCATCGGCCTGCAAGCAGGACGACGCCGACCACCAGCACGATGCTCCCGACGAGCAGGTTGTACCGCGCGCGGGCTTGCCGATCATCGTCGCCGGAGGACTTCACCGCTCGAACGCTACTGGCGCAGCCTGACGTTCGATAGCCGATCGGCTACCGGACATGGGGTCCTGATCATCCCCTAGCCTTCGGAGTGGTCTTGCTCTGTGTCCTCAACTGTTTCCGCGGCCCATCGCCGGTAAGCGCGGTCGATGCGCTGCTTGACCCGTGCATCAGGGGTGTTGTCGGTGATGTGCGAGTAGCTCATGGCGATGGGGATGATGATCCGGTGCTCGTGTCCTCGCCTCGAACGTATGACTGTGGTGCCCTCTTCAATGCGGAGCACATCACCCCGAGGGATCCGTCTTCGCGAGATGAGTCCGGTCAGTATGAGCTCGGCCGGCGCGAACTCGACCTTCAGTGCCGAGAACCGCCACCACATCAGGGCGAAGAGAGCGGCGACGATCCACATGGGCGCCGCGTCCTCGATCACCAGCGCCGAGACAGCGCAGAACACGGTGAAGGCAACGAACCCTACAGCGAGGATGAGCCTCGTGATCGGGGTGAACCGTACGACTCGGTCCGTCATGGCCGGTGACTCCGTTCAGGGAAGGCAAGTCGGGCGGTCTGTCACCGGCGGCCATCAATAGGCTGCTCCGCCCCGCGGCCACAGGCCACAGGCCACAAATGTCGTAGAGCTCCTGCTCGCCCGGTTGCACACGCTACCGAAGTCCGGATCACTACCGGACGCCGCGCATGTACGTGATAGCGCGGACGATAGCGATCACTGCAAGCACGAATCCGGCTGCACCGAGCAGGGCGAACCAGAGCCGAAGGCGCTCGTCGGATGCGAACCCGAGTAGGGATGATGCCAAGACGAGGACGCCTACGATCGCTGGGGACCACAGCTGCCAGGTACTACGTTCTGGTCGTCGTGGGCGCGATGTGGTCATGATGCGCACGATAGTCGTGGTCCGGTCGCGCCGCGTCCCGAATGACCATCGGCTATCGAGACGCCGCAGCACACCGTCCGACCGAGCCTGCACAGAGCACTGGCGGGAATCCGGTTCCCCGGACTCCCGCCAGCGAGTCACCGCTTTGCGGCGCTTGTTACTTGCTCTTCTTGTGCGAGGTCTGCGTGGTGCTGGGGTGCGACTTCGCGTGCTTCGACGTCACGTACTTGCCAGTGATCGAGCTTCGCGACGAACCGCTGCTGCTCTTGCCGGACTTGGCCATGACTCCGCGCTCCTTCCTGCCGCGAACGAGCGGACGGTCCGCCCTCTTCGACACCGCTATGGTCCCGCCATGGGAGCGCATGTAGTGCTACGACACGCCGCCTACCACTACATGTAGTGTTCGGCGGGTGGCGATGGTGGATGACGCGGTACCTCCGGTAGCGCTCAGAAGCCGCCAGCTGCGCGCACCTGGTAGTGGTCCTCGAGTGCAGAGACCTCGTCGGCAGTCAGGTCGATGTCGACGGCCGCGGCAGCGTCGTCGAGGTGGTGGGGCTTGGTCGCACCGATGATGGGTGCGCTCACGACCGGGTTGTTGAGGACCCAGGCCATCGCGATTTGAGCCATGGGGACGTTGCGTGCTTCGGCGATCTTCTGAACGGCGTCGATGACGGGGCGGTCACGTTCGGTGTCGGCGAAGAAGGTGTTCCCGACCGGGTCGTCGGAGGAGCGCTTGGTCTGCTCGCCGGCGGGACGGGCGACGCGGCCCTTCGCGAGGGGGCTGTAGGGGATGCTGCCGACGCCCTGGTCGGCGAGGAGCCCGAACATCTCGCGCTCTTCCTCGCGGTAGAGCAGGGAGTACTGGTCCTGCATGGACACGAAACGGGTCCACCCGTGCAGGTCCGCGGCGTGCTGCATGTTGGCGAACTGCCACGTCCACATCGCGGATGCGCCGATGTAGCGGGCCTTGCCGGCCTTGACGACGTCGTGGAGGGCTTCCATCGTCTCTTCGATCGGCGTCTCCGGGTCGAAGCGGTGGATCTGGTACAGGTCGACGTAGTCGGTGCCGAGACGGGTCAGTGACGCGTCGATCTGCTGCATGATCGCTTTCCGCGACAGGCCGGCGACGTGCAGCCCAGGCCCGTTGCCGGGCTTGTCGGAGAAGTGCGCCTTCGTTGCGAGGACGATCTCGTCACGGTTGGTGAATTCCCGGAGCGCTTCGCCGACGATGCGTTCGGAGTCGCCGTAGGAGTAGACGTTGGCGGTGTCCCAGAACGTGATCCCGAGGTCGAGTGCCTGCCGGAAGTAGGGCAGGGCGTCGTCCTTGGGGAGGGACCACTGGAGGTGGCCGCTGGCGGGGTCGCCGAAGCTCATGCAGCCGAGCGCGATGCTGCTGACTTTCAGGCCGGAGTTACCGAGGCGGGTGTACTTCACGGGTGGGTCCTTTCGATGGGCAGGGCGATCCCGGCCGATGGGGCCGGATCGTCGAGCGGGAGCAGTGAGGAGCGGGCGAACCCGCTGCGGTCACTGGGTCTTGGTGGGCTCCGCGGCCGTCGGCTTGCTGGCGGCCCAGCTTGCGAGGACGCGGAGGCGTTCCTCGGACACGGACGCGGGTTCGGTGACGTAGGTGATGATCGTGACGTCGGGCTCGCTGGCGAGCGTGAGCGCTTCGCCGGTGACCTCGACTTCGCCGACGGTGGGGTTGTGGAGGGTCTTGGTGGCGCTGGTGTGCAGGCGGACGTTGTGGGAGGCCCACCAGGTGCGGAACGGGTCGCTGCGGGTGCTCAGTTCACCGATCAGGTCGGTGAGGGACCGGTCGAAGGGGGTGCGGCCGGCTTCGATGCGGAACGCGGCGACCATGTCTCGGGCGACCCGTTCCCAGTCGTCGTAGAACTCCTGTGATGACGGGTCGAGGAAGAGGTACCGGGCGATGTTCGCCGGCTCCTTCCCGTTCGGCACCAGGCCTGGCATGAGTGCTGCGCCGAGCTGGTTCATCGCGATGATGTCGGTGCGGCCGTTTCGGGCGTAGGCGGGCAGGTCGCTAATCCCGTCGAGGAGTCGTTGCACCCGGGCGCTGGCGCGGGAGCGCGTGGTGCGCTTGGGGGCGGGGCGGGTCACTGCGTTCTCGGCGTTCGCGGCGCGGGCGAGGTCGAACAGGTGCTGCTCTTCGGACTCGTCGAGCTGCAGGGCGCGGGCGACGGCGTAGAGGACGGACTCGGAGACGCCCGCGAGCTTGCCGCGTTCCATCCGGTTGTAGTACTCAGCGCTGACCCCGGCAAGGGTTGCGACCTCTTCTCGCCGGAGCCCCTTGACGCGCCGCCCTGTCGCAGAGGCGGTGAGGCCGACCGCTTCGGGGCTGATGCGGGCGCGGCGGGTGCGGAGGAAGTCGCTGGCCTCGGTTCCGGTGTCCATGTTCGTCAGCGTAGGCGGGCCCGTGACGGTGGAACAGACACTGCCAGTACACCAAACAGCGCGGCCTGTTCCCCGCGCGGAGAGCGCTGTTCTATGGGATCACCGGCCGAACCGCAGCCGCTCCCGCTTCCTGGAAGGAACGCTCATGAGCACCATCCCCACCGTCACCTTGAACACCGGCGCGACGATGCCGCAGCTCGGCTTCGGCGTGTACCAGATCCCCGCCGACGAGACCGAGCAGGCCGTCACGGCCGCGATCAAGGCCGGCTACCGACTCATCGACACTGCCGCGTCCTACGGCAACGAGGAAGCCGTCGGCCGCGGGATCGCCGCCAGTGGTGTGCCTCGCGAGGAGCTGTTCATCACCTCGAAGCTGTGGATCCAGCGCCGCGGCGAGGAAGGCGCCCGCGACGCGATCACTGTGTCGCTGCAGAAGCTCGGCCTGGACTACCTCGACCTGTACCTGATCCACCAGCCGTTCGGTGACTACTACGGCGAGTGGCGTGCGCTCGAGCAGGCCCACAAGGACGGCCGGCTCCGCGCGATCGGCGTCTCCAACTTCGCCTCCGACCGCCTCGTTGACCTCATCGCGTTCGCCGACGTCGTGCCCGCGGTGAACCAGATGGAGACCAACCCGTTCCACCAGCAGGCTGACTACCAGGAGCTGCTGCAGAACGAGGGCGTGCAGCTCGAGGCGTGGGCGCCGTTCGCCGAGGGTAAGAACGACCTCTTCACCAACCCGGTCCTGTCCGAGATCGGTGACGCGCATGGCAAGTCCGTCGCGCAGGTCGTGCTCCGCTGGCTCGTCCAGCGCGGCGTCGTGGTCGTGTCGAAGTCGGTCAAGCCCGAGCGCATGCAGCAGAACCTCGACGTCGTCGACTTCGAGCTCACCGACGAGCAGATCGCCAAGATCGCCGAGCTCGAGGCGGGTGAGTCGCAGTTCTTCTCCCACGTCGACCCCGACATGGTGCGCTGGCTGACCGGCCGCGCCGAGGCGTAACCCGTCATGCCCGTCCAGCAGCCCACCCGCAGGCAGCTCCTGCGGATCGCCGCGGCCGGCACGATCAGCGCCGCCGCGGCCGGGCTGCTGGCCGCCTGCACCACCTCCGACCGTGAAAGCCGCACCGTGACCACACCCACCACCCCCGTACCGGGCAGCCCAGATCGAACGCTGCTGGTGTACTTCTCCCGCGCCGGGGAGAACTACTGGAACGGTGGACGCCGCACTCTCGACGTCGGCAACACCGAGGTTCTCGCGAACCTGATCCGCGACCGCATCGACTGCGACGTGTTCCGGATCGAAGCCGCTGACGCGTACTCGGATCGGTACGACCCCACTGTCGCCCGCAACGTCGACGAGCAAAACAGCGACGCGCGCCCGGCGATCGCCGGGAACCTGCCCGACCTCGCCGGCTACGACACGGTCCTGCTCGGTAGCCCCATCTGGAACGTGCAGCCGCCGATGATCATGGCGAGCTTCGTCGAAGCCGTCGACCTCACCGGCAAAGACCTCCGGCCGTTCGTCACCTACGCCGTCAGCGGCCTCGGCAACACTGCATCGTTCTACCGAGATCTCGACAGCGGAGCACGTCTCGGGACGGGTCTCGCCGTCCGCGGTGAAGATGTCCGCGGCGCGTCTGCGGGCACCGATGTCGATCAGTGGCTCCGCGCGGCCGACCTGGCATGAAAGGCAACACCATGACTGACCAACTCACCGTTCTCGTCGTCGGCGCCACCGGCAGCATCGGCCGCCACGTCGTTCAGACGGCGATCTCCGCAGGCCATCACACCCGCGCTCTCGCACGGAGTAAGCGCCGCGCGCAGGGCCTCGCCCTCGGCGCTGAAATCGTGCTCGGCGACCTGTCCGACCCGGCGACCCTCCGAGACGCCGTCAAGGGCGTCGACGCGGTGATCTTCACCCACGGCGACAACAGCAACGCCGAAGCGGTCAACTACGGCGCCGTCCGGAACGTCCTCGACGCGCTCGAGGGGCGTCCCGTCCACATCGCGCTGATGACCACCATCGGAGTCACCGCGCTCCGGGACAGTTCGGAGTGGAAGCGGCGGGGTGAACGACTCGTGCGCGCCAGCGGCAACGACTACACGATCGTCCGCCCCGGCTGGTTCGACTACAACGACGACGACCAACTCCGGATCGCACCCCGGCAGGGCGACACACATCAGACCGGCACCCCGGCCGATGGCGTGATCGCCCGCCGTCAGATCGCACGGGTCCTCGTGGAAAGCCTCACGAACCCGCCAGCCATCGGGAAGACGTTTGAGCTCGTCGCTGAACACGGCCCCGAACAGGCCGACCTCACCCCCATCTTCGACGCCCTCCCAGCTGATGCCTTCGACGTCGACCTGGATGGGGTGGGCGACTCAGCAAACCTGCCGCTGTCGATGGAGCCGGCAACGGTGCGCGCCGACCTCGACCGAATCCGCCGCGACCGCTGACGGCCCGCTTCACCATGGATCAACGGACACCCCCTGGCCCGCATGGCTCGGCCTGGTAGAGGATCGCGTTGCGAGACGAGGCGGACTTGGGAAGTCGGCGGATCCTCGCGCCATGAACGCTCTACTCATCGGGTACGCCCGCGTCTCAACCTACGAACAGGACCTCACCGCTCAACGCGTCGCGCTGGAACGGCTTGGAGTCCTCCCGCCCAACATCCACACCGATCATGGCCTGACTGGCACGAACAGATTACGACCAGGGCTGCGCGAAGCGCTTGCCTCCTGTCGTGACGGGGACACACTCGTCATCGCCAAGCTCGACCGGCTCGCTCGAAGCCTTCGAGACGCGAAAGACATCGTCGACGAACTCACCGCCAAGAACGTCAAGCTCAACATCGGCGGCTCCGTCCACGACCCGAACGACCCCATCGGCCGCCTGCTGTTCAACGTCCTCGCGATGGTGGCCGAGTTCGAGTCCGACCTCATCCGCGCGCGAACGCGCGAAGGCATGCAGATCGCGAAAGCGAAAGGCCACCTCCGCGGCCGGCAACCCAAACTCAGCCCCGCGCAACAACGCCACCTTCTCGAGGTCCACGAAGCTGGCACGCACTCGGTCGCCGAAGTCGCCGAGTTGTTCGGTATTGGACGCGCAACCGTCTACCGCTGCCTCGAATGACAAGCGCACCCCAACCGCTAAGTCCTCAGCTCCGCTCTCAGACGCAGGCGTCCGAGAGCGGAGCCTCACCCGCGATCAAAACCATCGAGGGTCCCGCGTGGGGGGTTCGAGCAAGCACGACCGGTGAACGTCCGGCTTTCGAACGCCTTCGACCCGATGTCGCTGCGTTTCGCCGAGGTCGCGGCGCCTCATGAGTCGGACCCGCAAGCAGTAGTGTCGGCAAACGTGAGTACGCGCCGGCGCAGGTTCCCGACCGAACTCGCCCTGCCGTTCGCGGGGATCGGACTCGGTATCGCCGGAACACTAGGGAACGGGGGCGACGCGGTCGGCCTTCTCTGGTCGCTCGGCGGTGCACTCGTCGTCCTCGGGATCTACTTCGGCATCCTGGCCGCGTTCGTCGGAGTGCTCGAACGACGCGCCCGAGCTGCTGAGCTCGCCGATCCTGCATCGGTGCAGCTACTCGGATTCCTGACAAAGTCGGGTCGCGTCGCCTTCGGCCTGCCGCCGTCGAACCTGGTCCGTAACATTGTGCTGATCGGTCTCACCGGGGACAGCGTGCGGGTCCAGACTCGGACGAGGTCGATTGACGTCACCACGCCCTGCTCTTCCGCGCGTGCAATCGACTTCGACGTGAATGAGGGCGTCATCGCCGCGGGGCTGCGCTTCAAAGGCGGTATCGAGATCGACTGCGGCATCGGTACTGTCCGCATTGCGATCATGCCGCGAGGGCGTGGCGGGACCGGCTTTGTGAGCCGTGCAGAGGTCGACCAGATCCTTTTAAAGCTCGAGGTGAATACGGGCTCCTGAGCCCCTCACCGCCCGATCGAGGATCGGCCAATGAGACGTTAGCCGGCCACCCGATGCACGCCGCCGGCAGCCTGACCGGACAGCTCAATTCGGCTGTGCTGCAAAATGGACGACGGTCGCAGCGAGGGCAAAGAGGGCGACGATGGTGAGGATCGCCCCTGCTCCAGACATCCACGCGCGACGACGGGCACGCCGACGGCGTTCAGCAACCGACACCCAAACCACTGTGCTGACGACGGCCGCGATCGGGAAGCCAATGTAGGCGACCGTTCCGGCGGCGTAGTTGCACCCCCCAGCACTGCACGCGTCGAAGGCGAACATCGAGAGCACGACGCCGAACCAACCGACAACGAGCATCGGCAGGCTCAGACCGAACAGCGTCAGCGTGACTGCTAGATCCTGCCAGCCTGCTGGAGCCTGGATCGAGTGCCTGCGGCGGTCAGGAGCCCCGAGCGGGAAGAGCTCCTCATCGATGTCGTCCTGCCTCATGGCCTCAAGTGTGCCGTGGAGCACCGCTAGGCTGCCTGCCACTTTCGATCAAAGGGCCAGGCAGTCCCGAGTTGGTCGAGCTGACGCGGGCGTTGTGTGTCGAGTACCCCAGTGTCTCGCTGGATATCTTGCAGACCTACAGACGCCAACCCACTGGCCCGTCTTCGCCGGCGCTCGCATCAAGGCGTCTCGAAAGTCAATCGTCGTGCGAGACAATGTGTCCGCCGTTACGTTGAGCTGGTGAATCCGCCGAAGTATCCGCGCCCCGTTTGCGTGGTTCATGGTGATCGCAGCCAGTCTTCTGCTCGCGCTCGGACTGCTGTGTGCTGAACGACACGTTCCGCCCGCTCCCGGACCAGGTGCGACGCAGCCTCGGCCTCCTCGACAACGACGACCACTTCGCGTGGCCCGTCTTCTCCGCGCCGATCGACGACCAGACGTGGCGCGCCGGCCCGCAGTCCGTCATCGACGAGTACGGAAACTCCTACCTGCAGGCCGGTGCCACCGCGGAGGAGATGAGCGTGGAGCTGCGCCGCCGCGAGGACGACGGTGAGTACCGCTTCTACATCGTCGGCCGTGACCACGACCTCACCGAACCGCTCACCGAGACCATCGACGTTCAGGCTGCGCACGAGCCTCGGCATCCTGCCGAGCTGTTCACGGCCGACCAGGCTGCGCCGGTGTTCATGCACTACGTCGAACACCAGACAGTCCCCGACGGCTACACGCTCCGTCTCATCGCCGACATGGAGAAGGTGGTGACGCCACCGTCGCGTGTCCGCGACCGTGTGCCGGACAGGAGGCGCGGTGCCAGCTGGCACCGCGCCTCCTGTCCGTTGCTGCTCACGCGACCGCGTGCAGTCACGCAGCCAACCGCGTCCGGCCAGCCCTGGGCTGGGGATGGTGCTGGGGCCGGATCACCCGAGGGCGCCGCCCCAGAAGTTGCCACCGCCGAACACGACCTTCACCGGCACGGCCTGCGCTCGGTCGGTCACGTACCGGTAGGCGCCGCCCGGACGTCCGAGCCACAGCACCTGCGCGGTCGTTGTGGTCGTCGCGACGGTCCGGAGCTCCACCACGTACTGCCCGGAGGGGATCTGGAACTGCGCCGTCTGCTCGCTGTCGAGCAGCGTCGAGAACCGTGTCGAGAACGACGCACCGGTCGTCGCGTTCGTCACCGTGACGGTCGCACCGCTCAGCTGCGCCGACGGGCTGCGGGACGCCGAGGCCGCGTAGACGACCAGGTCGTAGTCGCTGTGTGCGTAGTGCCGTGACAAGGTCACTCGGGAAGCCGGGAGCGTTCCTCGCTGCTGGTACACCCGGGTCTTCCAGACGGCGGGCGACGCCGTTCCGCTGGCGTAGGCCTCGATGCGGTACTTCCCGGTGCTCAACCCGACGAACCGGTACTGGCCAGCGCTGTCCGAGGTCGTCCGGAACACCTGCGAGGTGTCCTCGTTCCAGGCGTACATCAGGCGTCCGGCGGCGGGTCCCGTGGGGCCGACCACACCGCCCTGCACGGTGGCGCCGATCACGAGCGGCACGGTGACCGCGACTGTGGAACCGCCACGGACGGCGATGCCCGAGCGGAGTCCGGGGGCGTAGGTCTCGTTTCCGTGCGGCGGGAGCTGCCGCGTCGTCACCGTGACGGTGTCCGGTGCGGGGATGCCGGTGAACGTCGCGGCGCCGTCATCGTCGGTGGTGGCGTTCCCGACGACGACGTCGGTGCCGATCGCTGCGAGTTCGACGTCCGCCAGCCGGATCGCGGTGCCGTCCGGCGTTGCGAGCTGCACGGTGATCGTTCCGGATCCGGCCGCAGTCGCTGGTGGCGCGAGGCCGATCAGCGCACCTGCTGCCAGCGCAACGACCAGCGTCGTCCCCGTGATCAGTCGCATCGTGTTCCCCGATCGTTGGCCAGCCGTGCGTTGCCAGGGACTGTACGCGCACGGCGGGCGGGCGGCGGGGCAGGCACATCGCAGCAGCGGTCACGCGGAAGCCGTCTCGGCTTCGACAGGCGTCACGAGGTCCGGGTCGTACCGATCGCCCAGACGCGGGGCGGTTCGGCACCGTTGACGGCGTGGTCACCGATGATCCGCGCCTTGAACACCCACGGGTTGTGGCTGCCGGCGGTGCGAGCGTTCCGCCAGTGCCGGTCGAGGTTCTTCGTCGTGCTCACCCCGGACGCCGCGAGCGCGTCGAACAGGTGCGATGTCGCCGTCGTCGCCAGGGTGGTCAGCGCCACCTGGGCCTGCGCGGTCGCGAGTTCGGCGCGGTCGTTGCGGCGCTCGTCCTCGGCTGTGTCGAGCCCGGCTCCCTCGTACGCACCCTGCAGGGCTGCGGCGGCCCGGTCGACGATGGCGGTGGCGGCGAACCCGGCCGCCGACACCTCGCCGACGACCTGCAGGATCTGCGGGTCCGCCGCGAACGTGTCGGCGTTGCCGTGGGAGAAGACGCGGGTGCGGTTGCGGACCTCGCGCGCGATCTCCCGCTCGGCTGCGAGGACGGACCCGGCGAGGACGCTCAACAGCACGCCCTGGTAGAACGCCGTCTGGTACTTGAACCGCTCGTCGAAGGGGATCACCGCGTCGGCCTGCACGACGGCGTCGTCGAAGGTGCTGGTGCCGGAGCCGGTGGTGCGCTGCCCGAACCCGTCCCAGTCGTCGGTGTGGGTGACCCCGGGCTGGTGCGCGTCGACGATCGCGATGACCCGCTCGCCGGTGTCCGTCCGCTCGGCGTAGGTGTCGATCCAGTCGGCGAAGATGCTGCCGGTCGAGTAGTACTTCTGCCCGGTGATCCGGAACGTCCCGTCCGGCTGCGGCGTCACCTTCGTGATCACGTCGCCGACCTGCACCGACCCGACCTCGGTCCACGAGTTGCCGGCGATCTCACCGCGGCCGAAGCGGTCCAGCCACACCTCACGTTCCCCGGACCGGGCGACCAGCCGATCCTCCACCAGTGCGAAGTGGCCGCGGAGCGCCTGGGGGATGTTGCTGTCAGCGGCGGCGAGTTCGGTCAGCAGGCGGAACAGCTGGGGCAGGGTCGCCCCGGCTCCGCCGTGGGCGACGGGGACGCGGACGGCGCCGAATCCTGCGGCGGCGAGTTCGCGGATCTCCTCGAACGGGAGGCGGTGGTCGCGTTCGCGCTCGGACGCGCCGGCAGCGATGCGGTCGAAGATCGGACGGAAACGGGCGAGGAGTTCGTCGTCGGCGCCCTCGTCGATCGTGCTGTCGGCGGTCTGGTTGCTGATGGTCACGAGGACTCCTTCGTGCTCTGGGCTGCTACCTGTCGCGTTGTGTGGCGCCGGGTGGTGTCGATTCGTCCGGTGTGGGCGGACAGCCCGACCAGATGTGCGCCATGGCGAGACTGTGACATCGCCGAACGCCCGCGAGAAGGGTTGTGTCGATGTGTGTCAGAGGGTGACTTCCCATGACACGTGACCGCGCAGCGACGAGGTGGGGGTTCGCAACAGCCTCATTGCGGTGCTGCGCGTGTGTGATGGCCGCGGAGCCCGTCCGACGAAGAGGGGCATGCTCTTCCGAGAAGCCCGCGTATGCCGCGCTCACAGAAGCGCGCGTCAATGAGGGAACACGCGCTCGCCAGAGGACTGGCCGCTGCCTTGCTTGGTGTGGGCGATAGCCGTGGTCTCGGCGCCGTTCACTCCGGTGGCGTTCAGGCTGGCGGTGTCGTCCCTGCGCCCTCGGTGTCGTCGGCACCCGCAAGACCTGTCCCAGCCTGATCGAGGTTCTCGTGTGGGTCGCCCATGTCCCCGGTTGCAGCGCCGGCGCGGGACAGCCCGAAGTGTTTGCGGACGGCGTTCGCCTCGGCGGGCGACAAGGTGCGTCCGGCTCCGAGGGACGGCGCGTCCTTGATCGCGTCCTTCGTGTACCCGACGTGCACGTCCGTGCCGTCGAACGTGGCGTCGTCGGCGGGGACGAGCGCTTGGTGTCGCCCGAGCAGCCCGGTCGCGACACAGACGTAGGCCGCACTGCCGTCCTCGTCGGAAGGGAACACCTGCACGACCTTGCCGACTGATACGCCGTTGCGATCCCGGACAGTCGCACGCTCGACCTGGTGGATGACGCCCTTGGTGATCATGCACGTAGTCAACGCCCTCGAGTCTGACGCTTCGCAGACGCCGTCCTCCAGGCCGGGGTGAGGACCTGTCCTTCGGGGGTCCGAGGCCGCGGTGGTCCGGTGAGTTCCTCGGACTTCCGAGCGGGATCATCGGGCGTGAACGATCGACAGCGGCTCAAACTACGTTCTGAGCGACTCGCTCCCGGACGACGTCCACGAGACGGAGGAAGTCAACGGGGATGCGGTGGACGTGGGGCGAGCAGAAGTGGTGAAGCCGATGGTCGAGCATTCGATTGGCGACGAACCGGCGGCAGCCGGGTGGCAGTTCAGCTCTGTCACCGTCAGGACCTGACGGTTCCGAGCGACGAGCTTCGGTGCCGACGGGGCGCCAGGCCTCAAGGCCGTTGGCGACCACGGACTGCGCACCTGGTTCGACGGCGGTTCCCTCGACGAGGGCTCCCAGTCGCTGCAGAACGTCGGGTACGCGACAACCGGCCAGCCCGAACTGCTGACGCAGTGATGACGCCGATCTCGTGGGATGCGAACCGATGAACGGGGACCAAACCCGCCCCCGATGGCATCGCATCCGCAAGGTAGACCGGTCGGTTCGAAACTGGTACACAGGTACTCCACACAACAGATTGGAGTTCGAAGATGAAGCTCAATACGAAGCTCGCCGGTTCGGCCGCAGCGATTGTGATCGGCAGCACGTTCCTGCTGGCGGCGCCAGCGCAGGCTGCGCAGACGTCCTACGAGCAGTCCAGCGCGATGGCAGAGGTCGTGGCGAACCAGGGTGCGCAGTCGATGGACTCTCAGCCAGAGCAGCGCGGAGTGGTGGGCGTGGCGAAGGCTCTGGCAGCCGGGTTCAAGGCGGCCACTGCGCCGCAGGCGGCGGGGAACGTCGCACGTCTCGCGAGCATCCTCGGTTTCGCCGCGGAGGCGCCGCAGCCTTCGGCGCAGCTCGAATCCGCCTACTTCGATCGTTGACGAGTACGAGGGGGCTCGTCGCTGCGGCGGGCCCCTTCCCTCCGGGGGAACAATGCAAAAGACCTTGATTGCAGCTGCTGGAGTGGCAGTCGCCGGAATCTTCGGCGCGTGCGCGCTCGTGCTGGCTGGTCCGGTCACGCCGGTGAAGTTCGACGTTGGTCCGGTAGCTTCCCTGCTGAATCCGCACCTCTCCCAGAACTGGCAGCTCTTCGCGCCAGATCCGATCAGCGACGAACGCGGCGTGGTTGCTCGCATCCGCTGCCAAGGCACGACGACAAGATGGACCGACATCTCTTCGTCCGCCGTCGCGCGGGCCCAGTCGTCGAGGTTCTTCCCGGATCGCGAGAGCCGGATCGTCAGCAACGCACTCGTCGAGCGCTTTGCGCAGGATGACATCAGCAAGCGGCTTGAGGCGAGAGACAAGGAAGACCTCGTGCCTCCCGACGTCAGCGCACAGCGACGTGCCGAGCGGGTGCTGGCTCGCTACGCGGCGCAACGGGTCCCATGCCCGTCTGCGCGTGATCTTGATGAAGAACCGTCCGCCGTGCAGCTTCGATACGTCGTCCAACCGCTGACGCCGTGGTCGAAGCGCGGCGACAGGTCAGCTCGTGCAGAGCCCCGCATCACGGACTCCGAATGGATCCCGTTGTGATTCGGACGCTCCGTTCCCGAGTCGGCGTCATTGTCGACTGGATGGTTGACGCGCCTCGTGCAACGACTGCACTGAGCCTGCTCAGGGCAGTCGTCGGAGTGGTGTCGACGGCGTTCTACATCAGGCAGTACGTGGGGCGATCAACGTTCTTCGGCCCGGACGGTGTCTACGGGCTCGAGGGCATCCGCGACTACACGGTAGGTATCGGGACCTGGAGCCTCTACGCCGCGACGGATTCGGCGGTGTACTTCGAGGTCGTCTTCCACATAGGCCTGGTGGTCGCGGTGCTTGTCACGCTCGGTGTGGCTGGCCGTCCCATCCTCGCTGTCCACTACGTGCTCCTCTGGTCGCTCTACATGGCGAACCCGGCGTTCATGGACGGTGGGGATGCCTTGGCCGCGACAGCAGTGCTCTTCCTCCTGCTGACCAGGTGCTACTCGGCGTTCACGATCGTCAAAGGACGTCGAAAGCGCGTGGCGGGCACGGGCGCGTCGGTCCTGAACAACACGGGGCTCCTGCTCCTGGTGACCCAGGTGACTGTGGTCTACCTCATGGCCGGGTTGTACAAGGTGCAGGGTGAGCTCTGGCAAGACGGCACGGCGCTGTACTACATCCTCAACGTCCCAGAGTTCTTCCTCCCGGGGATCACCCCGTTGCTCGTGCAGTCCGATTGGCTGATGGTGATCGGTGCCTACGCCACTGTCCTGACATCGGTGTTCTTCCCCGTACTCGTCTTTTTCCGCGCGGGGAGGCCTGTGGCTGTCACGGCGATGCTCACATTCCACCTGGCGATTGCCTTGCTCATGGGTCTGACGTCGTTCGCCCTCGTGATGGCCGCGTACGACCTCCTCTTCGTGGATGCCCACGTCGTGAGTCTCCACCGCCGAGCTCGGTCGTTGTGGGAAGGCGCAGTGGCCCGCCTTTCGGCCCGTTCTCAAGGAGGGACACGTGGCGCGGAATCCGCTTGAGAGCTCCGGACACTGGCGCGCGAGTCTTCGCAGGGCCGGCGGCTGGCGAACCGTCCGCGAGCCCCGTGGGCCGTACGCCGCCGCTTCGATGCTCGAGTGGGGGAGCATCACGAAGGGGCTCGTGGGCACGACGGCTTGGCTCACGCTCGAGGTTGAGCGACCGGTCGTGCACTACCTCCCCGGTGTTCCCGACGCCGAGATGACCGTTGCTGACCTCGTCCACCACACCTCGGGTCTTCCACGGCTTCCTGCCGCGATGCGCGACCGCCTGTTCGGCGACCCGTACCGAGAGGCCGTCGGGGTTCCGCTGGAACCAGTAGTCGCAGTGCCGGTCGCACCCCGAGGGCAGTTCGAGTACTCGAACCTGGGGTACGCCCTCCTCGGCGCGGTACTCGACGAGGTGCACGGCGACTGGTTCGCCGCCGTGCGCCAGCACGTCCTCGACCCGGCGGGGATCAGCTCTGCGGCGCTCGTGCCAGCTCCAGCAGACCGGGTGGTGCCGAAGCTCTTCGGTCGTGCCATCAAGCCGTGGGCGCTCGGGGAGTCGTCGTTCGCGGCGGCGGGGGGCGTCTGGTCCACGTTCGACGATCTCTGTCGCTACGCCGACTGGGCGCTCGAACCCGGAGCTGGGCAGTCCCGCACCGTGAGCTGGCAGCGGGAAGGGGCATCGACCTGGATCAACGGAGAGGTGCGAGCGGCAGGAGCGGTCATCGCCAACGCGGCAGGGCTCACCGCGGTGGTGCACACGCTCGCGAAGGCTCCACGCGCGGCCGACGCGATCGCCACGGCGCTCATCGAGCGGGAAGTGCGGGAGACATGCAACCGCTGATGAACGCACTGATGTCCAGCGCCCGTGGCAGACGCAAGCGAGAGGGGGTCTTCGCTGCCACCGCTGCTTCCTTCCCCGTCGTCATCGTGGTCGCGCTCACCAGCGCCTGGTGGGATCGGTTACCCGAACGGATCGCGACGACGTTCGGCCCGGACGGCAGCCCGAGCGGGTACGGAACACCGTTGGGAACCGCGATCCTGATCGCGGCGGTACAGGCGCTGTTCCTCGTGGCGGCGGTCGGCTCCGCTTTTGCTCAAGACCGGCGCAGAGGTCGCATCTCGTGTGCGGTCACCGCAGGGTTCGTTGCGGCGCTCGCGATGAGCTGGCTGATCATCGGGGGATTGGCGTCTTCGACGTTGAGTCCGACGGCTTGGTGGCTTCTCGCTTCGGTGCCCGTGTGGGGGTTCGTCCCGTACTGGTTGCTTTCCCCCGCGAGGGGCGGTGGAAGGTGACGCCACTGCCGGCGCGACCTGCCAGCCGGAGCGCAGCCGCGCCTCCAGGCCGGGGTGAGAGCCGCCCACGCGGCGGACGCAACACGAACGGCGGCTCTCCTCCTTCCGGAAGGGAGCCGCCGTGGTGTCTCGCGGTGATCAGTGGGCCGACGGGACCGCCGTGCCGACGAGCTCGGCCCGCACGATGTCCGCACCAGCCGACAGTGCGCCGAGCTTGTCCAGCGCCGCACCCCGCGCCAGGGGAGCCATCCCGCAGTTGGAACTCGGGATGAGCTTGTCTGCATCGACGAACTCAAGCGCCCGACGCAGCACCTCCGCGACCTCCTCCGGGGTCTCCACGGTCTCGGTCGCGACGTCGATCGCGCCGAGCATGACCTTCTTGCCGCGGATCAGCTCGACGAGCTCGAGGGGAACGTGGGAGTGGATGCACTCGAGCGACACGATGTCGATCGAGGACTGCTGCAGCAGCGGGAAGGACTGCTCGTACTGCCGCCACTCCGCTCCGAGCGTCTCCTTCCACTTGTTGTTCGCTTCGATGCCGTAGCCGTAACAGATGTGCACGGCGGTCTCAGCGTGCAGGCCCTCGGCTGCGCGTTCGAGCGCGGCCACGCCCCAGTCCTGCACCTCGTCGTGGAAGACGGTGAAGGCAGGCTCGTCGAACTGGATGATGTCGACGCCGGCATCCTGCAGTTCGCGTGCCTCTTGGTTGAGGATCGTGGAGAACTCCCATGCCAGCTTCTCGCGGCTCTTGTAGTGCTGGTCGGAGAGGGTGTCGATCATGGTCATCGGGCCGGGGAGTGCCCACTTGATGGGGCGATCGGTCTGAGCGCGCAGGAACGCAGCGTCCTCGACGAAGACCGGCTTCCGACGGCTCACGGCGCCGACGACGGTCGGGACGGCCGCGTCGTACCGGTCGCGGATGCGGACGGTCTCCTTGCGGTCGAGGTCGACGCCGTCCAGGTGCTCGATGAACGTCGTGACGAAGTGCTGGCGGGTCTGCTCGCCGTCACTGACGATGTCGATGCCGCGGCGCTCCTGCTCGTGCACGGCGGACCGGAGGGCGTCCTGCTTGCCCTCGGTCAGGGCTGCGCCCTGCAGCTCCCAGGGGGACCAGAGCCGCTCGGGCTCGGCGAGCCAGGACGGTTTCGGCAGGCTGCCGACGATCGAGGTGGGGAGGAGAGAACGCATGGGAGTGGCGGTCCAGTCAGTCGAGGGGCAGAGGGAGTCAGCGCGCGAGGGCGGGGTCAGCCCACCGCGCGAGGAGTGCGTGGTGCGGCCGCACCAGGTGCTCCTCGGTCCACCGGCCCTGCGTGATCCCGAGGCGGCTGCGCTCCTCGCGGTCGTACGTCACCGGGGTGGGCGTGAAGTCGGTGTGGTCGAGGGTGGGGCGGTAGGTGCTGCCGGCCGGGGTGTTCGCGGCGTAGACCTCCGGGCGGTAGATCTTCTGGAAGGTCTCCATGGTGGCGATCGTGCCGATGAGCTGGAGGTCCGTGTAGTCGCCGGTCAGGTCGCCGCGCGTGTAGAACGCGAGCGGGGCAGCCGCTCCGGCGGGCTGGAAGTACCGGACCCGCATGCCCATCCGGCCGAAGTAGTCGTCGGTGAGCGAGGAGTGCTCGTGCTCGTACTCGGCGCCGAGCACCGGGTGGACGTACCCGGTGCGGCGGTAGGTCTGGCTCGTCGAGACGCTGATGCAGACGACGGGCTCGGCACCGAACTGCGACCCGAACACGTCGGACTCCAGGAAGCGCTGGAAGAGCGCCCCGTGCAGCTGGCCGAAGTCGGACGGCAGTGACGGCGTCGACGGCAGCAGCACCGAGAAGTCGTAGTCGCGCAGGTACGACGAGAAGTTGTTGCCGAGGATCCCCTGGTGGCGCTCGCCGGTGTGCTCGTCGACGATCGTGACGTCGAGCATCTCGAGCAGCGGGAACTCCGCGTCCGAACCACCGTCGGAGAACTCCAGCGCCACCGAGACGATGTCGAGCTGCAGACGGTAGCGGTCGTGCGCCGCGGCCAGCTCGTTCGCTCGCCCGTCGATCATCGCCAGCGCAGCGCGGAGGTTCTGCTGACGGTGCTCGCCGCGCGCCAGGTTGGCGAAGTTCGTGGTCAGCCGGGAGCTGTTGGCGGGGGAGTAGTCCTCGTCGAACCGGGTCCGGGTGATGCTGAAGGTGAGGTCGTTCGCCATGGTCGGCAATCTGTTCGTCGAGCGCCCGCGGGCGCTGGGGAAGGGGTGTCTCGATCATGGCCGGATTCCCGAGTCATCAGGTAATACCGAGACGCTATGCACCGGTATAGCCTCGGCCTATGGCCCGGGTCTCGAACGACATCACCCTGCAGCAGCTCCGGTACTTCATCGAGGTCGCGACGGAGGGCTCGATCAGCGCAGCGGCCGACCTGCTCTACGTGTCGCAGCCGACGATGTCCGCGGCGATGAAGGACCTGGAGACGCGGATCGGGCGCCCGCTGTTCACCCGATCGGCCCGAGGGGTCGTGCTCACCGTCGACGGCGTCGAGTTCCTCGGGTACGCCCGGCAGGTCGTCGAGCAGGTCTCCCTGCTCGAGCAGCGCTACGTCGGCGGACAGCGGTCGCGTCGGTTGCTCGGGGTGTCCGCCCAGCACTACTCGTTCGCGGTGGAGGCCTTCGTCCGCATGGTCGAAGCAGCGGCTGCGGACGAGTACGAGTTCTCACTCCGTGAGACACGCACCTGGGACATCATCGAGGACGTCCGCACCCTGCGCAGCGAGGTGGGCATCCTCTACCGCAACGACTTCAACAAGCAGGTGCTCGGCAAGCTGCTGCGGGACGCCGGCGTCGTGTTCACACCGCTGTTCGTCGCACAGCCGCACATCTTCGTGGCCAAGCGGAACCCGCTCGCGTCACGGGAGCGTGCGACCCTCGAGGACCTCGCGGACCTGCCGCGGCTCACGTTCGACCAGGGTGCGAACAACTCCTTCTACCTGGCCGAGGAGATCCTGTCGACGATGTCGAGCAAGCGGGAGATCCGCGTCTCGGACCGGGCGACGATCTTCAACCTCATGATCGGCCTGGGTGGGTACACGATCTCCACCGGGCTCATCAGCGACGACCTCGACCCCGAGATCGTCGCGATCCCCCTCGACGTCGACGAACGCATCGAGATCGGCTGGATCGCGCACGCCTCGGTTCCACTCACCGTGCAGGCACAGACCTACCTGGACGAGTTGCGGGCGGTGGTCGTCGATTACGGGGTCGAGCCGCTCGGGGAGGCGGGCGGCAGAACGGGGCAGCACCGGAACGATACGCCCTGATCGGTTTCCGGCGTGTGACGTGCGCGTGCACGAATACGTGCACGTTTGAGGTCTTGTTTGCACGAATTCGCGCAGCAACACTGAGGGAGTACCGCCGCTCCTCGGAGCGTCCCATCTCTCCCACGCAACGTGAACGGGCAAGGACGACCTCACATGACATCGACGACACGAGTGCCCCCCACTCGCGACCGTATGACGGGCTACGTGTACATCGCGATCGCGGTCAGCACCCTCGGCGGCCTCCTCTTCGGCTACGACATCGGCGTCTCCGGTGGCGCAGGCAGCTTCGTCGCCGGCGACTTCCACCTCGGTACCTTCCTCCAGGGCGCGGTCGTCAGCGGATCGACGCTCGGCGGCGCGATCGGGGCGCTCGCCGGTGGCCCCCTCGCCGACCGTTACGGACGGCGATGGACCCTGCTGTTCTCCGGGGTCCTCTTCAGCCTCGGTGCCCTCATCTCCGCGCTCACCCCGGACCTGGGCCTGCTCATGGTCGGTCGTGTGGTCGTCGGCCTCGGTGTGGGCGCGGCCTCCGTCCTGGTGCCGGTCTACATCGCGGAACTCGCGCCATCACGGGTCCGCGGCGCACTCGTCGCCGGGTTCCAGCTGCTGACGACGCTCGGCATCCTGGTCGGCTACGGCATCAACGCCGCGCTCGCATCCACCGAGGCCTGGCGCTGGTCGCTCGGCCTCGCTGCGATCCCCGGCATCCTCCTCGCGCTCGGTGTCCTGCTCATCCCGGAGTCCCCGCGGTGGCTCGTCGTGCAGGGCCGACGGGCGGACGCACTCCGGGTCCTCCGTCGCATCCGCGGCCGCGACGACGTCTCCCACGAGATCGAGGAGATCGAAGCGGTCAACCGTGAGGACGCGACGGCGCACCGGGGTCGATGGACTGACCTGTTCCGCGGCTGGGTCCGACCGATGGTCCTCATCGGGATCCTGGTTGCCTTCTTCGCGAACGGCTGCGGCATCAACCTCATCGTGTACTTCGCGCCGCAGATCCTGCAGTCCATCGGGATGGGTGCCTCCGCGTCCCTCCTCGCGACCGTCGGCCTCGGTGTCGTCAACGTCGTCTTCACCGGCGTCGGCATGGCTCTGGTCGACCGGGTCGGACGCCGACCGATGCTGCTCGTCGGGGCGATCGGGATGACGGTCTCGCTCGGCGCCCTCGCCGTGCTGCTCGCCTTCCCCGTCAACGGCAGCACCGCGGCGCTCTCGCTCGTCTGCCTGGCGGTCTACATCGTGGTCTACGCGGTCAGCCCTGGCTTGGTCGCGTACGTGGTGATCTCGGAGATCTTCCCGTTGCACGTCCGGGCGAAGGCGACGGCGGCCGCGACCTTCGTGATCTTCGCGACGAACCTCGTCATCGGGGTGTTCTCGCTGCCGCTCCTCGACTCCATCGGAGCACCCGCAACGATGTCGATCTTCGCCGTCGTCTGCCTCGTCTTCGTCGGGTTCTGCCTCCGGATGCCGGAAACGAAGGGGAAGACGCTCGAGGAGCTCGAAGAACACTTCCGGACCGGTTCGGTCCGGGCCGAAGCGGATGACGAGGAGCGGGTCGGCGCGTGACTACGATCGAAGCACCTGCACGCCACTCCTGGGGGTCGCCGATGCCGCAGACGCCGGCCGAGCGACGTCAGGCGATCCTCGACCAGGTCCGCGACACCGGCTACGTCCGTGCCGTCGATCTGACCTCGGCGCTGCACGTGGACTCGTCGACCATCCGTCGCGACATGGAGCGCCTCGAGCGCGCCGGGCTCATCCGTCGCATGCACGGCGGGGCGCTGCCCGCGGACCCCGCTGACACCATCGACACCCCGTACGAGGTGCGCCGATCGCAACACCTCAACGAGAAGACCGCGATCGGCGTGGCCGCGGCCGAACTCGTCCGCGACGGTCAGTCCGTACTCATCGACAACGGGTCCACCGCGTACCAGGTGGCCATGGCACTCGCTGCACACCGCGACCTGACCGTCGTCACGAACGACCTGATGGTCGCGATGTGCCTCCGGAACCAGCGTGCGCACCAGGTACACCTCACCGGAGGACTGCTCCTCGACACCGTGTTCACGCTGGTCGGGCCGGTCGCGATGCACGCGGTCGAGGGCCTCCACGTCGACTGGGCCTTCCTGGGCGCCGAAGGCGTCGACCCCGACGCCGGGATCACGAACATCAACGTCGTCGAACTGCCGCTGAAGCGGGCGATGATCGCCGCCGCCCAGAAGGTCGCCGTCGTCGCCGACAGCTCGAAGCTCGGCCGTCGCTCGCTGGCCACCGTGTGCCGGCTCGACGAGGTGGACGTCGTCATCACGGACGACGGCGTCGCCGAAACGGACCGCGCCGCCTACGGCGACGTGCTCCGTTGCGTCCCCGCGTCCCACTGACGCGCGACGACTCCCGTCCCAGCCCGTGGACGCTTGCGTCGCGGACCACCCAACACCGAACCACCCGTCCCAGAACCCACGAGGGAACCACCATGTCCAACGGCACCGCCGAGACCTCCTCCTACATCGACGACATCGCCGAGCAGCCCGCCGCGCTCCGGCGCCAGGCCGACAGCGCGCTCCCGGCGGCGCTCGCCGACGTCGAACTCCGCGACCACGACCGGATCATCCTCACCGGCATGGGATCGTCCGACTACGCGTCCGTGCCCATCGAGCGCGCCCTCGCCGCACGGGGGCTGCCGGTCGTCCGCCTCGACGCCGGCCAGCTCCTGGACGTCCCGGAGCGTGTCACCGACCGAACGCTGCTGTGGGCGACCTCGCAGTCCGGGCGGAGCGGTGAGGTCGCAGCCCTCGCCGACCGGCTCACCGGCGCGCACAAGCCTGCGGTCACCATCGCCACCACGGACGACACGACGAGCCCGCTCGCCGGCATGGCCGACATCGTGCTCGAACTCCACAGCGGGCCGGAAGCCACCGTCAGCACCAAGAGCTACCTGAACACCCTCGCTGTCCAGCACCGCGCCCTCGCGCTGATGACCGGCGCCTCGGTCACGGCCGTCGACGAGGACGTCCGCCGGATCGCGGACGACGTCGCAGCACTGCTCACCGAGTGGCCCGCCGCCGACGAGTTCGCCGAAGCAGCCTGGAACGCGCCGCGTGCCCGCTTCGCGTACATCGGCATCGGCGACGACGCGGCCACGGCGCTCACCGGGGCACTCATCACCAAGGAGTCGAGCAAGGTCCCCGTCGAAGGGTTCGTCGGCGGTGCGTTCCGGCACGGCCCCTACGAGCTTGCCGGGCCCGGTCTGACCGCCGTGCTGTTCGGCCCCGGCGCTCAGGCCGACCCCTTCCTGCCGGGCCTCGCCCGGGACCTCGTCCGCTCCGGCGCCACCGTCCTCACCGTCGGCCCGCGTGCCTACGACGGCACGCAGCTGCTCGCCACGCCAGACCGGGACAGCGCCCTCGCGCGGCTCGCGGTCGGGTCCGTCCGCACGCAGCTGCTCACCCTCGCGTTCGCGAAGGCGACCGGTGAGGTGGCCGGTCGCTTCCGTTTCGGCCAGAAGGTGACGGCGGCGCTGTGAGCACCGCACCGGTGTGCCGGGTCGGGATCGACCTCGGTGGGACCGGCTCCCGCGCGATCGGCGTCATCGGTGACGAGGTGGTCGCTGCTGCTGACGTCCCGACGGCCGAGCTCGGCGCCGGTTCCGAGGCGGAACGGATCGATCGCCTCGCGCGGCTCGTCGGCCGCGTCGTGCCCTCGGACGCCGTGCTCTCCGCCGTCGGGATCGGCGCGAGCGGCCCGGTCGACGTCCACGCGGGGGTCATCCACAATGGCGCGACCCTGCCCTGGTTCACCGGCTTCCCGGTCGTCGACCAGCTGCGGGATCGGCTGCAGGTGCCCGTCGGTATCGACAACGACGCCGTCGCCGCGGCCTTCGGGGAGCACGTCGCCGGGGCTGGCGGTCAGTCCGATCGGCTCCTGATGGTGACGCTGGGCACGGGCGTCGGCGTCGCGATGCTCGTCGACGGACAACCCGTCCGAGGTGCCGACGGAGCTCATCCGGAGGGCGGGCACATCCCGATCACCAGCGACCCGGAACGCTGCTACTGCGGCCTCACGGGGTGCTTCGAACAGTCGGCCTCCCGCACCACGCTGCAGCGGCGGCTCAGCGTCGCCATGGGTGGTGTCGACACCGATCGCGGTTTGATCGACGTGGCCATGACGCGGGCGGAGGAGGATGAACGCGTTCACGCGGTGTTCCGCGACTACGCAGTCTCCGTGGGGCGCGGCCTGGCTGCGCTGCACTCGCTCTGGCAGCCCCGGGTGACCGTGATCGGCGGCAGTGCGGCAGTCTGTCTGCCGATCATCCGGGATGACCTCCTCGGAGCGCTCGAGCGCTCCGAGGACTACGAGGTCGAGGTCGATCTCCGGTCGGCGACGCTCGGGGACAACGCTGGCGCCATCGGCGCAGCCGTCACGATCGCCGCAACCGCGCGGTGAGCCGGTCGGGTCGACCCGAGCCTGGGTTGACCCGACCGGGGGTCCGGAGGGCCACGCGGGACGGTCTGGATCGCAGCTTCGTCTCGATCCGGTAACGGAGTTTTGCGTCAACGCGTTTGACGCTCCTACCGTCACATCAATCGATTGACGAAGCGCGTCGATCGATCGACGCGAAGGGGCGACCATGCTGACGATGAAGGACATCGCCGCCCAGGTGGGCGTGTCCGTGTCGTCGGTCTCGCTGGTACTCAACGACCGTGACGCTGGGCGGGTCAACCGCGAGACGGCCAGCCGCATCCGCGAGCTCGCCAGCACCTTCGGCTACGTACCGAACCAGCTCGCTCGGTCGCTCAAGTCCAAGCAGACGCAGACCATCGGGCTCGTGTCCGACCGCGTCGCCACGGTGCCGTTCTCGAGCGCGATGCTCGCCGGTGCGCAGGAAGCGGCATGGCGGCACGGCTACGTGCTCATGCTCGTGGACACCGGCGGCAACGAGGACCTGCAGACGCCAGCCGTGCAGTCGCTCTTGCAGCGCAACGTCGACGGCCTCATCGTCGCGGCCACGTTCCACCGCACGGTCGAGACCCCGCAGGTACCGGTGTCGACACCGGTGGTGCTGCTCGACGGCCGACCGGACGCGGACGAGCAGAGTACTGACTTCGTCGTGCCGGACGAGGAGCTCGGCGCGTTCGACGCCGTCACACACCTGGTCCAGGCCGGGCACCGCCGGATCGGGTTCTGCACGGTCAGTGCGTACCCGATCGCCGACGCGCTGCGCACCGAGGGGTACCTGCGTGCAATGGCGGCCGCGGGCATCCCCGCCGACCCCGACCTGCTGGTGACCGCCGCCGACGCGGCGACCGCCGACGGGATCACGCCGGCACGAGCGCTGCTCGACCAGCCGGCTTCGTCTCGACCCACTGCCGTCTTCTGCTTCGGCGACCAGATCGCGATGGGGTTCTACCAGGTCGCCCGATCGCTCGGCCTCTCGATACCCGACGACCTGTCCATCGTCGGATTCGACAACCAGGAGTTCGTCGCCGAGGCGCTCGATCCGGGGCTCACCACGATGCAGCTCCCGCACCGCGCCATGGGCGAATGGGCGGTCGAACGTGTCCTGGCGCAGATCGACGAGCCATCCCGTGCCCAGCACGAGGCGGTCGGCTTCCGGATGCACTGCCCGATCGTGATCCGGGGGTCTGTCGCCCCACCACGCGACCCGCCCTGACCCGACCCGACCCGACCCGACCCGACTCTTCTCTCTCCTCCCCCGAACGCGACGTGCACCATCACGTCGCGGTGGTCGAGTGCGCCCGAATGCGCTCATCCGCCGAACCCAGCAAAGGAGCTGCACCATGTCCCGCCACACGCATCGACGGACCCTCCGGGCCGTTGCCATCACCACGATCGCGCTCGCCGCGGCCGCCCTCACCGGCTGCAGCGCGGCCGGTTCCGCCGAGGGCAAGACCTTCACGATCCTGCAGTACGAGGACAAGACGACGGCGCAGGGCCAGGGATGGCAGCTCGCCCTCGACATCTTCAAGAAGAAGCACCCCGACGTCACGGTGAAGTTCCAGACCACCAGCTTCGATGGCTTCCGCAAGAACGCGAAGCTCGTGCTCGGCGGCAACAAGGTGCCGGACGTCGTCGAGTTCAACAAGGGCAATGCCGACGGCGGCCAGCTCGCCAGTCAGGGGCTGCTGGAGAACCTCGACGACGCCGTCGAGGAGAACGGCTGGGACGACAAGGTCACCGGTTCCATGCAGTCCTTCGCCAAGTACGACGACCAGGGCAAGGCAGGCAGCGGCAACTGGTACGGCATCCCGAACGTGGGCGAGTACGTCACGTTCTACTACAACAAGGACAAGTTCAAGCAGGCCGGGATCACCTCCGAGCCGACGTCGATGGCGGAGTTCACGGCGGACCTGCAGAAGCTGAAGGGTGCCGGCATCACACCGATCTCGTCGTCCGCCGCGGTCAACCAGGGTTTCAACCAGATGTGGATCTGGTACTCCCTGGTGGCGGCTGCGGCCGACCGGAAGCAGATCGACGACTTCATGTTCTTGAAGGGGAAGGTCGACTTCTCGAAGGACCCGTGGAAGACCGGCACCGAGGAGTTCCAGGACTGGATCGACAAGGGGTACGTCGGGGACGACCTCGGCGGGCTCAACTACGAGCAGGCGAACGTCAACTTCCTGAGCGGGAAGACCGGGATGCTCATCTGGAACAACGGTGTCTTCGCCCGGGTGAAGGACCAGTCCTCGTTCCCGTGGGGCTCCTTCACCTTGCCCGGCGCGAACCTCTCGATGGGTTCGTCCGGTCACCTGTGGGGCGTGCCCGCGAAGGCCGCCAACAAGGACCTCGCCTACGACTGGATCAACACCACGCTCAGCTCGAAGGTTCAGGACAAGATCGGCGACCTCGGTGGCCTGCCGCTCGCGGGAGACTCGGACGCAATCTCTGATCCGGTCACGAAGGCGTACACCAAGCGCTTCGACGAGGTCGTGCAGGACGACACCCTCGCCTTCTATCCGGACTACCCGGTCCCCGGCTTCCTCGACTTCATCCAGAACAACATGTCGGCGATGTCCAACGGGAACGAGACCGCGGACCAGTACCTCGACAAACTCCAGGCCTTCTACGACGACGGCAAGAAGACCGTCGACCAGGGCTGACCTCGATCCGGTGGGACGGGCGCGACCGTGTCCGTCCCACCGCAAGGAGACGTGATGACCACGACCACGCAAGCTGCTCGACGAGCGCCAGGGGCGGCCAATGCCGGCCGCACCGGCCCACGATCCTCCCGCCAGCACTCGTACTGGTGGTACCTCGTCCCGATGATCGTCGGGACCCTCGCCATCGTGCTCGTGCCCTTCGGCATGAACATCTGGTACAGCATGTTCCAGTGGAAGGGCGGACTCGCCCCCATGCGCTGGTACGGCCTCGGCAACTACGCCGACCTGCTCACCGACGCACAGTTCTGGCTGGCTTTCAAGAACTCGGTGTTCATGATCGTCGGCATCGTCGTGGTGCCGACCCTCATCGGGCTGGTGCTCGCCGCGATGCTCTTCGACCACCTGGGGCGCGAGTTCGGGCCGAAGGTCGCCGCCACGCTGCGCGCCCTGTACTACCTGCCGCAGATCCTGCCGATCGCGGTCGCCGGGTTCGTCTGGAGCTGGGTGCTCGCGACCCAGAACGGACTGCTGAACAGTGTGCTCGCCGCGGTCGGTGACACGAGCCCGCCGGATTGGCTCGGCAACCCCGACATCGCGATCTACGCCGTGATGCTCGTGCTGGTGTGGTTGCAGATCGGGTACCCCGTCGTGGTGTTCATGGCGGCGCTGCAACGCGTCGACCCGGAGCTCTACGAGGCAGCCTCCCTGGACGGCGCCGGGTGGTGGCGACGGTTCACCGCGATCACGCTCCCGCAGATCCGTCCGGAGATCTTCGTCGTGGTGATCACGGCGACGGTCGGTGCGCTGAAGGTGTTCGCGCCGATCCTCATCCTCACCGGCGGCGGACCCGAGGGGTCCACCGTCGTGCCGTCCTACTACTCCTACCGGAACTTCTTCGAGCTGTCGAAGGTCGGGTACGGGTCCGCCATCGCCACCGTCATGTCGATCGTCATCTTCGTCATCGCCGGGGTCCTCATGTGGCTGCAGCGCCGCGACACCGAAGGGAAGGACGCCTGATGAGCAGTCTCGCCACCGAGTCCGTCACCGATGCGACCACCACCCTGCCGACCCGGGCGCCTCGCCCTCCGCAACGCCGGAAGCGCCGTGGCGCCACACGGTGGGTGGTCCTCGCGATCGCTGTCGTGTTCGCGCTGCTCATGCTCGCGCCGCTGCTGCTGCTCGTGCTGAACGCGTTCAAGACGGGTGCCGACTACTCGGCGCACGGTCCGCTCGCGCTGCCGGAGCACTTCAGCATCGAGGCGTTCCAGCAGTACCTCGCGCTCGTCGACTACCCGCGGGCGCTCGTGAACTCCGTCGTCATCTCGGGGCTCGTCGCCGTCCTCGGCACCGCACTCGCCCTCGTGACGTCCTACGCGATCGGCATCGGGCGCATCCGCGGACGCTCCTGGTTGCTCGCCGTGTTCCTGCTCGCCACGATGCTCCCGCAGGAGTCCCTGATCTACCCGCTCTTCTACGGGGCGCAGGCCACCGGGCTCTTCAACACGATCTGGAGCGTCGTCATCGTGTTCACGGTGCTGCAAGCAGCCTTCGGCACCTACCTGCTGTCGAGTGTCATGAGCACGATCCCGCAGTCGCTCCTCGAAGCCGCGGCCCTGGACGGCGCAGGCCGGTTCCGGATCCTCTGGTCCGTGGTGTTCCCCGTCCTCCGCCCGACGCTGTCCGTCCTCGTCGTCTTCTTCTTCGTCTGGACGTGGAACGAGTTCTACATCCCTCTGGTCCTGCTGAGCGACCAGTCCGCACAGACGATCCCGATCGCCCTCGCCACCCTGCAGGGCCAGAACAGCATCAACCTGACCGCGCTGAACGCGGGGTCCCTGCTCTCCCTGCTGCCGACCTTGGTCTTCTTCCTCGTCTTCCAGCGCACCCTCAGCCGCGGTGTCACCGTCGGCGCGGTCAAGTGACCGGGCTCCGGACCGGCCGCGGCGTAGCACCCACCACCACCGAAACGAACCCCGGAGGCTCCATGCTCCCCACCTTGACCGAACTCGCCCCGCCTGTCGGAGTGCGATCCAGGACCGTGAACGCCGAGAACCCCACCGGCGCCTTCGGAGCGGCTGCGTCGGCGTCCTCGGCGCTGGGCCCGGGGCGGAAGGGCAGGGCGTGGGGAAGCGTGCCGGCTGGTGGCACGATCGATCTGCTCGACATCGACGGCCCCGGCGTCGTACGGCACATCTGGATCACGGTCACCGACCGGACCGAGGCGGGGCCGTTCGTGCTCCGTGACCTGGTGCTGCGGGCCTTCTGGGACGACGAGGACGACCCCTCGGTCGAGGTGCCCCTCGGCGACTTCTTCTGCAACGGCTTCGCGACCCGGGCGCTCGTGACGTCGGAACCGATCACGGTGGCTCCGACCGGCGGGATGAACAGCTACTTCCCGATGCCGTTCCGGAAGCACGCACGGCTCTCCCTGACGAGCGAGCACGGTGCCGACCTCGAGCACGTCTTCTTCCAGGTGGACTTGACGACTGGCGACGACGTGCCCGAG
Source organism: Curtobacterium sp. MMLR14_002 (assembly GCF_001864975.1). Classification (NCBI taxonomy): domain Bacteria; kingdom Bacillati; phylum Actinomycetota; class Actinomycetes; order Micrococcales; family Microbacteriaceae; genus Curtobacterium; species Curtobacterium sp. MMLR14_002. The sequence goes on from NZ_MJGT01000072.1 coordinate 67,410, forward strand.
GAAACCCCGTACTTCCACGCCCAGTGGCGCCGCTCGAACGCGTCCACCGCGCTCGGTGAGGACCACGTGATCCTCGACGGTGTGCAGGGTCGGGGCCGGTACGTCGGCACCTACGTCGCGCTCGCGTCCCTCAGCCGGTTCTGGTGGGGCGAGGGCGAGGTGAAGTTCTTCGTCGACGGGGACGGCGACCTGCCGTCACTGTGCACCACCGGGCTCGAGGACTACGCCGGTGGCGCGTGGGCGTTCCAGGACGCTCTCCGAGCCGATCCGGAACCGATCCCGCTCACGTTCAGTGCCCCGTACTTCGGGTACCCCTTCTGCAGCAGCCGCGACACCACCGGAGCCTCGGAGTTCATCCACGCGGTCGCACCGATGCACGCCCTGTACCGCTGGCACCTCCCCGACCCGATCTGGTTCGAGCAGGACCTCCGCGTCACCGTGCAGCAGATCGGCACATGGGACCACGGGCTGTTCGAACGGTCGGACGACATCAGCACGGTCGCCTACTGGTACCAGACCGAGCCGCACACGTCGTTCCCGCAGCTGCCGGACGCAGCGGCGCGCGTCCCGAGGTGACCGCTGTCGGCCTGGAGGCGCGGGGC